>NZ_CP020950.1:0-300000 GCF_000172795.2 Rhizobium sp. CIAT894
GTGCGGCTGATCGTTATTCCTGCCGTTGAGGATTTCGGTTGTGGTCAGCTGACCACAAAGCTAACCCTTGGAAAACACCAACTTTCAAAGGCGGCTTGTCGGAGGCATTGCGCCGGTTACCGTCTGGCTCCCGAGCCAAATGACGCCTCTTAGGGGAACAGTAGACCGTGATCTCAATACGAACGCGCCCAAGGTCGCGCACGAACAAGACCAGGAGCGAAGTCTTCGCACGAAATGGCAGCCGCCTTTCATCAATTCATTGGCACCGGCGCGGCGAGCAAATCTCAAGGCGGCCGGCTGTGCCGGCTAATCGCGAATGGGCGATGGCGCCGCATGGATAGGACGCAATAGGAACAACTAACTGCTGCCATCCGCAGCGCCGGAATCTACGGGGCTGATTCGCGGCGGCACTTCCACAACACTGGGAGAATTCATCAACCGCTATCTTGGGCGAGGTGACGCAATGAGCCACTCGACCCTATGGTCTTTTGACCAGACAAGAATGGCATTCGAGGTGAGTTTGGTGCCGTTGTCGGAGAGATCATTGCGAGTTTGCCGCGCCATTCGATCGTCAGCTCTCGAGCGAGGCGACGACCGGAGATCGAGGTGTCCGGGGATCGCCGCGAGGCATTCGCGCGTCGCGTCATCGACGATGTTGAGCACGCGAAACCCCCTTCCGTAAGCGAACTTGCAGGCACGCGCGCACCGATCCTGGTCAACGCGAAGGCTCTGCCCGCTGGTCGCTGGATTTTGTTCGTGACCAAAAGCAAATGATCCAGTGGAACACTTCTCCACCGAACGACTGAGGCATATACCTATCTCGCAAGGCCCAGCCATCGGCACAGTATTTGAGTCCGTTGAAGAAGGTGATGGGTCCAGGCGGCTTGGAGGAGGCATAGCTGTTCCAGCCGCCGAGTTTGGGGATGATCCAGGCGGCCCAGGCGAGCGAAGGTTTTGGATGGGGATTGGATTGCAGCTTGGTCTTGCCCTTGAAGCGGCTTTCGAGGGCGGCGAGCGTGTTGATCTCGTGGGGACTGACTGCCAGGCTTGCCTGGGTGAGGATCGCCGCCACTGCGGTCCTGCACGAGTTGGAGGACGATTGCCGCGGCCTTGGCGGCGATGGCGACGAGCTTTTCCAGCCGCGCCGCTAACTGCAATTGGCTGTCCTCGATCTCCCAGGCGTCAGTCGCACTGGAGAGCGCATGGGTGGTCAAGAGCAGCCAATGCAAGGGCTCGACACCGTCGGGTGCGTCCGGTTCGACGACCTCAACCCAACTGAGCCTAACCCGTCGGGCAGCCCTTCTTCGCGCAGGTCTTGCGGCCGCCGGATCGTCGCCTAGCCGAAGCGCAGGCACAACGTTGCCTGCCGCGCCGGACGGTCGGCGCGCTCGCGCAGCTCGATCGTTGGGTGTCGCAGAACCGAACTGTCTCTACGACATCACGCAGTTTAGAGCCGCCGATGAGTGCATGGTCATGCATGACGCGCGACAAAAGATCGAAGCGTTGGTCGGGCAGGCGCGCCCACATGATAAAGAAGTCGCCCTATTGCGCGACCTCGCCAATGAGCGATGGCGTTTCGGCGACCGGCGGCTTCGGCGGGAGGGAGCGCCGTTGGGGTCGACCGCATCTACGGGCTCTATCGCGAAGAAGGACTTTCCGTTCGCAAGCAGAAAAGCCGGGGCGGCACGCCTGGCCCGATCCTGGTCGAAGCGAAGGCCAATGCCCGATGCTCGCTGAATTTCGTTCACGACCAGTTCGCTTGCGGAAGGCGGTTTCGCGTGCTCAACTTCGTCGAAGACGTGACCCGCGAATGCCTGGCGGCGATCCCGGACACCTCGATCTTGCCTCGTCGCGTCGCTCGCGAACTGTCGGTCCTCATCGAACGGCGCGGCAAACCGGGGATGATCGTCTCCGACAACGGCACGGAATTCACCTCGAATGCGATCCTTGCCAGGTCGAAGGATCATAGGGTCGAGTCGCACGGCATCACGCCGGGAAGCCGATGCAAAACGCTAATGTCGAGAGCTTCAACGGCCGGATGCGGGGACGAGATGGTCAACCAAAGCCTGTTCCTCGGCTGCGATTATGCCCGAAGCGCCATTGCTGGGCCGACGATTACAACCACTTCCGGCCGCACTCATCGCTCGGACCAGACCCGGGCAAGTGATGCAGATACCATTGCCACAACCGGCTCCAACGCTGCGCGAGATGAAAGCTTCGCGTTTCCGCCACTTGGCGTACTCGGAGCGCGCAGGCTCTAGTCGCCGCCGGAGAGGATTGAGTGCTAGGTCAGCGGGTCCACTGATCGAGGTCTCTCGCCAGACTCTGCTGTCGTGGGCCAGCAAGTTTTTGGGGGTGGGACGCACTGCCACCAGCTGCTTTTCCGGTGGTCAGCTGACCACAGCTCCAACACTCTGAAAAGAAACGACATTTTCGGGCGCTACTATGGACGTCGCATGACCCGCTCCTCGCGCCACCTCTCACAAGATCGGTTGTGTAGAGATAGGTACCGTCCTGCCGCCGCCATGGGTCGCAGGGTCTTGGCGGTCATTTTTGATCGTACATGACGTTCTAAGGGCATTGGTCATGGTTGGCCGGGTAGAATGGCCGACAGCCCTTCTATGCGGCTGGTGTAGTAAGGTCAGTTGATGCACGGAGCCGATTGAGCGGCTTCGTGTTCGAACGAACAATGGCGGTGTTTGTCACGACTGAAAGGAGACATTGCTTTGTAAGCTTAACGGCGGTCTCCGCAGGATGCTTCAGGACGAAGACCTACCAGGCTTCGAGGACAGTAAACGAATGTTTGCAGATTTTCGGCCGTAATCATTCTTGTAGGAAATATAGCTGGCGGCGCGGACAAATGGCTCAATCAAATTGTCGAGCATCCTTGAAAGAACGCCGAAACGCGGACGGATTGTAAAAGAAACAAATACTGTCTGACTGAGTCCCGGCTCGCGCCCGAATTCTTCGTGCAGCCGAGACGGCTTTTTTTTGGTAGCGAGGGGAGGGGCTGTCCTCTGCTTTTACCCGCGCCGCCGAGGGTCATGGCCCGCGCGCCTCTGTGGATCATAATCACCGCGGCTGAAGCCTTCAGCACGTTCCGGGGGAGGGGGCGAGCAGGCGGAGGAAGCCGGCTCCGCGGGCGAGGATGTAGGCGCTGAGCTGAAACCGCGGAGCGATAGCGACTAGCGGTCCTGGCGCTACAGATCCCTAAAGGCCGGACCTGACGGCTATGCAGTCGAATAGCGACAAGAAAAGAATATCTGCCATCGGGCGTCGGATGAACCATGCCCTCAACGGCGAATGAGGCCAAATCGGTGGGCTTCGTCCAGCAGGACCCGCACCGAGGACGGTTGCCACTTCTTGCCGCTGCGCACAGGCCGTTCTCCCATCTGGTCCAGTTGCGCGGCAATGTCGCGCAGCGACAGGTTGGGATCGGCAATGGCAATTGCCGCCACCAGCTTCATCAGATAGTCTTCGGGAGCGCGGCGAGGGGATCGAGCAAGGAGTTCCTTCTCCGCGAGCTTTTCGCGTACCATGCGATGAACAGCGCGACGAAGGCGTTCGACGGTCCAGTCGTGGCCACGGCGATTGAGAACCCGCACGACATTGTCCCAACTGTGCTGCGGCCGGAGTTGACGCACCATCGGCAGCCACGTCTGCGCCGATGCAATGAGTTCATCGAGATAGAGCTTCTCCCGTGCCTGCGAGATTGCCTTGATCGCCTCCGGCCGTCGTTCTCGCAGACCCGGATTTCCAGGAAGCTTGCCGCGTGCCTTCGCCGCCTTAATGCCGGCTTTGGTACGCTCGGCGATTAGCGCCCGCTCGAGCTGCGCGACGGCGCCGAGGACCTGAAGGGAAAACATGCCCTGCGGGGTCGACGTATCGATTGGATCGCGAATCGACCGGAAATGCACGCCGCGCGCCTCGAGGTCCTCGATCACCGACAAGAGATGACTGACGGATCGGGCCAGTCGATCGAGGCGCACGACAATGAGGACGTCGCCGGCGCTAAGCTCAGCGAGTAATCGCGTCAGCACCGGTCGAGCCCGCGATGCTCCGGAACCATGCTCCTGATGGATCCGATCGCAGCCGGCTGCACGCAGCTCGTCCAACTGGGCATCGTGGACCTGTTCATCCGTCGACACCCGGGCATAACCGATCAGCCGCTTGGGAGATTGTTGGTTGTTAAATGTTTGTGGCTTCGCCATCGCGCTTGTAACGGCCCTGTCTCGAAGTACTTTGTACAGATAAGGCATGCGTTAGAAATCGGTCCTTTGCAAGCGTGTTTTAGACATGAAATAGCGGCGCGCCAGACTCGAAATGCCGTTGCGAACGAGCAACCGAGCGTCGGCATAGGCAAACGCGCGTCAGCGGGCTTCTGTGGCGGAAATGCCGGAAAAGCAACGGCTTCGCTGATACCTGAAGAGGAGGAGCCTGCCAAAAGAGCGCTGGCGCTCAACCCTGGAAAGGAGAAGGGGTCATCTGCGCCGGCGTCGGCCGTCGAATTCTGTCTTGGGGAGTCCGGTCATCCCGGGCGAAATCGCCCCGAAAGCCCGGAAAACCGGGCGTTTCCGGCGATCCAGGGCGACCGACATCACTGATTTGCGGGCTGAAATCAATCGCGTCCGATAAGCTTTACTTATCGGAAGTGAGATGTGGCCTGAAACATCATAGGGCGTAGAGGAAGCTAATTTAATATTCGCTTCCGCTACAGAAAAGAATGACGTTAATTCATATGGTTAACGATATGAAAACATCCTGAGCGTCGACCAAGTGGGCAGTGGCGGACGCGGAGAATGAGTCTATAGGCAGTTGAGGGAGGCCGAACCTGCCCGCGCCTCGGCGGCAAGCTCGGCCGAACCACGGAGCGGACGAGTACGTGGGCGAAATTGGGCCAGCCACTCGTTCCGGGCTACGCCGCTTCCCAGACCTGGTTCAGGATTTTTGCCGCGAGCGCCGCCTTGTCCTGCGGCAGGAAACGGCCATAGTGCTGCTGCACCACATCCGGAGTATCCTGAATCGCGTAACTCGCCTGCTCGTAGGATCCTGTCTGCTTGAGGATATGGGTCGCCAGAATATCCCGGACATTATGCGGCCCGTGCGGCAGCAGGCCCTTGATGGCGCCGCGACCGGTATACGGATTGTAGATTCCATATCGTTGGATCACGGTCCGCCAGGCCTCATAGAAGGTCGTGGAGTCGTAGGCGGCGTCGGTGCTGGTCGTCTTGACCGTCTTTACGAACAGGGTGCCTGGGTCTTTCGTGCCGGCGAGCAGCACACCGCGATGCCGGTCGAGATAGGCATCCAGGTAGTGGTAGAGATCGAGCAGATCGGGCAGGATCAGCCGGAACGGTTTTTGCCCAAAGAAGGACGAGCCGGAATTCTTGAATGCGACGGACGGAATGAGCACTTCCCAGCCACGCTCGCGGTCGCTCCAGCGCAGCTCCCCGCACTTCATGTCTTCCAACCGGCGCTCCGCCGTCGGAAAATGACCGCGCGGGCAGACGCGAAGCTGGCGGAGGTTCTTCTGCCGCAGTCCCAGATGCAACCCAAGCCGAAGTATCAGAAAGGAGCGGACCGCTTCCGCCGCTGGCCGCGGATAGAGATGCTCGTCCGGCATCCGCTTCAGGATCTCGTCCGTGATTTTGCGATACTCTGCCAAAGGGCTGTCCGCTTCGAGGATCACCATGATCGGCTCGAACGGATCGCGATGCACCCGCATGACCCGCTGAACTTCCTTGGAGCGATTGGCAGCATGCCGATGAAACGCGTCGCAGGCGCCATGCCAGTCACGCGAAGCGAATTCGATCTCCTCCGGCGCGATCAGACCTTCGATCGGGCGAACATTCTTCAGAAGCTCCGGATGCTGCCGGATCCAGCCAACCTCCGCACGGGTGAGGGCTTGTGCGACCATCAGCATGTCTTCTTCCCATTTGGTGTAGAAGCCGCGTCGCTGCTCGCGCCATTGCAGATACCAATCCCAGACACCCGGGAAGATCAGCAAGCCGAAGGTCAATTGGCTGAGCGGGACGCCGCGGCCCTTGACGATGCCGGCGGGTGAGGCGGCCAGTGCACCGAACATCAGTCCGAGATGCTCGATCTTCTGCGATGCCGTTTCCTCGCCCCACACGCCGTTGCGCTGAAACCCGATCGCCGTCAGTGTCGAGGTCTTGAAGCGGATCAGGTCCGCCATCTCCATCGCCAACCGTTGCGGCGCGTCGACGACGCCGGAAAGAAGGTCCGGATCCTCTAAGAATTCTTCTGCGGTCAGACTGGCGCTGCTGGTCAGCGCGGGAGATCGGGGAGACAGGGATCCGCCGCCATAGGTGATGCCGGGAAAGCGGATCGCATAGCGTTTCTTGCTGGCCGCCGCCTGGTAGCGGCGATAATCGGTCGAGCCAGAGATGATGACACGCCGCACCCAGTCGATGATTTCCTCGCGTTTGGAAAACGGCAGGCTGCCAAAGTCGTCCGGCAGATGCCAGGCCAATCGCCGCCGCTCGACAGGACTGATATCGCCAAGATCGTGACCATTGAGCGAACGCGCCTGATGCGGCAGCTTCGCCTTGAAATATCCCTCCGCCAGTCGGTAGCGCCGCTCGATGCGGGAGAGGATGTCGAAGCTGGCAATCGATCTCGGCGCGCGTTCACCCTGGATCCATGACAAGAGCGTCTTGTGGTCAAAAGTCTCGCCGAGACGGATGATCGCACGATAGAGTTGCCAGTAACTGTCGCCGAAGCGGCGCATCTGGTAGATGAGGGCGTCCTGGAAGCTCTCTGGATCGTCCACCGCTTCGAACAGCGGTTCGGGAAATTCCTGGATCGGTTTTGGCTGCGGACCTGGCGATGCTGAGGCGGATTGGGCCAGAGTGTTGTCGCTGCCCAGCCGTTGGGGCTTGCGGGTCGCGGATGCCGCTGGTGCTGGCGTCCGGCGAACGGTTTTGGGCGATGTGGGTTTCCGTTTTGTCGTCCGAACGTCTTCCGCTGCGGGCGGCATGCGGAGCCATCGGAGGATGGCGTCGAGGCCAGGGCGCAGGTGGGTTTTCAGCTCCAGCGTGATCTCGTCCTCGATCCCGCAGGCTTCACCGACCGCCTTCCAATCGATGCGGCCGTTCAGCAACGGCGGTGACTTGCGATAGATGATCAGGCTGATGAGGTATGGCCGGATGTTGTCCAAAGCCCGTTTCGATGCGATCGGCGCGATGCGCACCTCGCAGAAGTCTGAGATTTTTCGTTGAAAATGACGTGAGGAAATATCTTCTCTTGGCATGCTCGCATTCCCTCTCGGCCCCAATGCCGAGGGCGAGCGGAAATAGGAGTTGTCGTTTAACAAACAGTGTATCGGAAGGAGCAGAAGATCGTCATTGTGGTAGATGTTTTTGTGCCACCTCCAGCTCGCGAACGAAATCCGGGCGGCGAGACGCTGGTGCGGGTGGTCGGCAGGGACTGCAGCATCGACCTGCATCATTGATGACTTGCGCGAGGAACTCAGTTCCCGGCTTTACGAACTGGTGTCGGTCGCCGGCGGCTGGCAGCATCGAACGCGTTCGCGTTACGCAGGCGCGATCCAGGCCTCTGCTGCTCCGACGCGCGGCGCGGCAACAATGTTGTCGGAGTTCGAGGCGATGGTGCTGATGGCGATTGGATATTCCCGCCGGTCACCCGCGGCGAGCTGTCGAAGGTCTTTGGCAAGGAGGTGAGCCATGACGTCATCGGCAATTTGCGTGGTGCGGGATTCATCGGGTCCGGGCCGCTTAGTCCGACGCCTGGGGCACCGTATACCTACGTGACGACGCCGTCATTTTCTGTCGGCCTTCGGCATGGAGACGCTGCGCGACCTGCCGAACATCGAGGCGCTCGAGGACGCTGGTCTTCTGAGCTGACATGCGGATCAATACGAGATCGCCGCCTCAGAACGCGGGGAAGCGAGACAGATAAGGAATGGTCATTATCGGATGATGCCGACGGTTTGCCTTAACGAGGCCGATTAGGAGCGGCTGCCCGTCGTGAGGGCGTGGCGCCTGAGTGGCTACCGAGAGCTGTGGACAATTGACGTATTTGCTCACTTTCGATTGCGCTGGCCGTGTTGAAATTTCAAGAATGATGTCTGATTCTGGCTTCACGCGTGAGCTATTCTTCAGTGAGTAAAAGGGAAGGCATTATACCTCTATCCGAACTTGAAGCCGCGCTTGCTGGACTAAAGCGGGACTACTCTAAGCTCAGTGCCCGTATCAGAACCCTCGCGCACTCCGTCACGTGCGAGTGTGATGGGCTTGTGCTCCGCCTTCACTTCCCAGCGTTTAGGCAGGGGCAAGCGACCATGCAGGAGATGGTCGATGCACTTGCCGGCTACATACTTCACTTTTCGCTTCCAAGATCTGAGCTTGATGGCCTGAATTCGCAGTATGGTTTGATTTCGGCGGAGGATTTCCTCGCCGCTTTCGAGAAACTGCGCGAGGAAGCGATGCGTATATTCATGACGGTTCAAAAAAAGACGCATCGGAACGGTGAGGCGGGCGAGCTGCTTCTTTACGTGCTCACGGAATGGATTTTATCCGCCCCGCAGATCATCGCGAAAATGTCGTTGAAAACGAACCGCGATATGCCGGTTTACGGCGCAGATGGTGTCCACGCACGCTTCTGCGGCGATACCCAGCGATTGTTGCTCTACTGGGGTGAATCGAAGCTCCACAGCAGGGTGTCGGATGCGATAACGGATGCACTCAGTTCGATAGTAGAAGCTCTCAATCCAGAAAAAATGCAGCACGAGATCGATCTCGTTCAGCGCAATATCGAATTCGCTGGGCTTGGCCCCGCTGCTCGCGATGCATTCCTGCGATACCTTGATCCCTATGAGGAAAGTTACAATGCGCGGCACGACGTCACCACGTGCTTGGTGGGCTTCGATTTCGACGGCTTCAGTGCGATCACTCGGGCCGATAGCATGACGGCCGAAGAAAAATTCTCTGCACTCGCGCAGGATCGGCTGGCCGATCTTGCGCCGCAAGTGGCTCGCAAATTGAAGGACTGCGGCCTGGCCGGACATCCAGTTGAGCTTTTCTTTTTCCCGGTTCCGTCAGTTGAGCGGTTCCGAGAAATCTTTCAGGACAAAATCGGCTGGAGGAGATGATGCAGGAGCTGGTCGATAAAGTCTGGGGAAATACGAAGTTTCATACGGCTTTTCGAAACATCGAACTGGCTTGGCTTCGTCGTGAGATCGTTGCGCCGTCCGACGACTTACGAATCGACGATGCCAACAGAATGATGCGGGCGGCCGCGATCCTGGCATGTTCGGTTAAACATGAACACCGACGCGCCGCATTCCGCGCTGCTACCTGCACATACGAGCTATTTGGCGCGAATGAGTTGCCATTGGATCAAGCGCTCCGGGTCGTCCTCTCCCGCCTTGGAAACTTCCCTTCCTTCGGCACGCGCGAAGATGTGGATTCAGCTGGTTCGCTTCTACCTGCGGCGTTATCCGCGGAAGAGATTGCAGTTGCGGAAAGGCAACGGGTGGTAGTCGACGATCAGGACATTTACTTGACTGATTTTCAGCACCGTCTTTGGAGCGGTCTGACCGCGAGGAAGCGTATCGCGCTTGCGGCACCGACATCCGCGGGCAAATCTTTCGTACTCCAAAACTATCTTGCAACCGCACTCGGGTCGGCGACAGCGACATCGATCGTCTATATCGTTCCCACGCGGGCGCTGATTGCCCAGGTTGCAGAAGATCTGATGGCCCATTTTGCAAAACTGTCTGGTTCACGACCTGAAATTATCACTGTGCCCCTCGACGCGGACGAGGACCTACCGAAGCGAGCCGTTTTCGTGATGACCCAAGAAAGGGTTCAGCTCAGTCTCTCCGCTCAACCCAAATTCCGTCCGGACCTTGTAATCGTTGACGAAGCGCACTCGATTACAGAAGGATCGCGGGGGGTGGTGCTGCAGTGGGTTATCGACGACCTGTTGAGACGCAACCCTTACAGCCAAATTCTTTTCGCCAGCCCGATGATCCGAAACCTAAGCGTGTTCGGACGCCTGTTTGGCTTGACCGATGTGGTCGAGTTCCCGTCAGTAGAGCCGACGGTCAGCCAAAACTTCTTGCTCGTTGACATTGCCTCGGCAACGAAAGGGCGTGTTAACATTCGGAGCGCTGGCGAAGGCAACGGTGATGTCTTCGATGTTGCCGTTCTCGATGTTGGACAGACACTGGCTAGTCGGTTGGACAAGCTAGTGCATATCCCAGCTCGGCTTGGAGGGACGCAATCCAGTATTATCTATGCGAATGGCGCCGCCGAGGCGGAAAAGATTGCGATGCAACTACTTGACCTTCGGCTAGACGAAGAGGCGTCAACAGAGCAACGTGATGCTCTGGCGGCGTTGGCGAGAGAGGCCGTGCACCCGAACTACGCTCTCGTCGAATGCGTAAAAAGGGGGATTGCCTTCCATTATTCCAACATGCCGGCGCAGCTTCGACGCGCGGTGGAGCAGTCAGTCTCGGACGGGGACATCGACTTCCTGGCTTGTACGAGCACGTTGCTGCAGGGCGTCAACTTGCCCGCAAAGAACCTATTTATGTGCGCGCCGGAAAAAGGAAAAGGAAAGCCACTGGAGTCGACGGACTTCTGGAATCTCTCCGGCCGGGCTGGCCGGCTTAGAAAGGAGTTTCAGGGAAACATCTTTTTGATAGACTACGGCAAATGGAAGAAGAAGCCGCTCGACGGACCGAAAGACACCGACGTTGTCCCTGCCATTGAGACCAGCGTGCTCCAGAATAGTGCAGAGCTGTTGAATGTTATCGCTGATGAGGCAGTAACGGGGGACGCGGACATCTCGGCGTTGGAAACATCTTTTGTCCGCTTATTTTCCGATCACAAGAAAGGCGAACTGGCGGTCACCTTGGACAAGCTAGGTGTGTTTCGCGGGAGCGATCAGTTTTTGACGATCTCTTCAGCGCTTACCGCTGCGGCAGCCTCTGTGACGTTGCCAGCCGACGTAATCAAGCGGACACCAAATGTTTCAGCGCACAGACAGCAACGGCTGTATTCCCGCTTGCAGGCCGTCATTGATCAAGGCCGCGAGCATGCCCGTCTCTTAATACCGGCGCATCCGCGCGAGAGCGAGGCATTCCAATCCTACGCAGACATTCTTGAGCTTTGTCATGAAGTCATCTTGGGCTATGACACGACAAAAGGCCTTCACCGCTTCCATGCGCTGATGGCACTCAAATGGATGCGCGGCATGCCGCTTCCGCAGATTATCGACGAGCAAATAAATCGAAAAACTGACGGCAACCAGCAGAAGATTATTCGCGACACGCTAGATATTATAGAGAAAGAAATTCGGTTTCAGGCCGTCAGGCTGATCGGTTGTTATAACTCGCTCCTCGTCTTTGGTCTCGATGTCGCTGGTATGGTGGATATGGCTTCCAGCATTCCTTCGATTCCTCTTTATCTGGAGATTGGCGCATCCGATCGCACAATGATCAGTTTCATTTCGTTGGGCCTGTCGCGCGTTACCGCAATGAAACTGAATGATCTCTCGGCTCGCAAGGATCTGGATGTGACACAGGCGCTCCGTTGGTTGAGTTCACGCCCAATGGACGCGCTTGGATTGTCGCCTCTCCTGCGGAAAGAAGTCGAGACAGTAGTTGCTGCCAATGTTCAATTTTCGGCATAGGACAACTGTCCCAAATCTTCTTTATTCTTTGTGCTCGGTTGCTCAAAAAGCAGAACTGAGCTTGCCATCGCCTCAAAGGCGAAAATGGAGATGCGCGATTTCGGCAACGATGGGGACAGGCGGCCGGTTCACACAGCTACTATCCGCGCGTGAGTAGGTCTTTTTTCGAAGCCAATTCCATGTCGAACTTGCGGCGTGCGGCATCCTCGAGAGTATCGGTATGTCCCTGCATATATGGACGCAGTTCCTCGACCATATGCTTGAATTTTTCGTTCTTCGACCGAATTTCGGTGTCTTCCTTTTCGCGTGCCGACAACCAGGTATCCGCTTCCAGAAATGTGGCTTTGGTAGTGTCTCGCTTCTTACCCCGTCCGGTGGTGATCATTGCAGGTATGCCTGTGTAGTGACCGAACAAACTCGTTTGGCCGACCAGCGCCAAGCTAAGGCGCTTCCGCCCGCTGACATCGTGGATCAGCTTTCGAAGTGTCAGGTCGATCAACTGATCTGCGGTAGCGGAGATCTTGTCACCCAGGTTTGAACGAACGCGGGCGATCGCGTCGTCGATTGGAACTTCGCCATCGTTTCGTTCGCGGCGAAGGTCGAGAACTATTGCGTCGATGTCATCACGTAGATCGGTCAGTTTCACCGTCATTTCGGTACTGCTCCTCGAAACAAGCAAGGCTGCAAGGGAAAAGCGAATCTCTACTCATGGTGATATTCACAAGCAATTCGTCCGAAAGCGCAAGATAATTCCGCAGTGGCGCCCCTTTCCGCCACATTGCTGTAACTTCGCCCGGTGAGTCAGCGAGACTGATGCGCTCCGCGGCGCTGCACAATCGTTTGATTTAAGATTCGACGGTTGATTTTCTGCTTCCAGTTCATTTGGGCCGGTGAGAGCTTCCGCTTGAATTTTGTCTGCTTAAGGAACCGGTATTCCTCCTCGTCGTAGAGATATCCCATTCGATAGGCATGCTCGATCAGATCATCGTTGGCATTGGCGGAGAGGTCCGCCTGTATGCGCTTCAGGCCTTCAAAGAGATTTCCGGTGTCGATGCCGACAAAGCGATTGATGCAGATGTTCCCAACGTAAGTGGTCGCTCTGTTGAGGCGATTCCGGATATAACAGTGCTCAAGAATGTCCTGGCCGCATGGACATTGATCAAATTCCTCGCTGATTTCGACCCCAATCAAATCCCATTCGAGGCGGGCCGTCTCGAACACCTTCGAAACCGATAAAGGGAGGATATGCGCTTTCAGGCGTTCAAAGTTGTGGCTTTCCATTGAGATCAGCCCCTTAGATATTTTTCCTGTTGAGCACGCCAGCGGTCGCGAGCGGTCATGTCCTCTCTTTCTTCTTGTTCCTCGTCGGCTTCCTCGTGCCAGAGCATGATCAGCGCATAGCCATTCTTCTGAAGACAGACCTGTTCGCTTAGTGTCGGAGCGCGTTGTCCGCGCGGCACATCAATCCACACATCCGGCAGTCTTTCGTCGATTTCACTGGGAGTACCGATCTGAAGATCTCTCCGGTAGAATAGCGAACCTTGTGGAACCGGCTTATTGCGGCTTGCTGTGATAAACGGAAAGCGCTTCCGATGATGATAGATCCGGCCGACTTTCCCATCCTTCACAATGATGAAGGCCAAGGATTCAGGGTGATAGTCGGCATATGCTCGCGCCATGGCTTCTTTGCTGACCTGAAACTCCTCAGCAAGCTGGAAAACATGCTCAAGGCTTGGCGACGGTTGCTTCTTAAAATACTCGCGAAGTTTCGGCGGCGGCATCAAGATCAGTGAAGAGAAGCGGTTTGCCTCAACCTCCATCTTTGCTCGCCGGTCACCTTCCTTCGCGGATAGAGTTTGCAGATCCTGCCGTGAACAAAGGAATCGGCCGTCCTCGTGCGGTACATGATTGGCAATCAAGAAATGCCCGAGCTCATGGCCGATCGTAAAGCGACGCCGCGGCTGGTTCACGCCGCGCTTCACCAGGATGATCCCGCGATTCCGATTTCTGTCGGTGATTAGCCCGCCCTCGAAGCCCTCGGTTTCAAGTTCATCTATCTCCTCGATCTCAAGCTGCAGCGCCAGCTCTTCGATTGGGACAGGGACCCGAAAGTCGGGTTCATGCTTCAGTATGAGGCTGACGAGCCCTTCGGGCGATCCGGTGTCAGCTAAATCCATCCGCATGACGCTCATGTCATTTTTCCTTTGGAACCTTGAGCCGATCCATCAACATCTGGATCGTTTCCCGATCTTGTGGGGTCAGCGTCTTGAGGTCTCGGTACATGGCAACCAGCGCCGGGTCCTCATTCTCGCCTTTCGGGTTTTCCCCGACAAGATCAGCGATCGAAACTCGAAAATGCGTAGCGAGCTTGGTGAGAAGTTCGATAGACGGGTTGGTGCTGCGGCCGGTTTCCAGATCATAGACGTGGGTTTTCGATGCTCCAATAGCGTCTGCCACATCCTGCAACGACTGCCGGTTTTTTCCTCGTAGTTCTTTGAGCTTGGCAGCCAAAGACATCCTTAAATGCTCCCTTGAATCGCTTAAGGCGCGTGCACTCTCGCGCCGCGCCGTTCGATTTATCTGTACGAAAATATAACACAGGGATTGACGGAAACAAGCGTTAGATTTATCTGTACGAAATGATAGGTGCGAATCTTACACCATCGACCCCTTTGCGGGGAATGGAGGCATGAATGCTTCATGATCAGCGACTTGTTCTGCGTGAGGGAATGCTCATCGGTGCGCTTGAGCGAATGTGCGCCACACTGGAAATCTCGCAGTCCCAATCCACTCTCGCTCAGGAGCGCTACGAAGGCGTTGGGGGGTGGCTCGCAGAGTCGGACAATCCGCTGTTGAAGGCGATCGGAATCTTCCTTCAGGGTTCGACTGCCATTGGAACGACCGTGAAGCCGATCGGCAGCAATGAACATGATGTGGACCTGGTGGCGCATGTTCCGGGCCTGGGGATCTGGGTGGAGCCGGCCGCGCTGAAGAAGGCGATCGGTGATCGCCTGAGGGATAATGGCCATTACAAGCCATTGCTCGTCGAGATGGGCCGTTGCTGGCGGCTGGTATATGCCAACGAATTCCACCTGGATATTACGCCATCGATTCCCAATCGTGATTGCTATATGGGCGGCGAGTTTGTTCCAGACCGCGCACTGAAGGTTTGGAAGCCTTCAAACCCGAAAGGCTACAAGGCGCTTTTCCTGGAAAGAGTAAAACTGGTGCCCCGGTTTCGGGTGATGAAAGGCCTTCAGGCGGAGGATCGGGCGCATGCCAGCGTGGAGCCCTACCCCGAGCAGGGTTTTTTCAAGGGCATTCTGCAGCGAATCGTGCAGATTCTCAAAAGGCATCGAGACGTCTTTATTCTGGCAGGCGATCTGGACACGTCTCTCTCACCCATTTCCGTTCTTGTCACCACCCTGGCCTCCCAGAGCTATGAATATTGCGTCCGAACCAACACCTACGACAGCGAGTTGGATTTGCTGGTCGACGTGATCCGGTGCATGCCGGATTTCATAGAAACTCGCATTGTGAGCGGTCGGATGCACTGGTTCGTATGGAACGAGACCACCAAGGGCGAGAACTTTGCCGAGAAATGGAACGACGAGCCGAAACGTGCCGAGGTGTTCTATGCGTGGCATGCGCGTGTGCTCAATGACATTGGGCGACTGAGGGATGTCGAGGGTCTGGATGGCCTGAAACAGCGACTTTCGGATTCCTTTGGACCGGCTCCGGCGAAAGCTGTCATCGACTCCATAACTGACGAGATATCGCTGTCGCGTCGGAACGGCTTGCTCACCGCTGCCCCGCGTATCGGGCTTATGACGGGCCTTGCTTCAGCAATTGCCACGCCGGTGCGGGCAAACACCTTCTTCGGCAGATAGGCCATGCGTTTTTCCGAGCCGAAGTCCCTAACCGCCGCGCAGCAGTTCCTTCTTCTCAGAAAGAACCCGCTGTCGGCCGGCGACGGCACCCTCGGCTCCGGCTGTTTTGAATGGCGTTTCCGCGCCACACCGACTCCATTGTCCCGTATATACGAGGCACGCCTGGAATTTGCGTCTGATCGATCGCCCCGGGTTTACATTGAAAGTCCGGACCTGGTGACGCTGGCAGGTGGAAAGAAACTTCCTCACGTCTACGAGCAGAGACCCACGCGCCTGTGTCTTTATCTGCCCCGAACATACGAATGGCAGCCCTGGATGAGGTTGGATCAGACCATCGTCCCATGGACGTCGCTGTGGCTGTTTTACTTCGAGGACTGGCTAGGTGAGGGCGAATGGCGGGGTGGAGGAGAACATCCTGAGCCGCGAGATGTCGAGCGCCGCATAAGTCGGAGCCGCTTGCGGCGCCGGCATCCCCTTCGCGAAAGGATTGAGTAAATGGCCAAGACGAAAGTCGATCAAAAGACACAGCGCGCGCTTTGGGCGCGTGCCGCCGGCCGCTGCCAATATCGTGGCTGCAACTGCGAACTTATTGGGGAGCTGCTGTCCGGCAAGGAGGACAAGATGTTCGGCTTCGTCGCGCACATCGTTGCCGACTCACCGAACGGCGCGCGTGGACATCCGACCCGGTCCGCCCTTCTCGCAAAAGACATTTCAAATCTCATGTTGCTCTGCGCAAAGCACCATCGTCTCATCGATGACGAAGCACCCTTAGATCATCCGGAGGAGCTTCTCCTGCGTATGAAGGACGAGCATGAGCGGCGGGTGCGTATCGCAGCTGGTATTCAGCCGGACCGGGCATCTCATGTGATCCGTTTCGGAGCGAATATCGGCATGAACGAGGCGCTCGTCGCAAGGGAGGACATTTTCGCCTCCATGCAGCCTGATCGCTCGCCGGCGTCCTTCGACACTGTCGATCTGGAGATGCTTGGTCTTTCGCTCGATGATGCCGACGAACGGTATTGGCAGGTTCAGCAGACGAACCTCCAGCGGCAGTTTGCTGAAAAGATCCGGGGCCGGATCGAACGGCAGCAGATCACGCATGCAAGCGTCTTCGCGCTTGCGCCCCAGCCGCTCCTGATCGAACTGGGAAGGCAACTTTACGACATTCTACCCGCCGAGGTTCATCAACGACATAGAGAGCCGGCGACATGGAAGTGGCAGAACGACAGTGCGCCGATCGAGTTCCGGGTCGAGGCGCCTACTGAGGTTCATTCGACGGTGGCGCTGATTTTGGGTGTGAGCGCGACAATATCGAAGGAGCGCATCGATGCGGTCTTGGGCCACGACATTTCGGTTTGGTCGATCACTGCGATGTCGCCACATAACGACATCATGCGGAACGCCAATGACCTCTCGCGCTTTCGCCAGGAACTGAGACGGCTTCTTGACAGAATAAAATCGGTGCACGGAGAAGCGGCAACGATAAACGTCTTTCCCGCCTTGCCGGTCGCTGCGGCGGTGGAAGTGGGGCGCGTGTGGATGCCAAAGGCGGATCTGCCAATGATCATTTTTGACCAGAATAGGCGCGTCGGAGGCTTCGCACCTGCTCTAAGGATCCAGTGAATTGTCCCGAGGTATGAAAACCAGCTTCGCCAACATGCGCGAGCTAGTTGAAGTGGTCACTATCTGTGGTAGGTTTCTGACGGGGCAAGGGGAAATCAACGATGGCAAAGAACATCGTCGTCTGCTGTGACGGAACAGGCAACGAAATCGGCGTGAACATGTTCAATGTTCTCAAGCTATACAGAATGCTTGAGAAGGACGACGGTCAAATTGTATATTACGATCCAGGCGTTGGAACATTGGGTCAACGAAAGACCTGGGGGAGAATTAGCCAGAATGCAAAAGGCGTGCTGGGGCTCGCCACCGGCTATGGCCTGGACGACGATGTGCTGGGCGCCTATCGCTTTTTGGCGGAACAATACAGGGAAGGCGACCAAGTATTTCTTTTCGGCTTCAGCCGCGGCGCTTACAGCGTCCGCGTCCTCGCTGGTGTCATTCATCTCCTCGGTTTGCTGCGCCCAGACCAGTTGAACTATGTCGGCTATGCGTTGGCCGCTTACAAGCGCGCCGCCATGGATGGGGAGGATCTTTCGGTAGCTTGGCACTTCCGGAGAATTGTCGGTGGCCAGACCGTTCCGATAAAGTTCCTTGGCGTCTGGGATACCGTTGCATCCGTCATCGTGCCGCGGCCTGATCGCTTCTACATTCCGAGCTTGGAGACGCTGCCTTACACGCTGCAGAACCCCAGCGTCGAGGTTTTCCGTCAGGCAATCGCCATTGATGAATTTCGTCGAATGTTCCGATTGCGCAGATGGAAAGAGGATCAGGAATTCAAGCCCAATCGCTTTTCAACCTCAGAGGCTCGAAAGCAAGACAGCCGCCAGGTTTGGTTCGCGGGGTGCCATTCCGACATCGGCGGCGGTTATCCGGAAAATGAGAGCGGGCTGTCAAAGTATCCGCTCCGCTGGATGATTCAACAGGCCCAGCTGCACGGGCTGAATGTGAACACGTCGATGTTCAATCACCTCGTAGAAGGAAACGCTAGGGGTGGTAGTGAGCACGAGTACGCTGAGCCCAGCGTAAACGCGGAGTTGCATGTATCAGCGACAGGCGCCTGGCGCGTTCTCGAGTGGCTGCCGAAGAAGGTGAAATGGCAAGAGTGGCCAAAGCGCAAGGGCTTGTTTGGCTACTACCTGCCCCACTACGAGCCGCGATCTATTCCTGAGGGCGCAAGGATTCACGAGTCCGCGCTCCGGCGAAAGGAAATAGTGCCGTCGTACAATCCGAAGAATCTGCCAGAAATCTTCGAGGTAGAGCATGACCCCCCTTGAGGTCTTGAATGGCTTTTGGGAGCGATCGATCGTTCTGGGCCCCCCTTTGTACTAGGCGGTTACGGGGCAAATGAGCTAACTTAGCGAAACTCAGCCCCATCAATTGGCGGAAACCAAGCCGCCAGATCGGTAATCAGGAGGACGCTTGCATGTTCCTACGTCGACTGCGTCTGAAAAACCTTCGCTCCATCGCAGAGCTCGACATGCAATTCGTCCAGTCGAGCGGTGATGTTCGACCTTGGACCTTTGTCTTGGGAGAAAATGGCGCGGGAAAGAGCACTATCCTCCGTGCCTTGGCGCTTGTCACCGCGGGAGGGGAGGCGCTCCCCGAGATTATTGGTGATCCCGACACTTGGATACGTGTTGGAAGTGACGCCGCTACCATTGAACTCGACTACGCCACGGCGGAAAATCAACCACGATATGCTCAGCTCATATTGCGTCGCGGCGAAGGTATTCGGAAGCTTCTGGAGGCAAATGCTCAAACGCTTGAGCAGATTGATGCAGCGCTCGCCCACGCTACCCGGAATTATTTCGTGGTCGGTTATGGCGTCTCGCGCCGTCGGTCGGCTGAGCCGATCAGCTGGTCCGGGATGGCAGGGAGCTACAGGAACAATCGATCCCAAAGCGTCGCAACGCTCTTTTCCCCAGACGCAACACTCGTTTCCATCGAGCAATGGGCTCTTGATCTCGATTATCGTCGTGGAGCACAGGGGCTTCGGCCAGTCAGAAAGGCGCTTGACACGCTTTTGGCTGACGCCAAGTTCGACAGTATCGACAAGGAGCGCCGCCAGCTTCTGTTCCAAACGCCTGATGGAATTCTACCTCTCTCGCAACTCAGCGATGGCTACCAGGCAATGACCGCCTGGTGCGGAGACGTGTTATTCAGGATCACGGAGACCTTTGCAGATCGCACTGATCCGTTGGGTGCACGGGGCGTTCTGCTCATCGATGAACTTGACTTGCACCTTCATCCGATATGGCAGCGTCAACTGGTCAGCTTCATCAAGCGCACACTTCCTAATTTTCAGGTGGTAGCTACCACTCATTCCCCTCTCACTGTGCATCAGGCAGAAGAGGGGGAACTCTTCGTCCTAAAGCGCACGGACCGGGCCAATGCGGCTTCATCCCTGACACAGTTCGAAGGCGCGCCGAACAGGCTCATGCTGCATCAGCTAATCCAGAGCCCGATTTTTGGTCTGGAAACTCTTGATTCGCCACAGGTGGCAAGCCTCCGTCGAGAGTTGCGATCCCTTAGGGGCATTACCGAAGTGGCTCCGGACGATGGCGGGCTATCTGTGGCCGCGGAACCGAAAGCAAGCTCTCGGCCGGCATCGCAGACCACGCGATCGAAAAGAATGAAGCAAATCGAGAGTGAACTCGCCTCCGTTCCGACGTGGAGCGAGGTGCCAGAATATATGCAGTCGACAAACAATTTGCTGCGTCAAATATCGGCAGAATTGACAAGTAGTTCGGGCTCCGCGCCGGTCTCCAAAAGGTCAACAAAGTCGCGTCGATCGGATGCTGGCAACGGAGGCGAGTCGTGATCCGATTGACGCGCCTCCGCACCGCAACTGGACTGCCGCGCGACTTCACGGGCGCGCGTCTGCTCGAAAAGCATGAGGACTTGGTGTACCGCTTTTTCTCCGGACAAGCTGAGCCACCAATCAAATGGACATCGTCAAAATGGAAGTCGGCGAAAAAACGCCTGAAATTCGAGACTGGCGGAAAATGCGCATATTGCGAAGCGTCAACTGACGTTGTCGCGCACGGTGATGTCGAACATTTCAGGCCGAAGTCCACGTATTGGTGGCTGGCATATGATTTCGACAATTACGTCTTTGCTTGTCAGATCTGTAATCAGATTTACAAGGGAGACAACTTTCCGATCTCGGGGCAGCTGCTTGTATCACCTCTCATGCCCAATGCTCAGCCGAACGGCGCCCAATTGACGCAGCTTGTACAAAACCTCGTCCGTGACGTCACATCGACAACTGACGAGGAGCTCGTTGCTCTCTGGGGTTCGGAGGAAGCGGATCTAATACATCCTTACCTTGAAGATCCATCAGATCTATTGGCCTATGAGGCCGATGATGCCAACCGTGAAGTCTGGATTCGGGCCGGCACGGGCGCGCGCGCAGCACGTGCTCACGATGCGGCGGTGAATTTCCTGGGTTTGAATCGCGAGGAGCTGCTTCGACTGCGCTATGAGCAGCTTGAAATCCTCCGAATACTGAAGCTGAGTTTTGATGAGCCACGCCTCTCAGAGGGTACGAAGGCGATAATCCGGACAAAGTTCGCCGAGATGAGCCGGCTAGCGTATCCTTTTGCGGGATTGAACCGTTTCTTCCTTCGCCAGTGGAACTTGCTTTAAACTCTCTGTCAGTAATCGACGTTCTTCTTCACGCTGTTCGATGCGCATTCTTTGAATGAGGACGGAAAGCTATTGTGGGCTTTCACGTGAGGGCGTTACCGCCCCATAGGGGAGGCTGACCCGTATTTCTGCGCGATTCCCGTCAGTCCGCGTTATTTCATGGACGCTGATTGTATCCTGTTGGGCCGGCACAATGCCCGACGGAAGTTCGTAGGCGAGAACAACGATCACAACCTGTGCACCGAGTGCGATAGCGTAGCGTCGGCCTTGCATGCCTGCCGCTGGTGCCGTGCTCGCCACGTCGGCAACGCGGCCCGTGAATTTATTCTCCACAAGCACAGCCCCGTCCACAAATATGTCGAGCTTACCACCACCCGCGACCGAGCCCTCTTCTGTCGGCAGACTACGCAATTGAAAGGCGGACAGCACTTGCTTCTGCAGTTCGGCCTCGTTTTCGAGCCGTCTCGTCAACTGGCCGGACTTGTACCAATGGTCGACAAAGGCGTAGACGGCCCCTAGAACACGTCCCAGGGCTTCGATATGCTCAGCCGTCAGACCGGCGCGCAAAAGCTGGTTTAGTTCGAGAGCCAGTCGCGAGGCGATATCGGGATCAGCTTGGATCCACGTTCCTGGGACTTTTAGATCATCCGCCCGGAGGGCCAGCAATGAGTGTCGCTTGAATGATAAGTGCTCGGCTGCATCAGTGTCGATAATCTTGGCGGCGACCAAGGCATTGATCCAGGTCTGAGGTACGATGCTGGCAGTCTTGATATAGCCGTCGGCCTCCTCGCTCATAGTGACGCCGAAATGTCCGAGAAAGACGATCTTGGAGGCTAACGCCACGAGAGGAACTACATCGCGTGGGCAGAACACGTACCCGGTTCGTTTCTGTAATTCGTAGGCGTCCGACCACTTCACTGGATTAAAGGAGAATTCCGGCACCTTGATCGCGCCATTCGGATAGCGCGCCAGAATTCTGATAGCTTCGGCTTTCAGTGCCGGTAGATCGACGATTATCTGTTCCGGCCCTACCTGGTCTAAGGCCTCCTTGCATGGCCGGCAGATGTCGACATCGACACTCTTGGCCATCAAGGCTTCAGCGCATGCGATCGCAACGCGATGAATTTCCGCGCCTATGTTGAACCGAACACCAATATCATCCAACTCCTTCACGATGCGGCGCCACAGCTTTTCACGGTTTTGCTCTGCCGTGCGGCCGTCGAGCCCTGGTGGAGATGCGATAAAACGACCGCGAAATGCAAAAGCGCGATGCAACAGTTCGCGGTTAAGAATGCCCTTCGCCAAGGCTGTTGCTGCAGAAGGCTCTGGTGAAAGGGGGAATCCCGGATGGGTCACTTCTTGCGCAAGGATGCGCAGCATTGTGTCGTCGTCCACGCTTAGGAAGATTTCATCGAGCCTAAAGCGGCTCGCGCGATCCCGTTCGGCCACGAGCATCAAGCGCTGAGCCATTGCCTCTGCTGACCGGACCTTGTGGTGATGATATAGCCGATCATAGAGAAATGTCCGGCCGATCAGCATTTGTTCAAAAGATCCGAAGCCCGACGCGGCGATTCCAAGCTGATGAAAGGTTTGATTGACGCTTCGCGAAGCGCGGGCCCTTAACTCGCTTTCCGATGCATCGACATTCGACTCTCGGACATGAAGAATTTCCAATCGCGACAGCAGGCGATCAGTGTCAAAGCCGATCTCTAGTCCCGAATGATGGGCATCCCTTGAAAGGTAGTCGAGTTTGTCGGCGTCAATCTGACTGCTGACAATAGATGACAAATGGCTGGCACCTGGTCCTTCGACACCGCCGATAATCGCAGCGACGATCACCTCCTGAAGTTCTTCGACAGGTCGGCCGCGGGCGGTAAATAGCCGATCGCTGGCAAGCACCTTCTTCATGGGTTCCGAGAGCACCATACAAGCAGCGATGACTTCCGACTCCGAGGGCGGCGCATTCAACTGGTACAGTCTCTTAAATTCGCTGCGGACTATCTTGATTTCTCTGCGCCAATCTTCGCTTTCACCGGCGGACGTGCCTACCAAAGGCGCGTTCACTTCAAGTACGGGCTCAAGGGCGTGGCTGAAGGGACCGTGGCCAACGTCATGCAGGAGGCCGGCGAGCCGCAATGCATAACGATCTGCGTCGGTTATCGAGGGCAGGGGCGTACCGCTATGGTCGCGGTTCCATCGCTGGATCTGCCGCTCAAGGGCGCGCAAAACTTCTTCGATTGCGCCAACGACACCAATGATATGCTCCAGCCGTCCATGACTGGCGCCCGGAAAGACCAGCTGTGCCAAGCCCAGTTGCCGGACCCCCCGCATTCGCTGGAGTAATGGCGTGTCCAGTAAGCCTACTTCCCAAGGGAGAAGCTCAATCGTTCCCCAAACCGGGTCGTTGACTTGTTTTGGTCGAAACTCCGGAGCGCGCTTGGCCTCCAGCCGATTGATAAGACTCGACAGCCATTGTGAGACGAGCGTATCGAGCTGACTAGCCAACTTCGGCGCTACTGACAGAAGGTTGTCGCGCAGTCGTTCCACGTTTTCGCTACGCTGCCGCAGCTTGTTTGACGGCAGCGCGAGTGCGTTTTACGGAGGCGAGAAGCGACTCGCCTATTTCTCGAGCCTTGCTTGTACTCAGACCATAACTGAGCACGATCTGACGCGCGCTGTCTTCGTCCAAAGTCACCAACGACGACAGATAAGTGGGATTGGGCTCGGTCGTCAGTAAGGCTTCCTGGGCTGCCAGCAGGATGTCTGGCAACTCATAGCACCGCAAACCAACGCCAGTCACGCCAAAGGATAAACTTGCAGACAGAGCAGAGGGTAGTACCGCCATGCACTCCTTCAGAGCCTTATCGAGAATACCGTGAGATGTCGGCAGACGCTCTCCCTCAGCGCCCAGCAGCCAAAGGGCAGCCAGCAACTCGGCATTTTCGAAGCGAGTGGACATAACGGCCTCCATGATCGTCCGAATCGATTGTGGCGATTTTTCTTTTATCAGTGGTTAATCCCCGCTATAAGTGGGGTCAACCCCATTTTGTTCCTGGTCCCCAATTGTGGTTCGGATCGGGCTAGGAGTCTAGCATGCGTTTCGACACAAGCCAGATTCTCGAGCTTGCTGGCATTAGCAAGGAGATGCTGCGGCATTGGAAAAGGGCCCTTCCGCCGCTTTTCGGACGCGACGGGAGGTCGGATCGGTACAGCTATGCTGATTTGGTTGCTCTTTGCGCAATCGCCCAAGCGGTAACAAGGCTTACTATTCCTGTTTCGCGTTTTACCGATAATGCAGTGTGGCTGTTCGAAGAGATTGAACGGCAATTGAAGCCAGGAGGGGCTTTGCTGATTTTGTGTATCCTTCCCGATCGGCTCACCTTCCTCACCGAGAGAGAGCTTCTCAATGTCGAGGCGGGATCATTTATCCGGTTGGATGTTGTCGTCAATCGGCTAAATACACGCGCCTTTTCCGAAGGGGAGCACCCGAAGGAGGCCCAATTAGATTTGCCCTTCAGAGACGCGAAAATCATGGGTATGCGAATTACGCAGCGCTCATGACCTGTTGAGCAGGTAGGTCTAACTCATCGCGGATCGATCTCGGTAGCCGCGATCGCCTTCATACGCCAGCAAGCCAGGTCGGGACCTTGTCTTGGTATCCCTGGTATTTAGCGTTTCGTTCGTCTTCTCCGCGAAGCTTTGTGGCCCCGTGGCAATTCGCAGGCAAGAACATATGGTTGCATCATCCAAGAGTAATTGACTTTAGCGCGAAATATGCAATGTTCTAGTTATCAATCGGGTCGGCGCGTCAGAGGGGAAGACGCATGAATGTCGAGATTGAATTCCCGAACTATGACTCACATCGAAGAGCGTTCATTACCTGGCGCCCCGTGGAGGTGAAGCTGCGGCTTATTGCTGCTCCCGCCCCGCCTGCTGCTGTGCATGTTACTGTGTCGGCGAAGACGACGAGCTCAGGCGCAAAGCTCGGCTTTGCGACCATACTGACACACCTCGGAAGCCCCAGCATCGACGTTGCGCTGCCGCAAGATGGTTCTGATGTTTCGGTTTGGGTTGGCGGTGAATTTCCCGCCGCCAGTCAGAAATACGGTGACGTCGAAGTCATCGTAAAGGAGAAGTCGACCGGCCAGCTTCTGGGCTCGCATCCAATCATGGTCCGCATCCGCAAGAATGCCAATAACCTCTCCAATTCGGAACGCGATCGGTTCTTGGCGGCGCTCGCCACCCTGAACGGCGCTGGTACCGGCCGCTTCAGCGACTTCCGCGATATGCATGTCGGCGGTGCTCCGGACAGAGAAGCGCATGGCGGCCCAGGCTTCTTACCCTGGCATCGCAGCTATTTGCTCGATCTAGAGCGGGAGCTGCAGATGATCGACGCCGAAGTTACGCTTCCCTACTGGAGGTTCGATCAGGCAGCGCCGAACGTATTCAATCGCAGCTTCATGGGCGTTTCGAGTACGCTAAATCAGGTGCAGTTCGCGGCGGGGCATCCACTCCTGGGCTGGGTCGGATCGGGCCCTCCCGGTATCGATCGTGGTCCCGGTGTGGGCGCCACCACCATTCCATCGGTTTTCACCGAAACTCAAACTCTTCAGCTCGGCGGAGCGCCTGTGTCGGGGTTCCGGAACTTTCGCAGCATGCAGGGGAATCCCCATGGCGGCGCTCATATGAGTCATGGAAGCGGGTGGATCACCAGCATATCGACCGCCCCACGAGACCCGATCTTCTTCCTATTGCATTGCAATGTGGACCGGCTGTGGGCGAAGTGGCAGTGGGCACAGAAACGACACGATCCAAACGACGCGAATTCCTTTACGCCTGCCGGATTTTCGCCGGGACATAATTTGAGCGATGCGATGTGGCCCTTGGTGCGGGCCGCTGACGGCACCAAGGCCGACAACAGCGCCGGGCGGGGGACTTGCGCCGTCGCCGATGACCGCAGCGCCTGGTGTCAGCCCGAAAGTAAGTGATATGATAGACTACCTTGGAACAGTAACGGCAACGCACTTGGCATTTGCCTATGATGACGTTCCCTTCCAGATTTGAGAGCGAGAGGCGCATATGGATATCGAAGCGTATCGCCGCGAATATCTAGCTTCACTGGAGGCCGCCAACCGGACGGCCGGTTCCGCACCTGTTACGGCGCAGTCGGTCGCAAGCTACGTCGACTCCGGTGAGCGGGATTCTACCAAGATCTGCGAAATGATCAATGCGATGCCCCTTGATGCCGACGAATACGACGTCAGTATCCGCACACTTCTCAATGTCGCCGGCGACGAGACGCTCGATGCATCTGCCCGGAAGGCGGCACTCAACAAGCTCGGTGCTGCGGAGTTCCAGCCTTCCGAGTTCGCGGACTTCCATGCGGCATATATCGCCTTGCTGCGGCGCTTGGCTGTGGATCCAAACCGCGATATCCGGATAGCTGCACTCGACCGACTGACGCTGACCGGCGATGTCGAGGCACAAAAGCTACTGCGCGAAGGTCTTGAGAATATCAGGAAACCACTTGTATCAGCCGCGAAGGCGATACAACTCCTGGCGCGCGACGATCACGGCGGTTCGCTCTCCGTTTTCCGCGCACTGGCCACTGAGGCCACCGGACAGGTTCGCGAACAGGCCTTGCGCGCGCTGGCCGCAGACCAGAGGTCCGTTACGCTATTCGAGAAAATTGTGGCCGACAAGGAAGAGAAAACGCGGATACGCGAAATCGCCGCGATGAACCTCAAAGGCACCTCAATCAAGCGATTTGTGGATGCGGCGCGCAAACTGGTTCTTGATGACGAGGAAGATGACCGTCTGAAAGCAGCCGCGGTGTCGGCGATCGCTCACACAAGCGAAGCCGTTGGAAAGGTTGCCAGCAAGACATTTGTCAACGCCCTCGAGAATTTGGGCTCGGTGACCAAGTCACGGGCGCTAAAGTCCTCGATCAACCGGCTTTCAAAAGCCCTCAAGGAGCGATAGTCGAGGCACCCATGTCGCTGGATGTTGATTGTATCGTCGAGCAGGTGCGATTGGTGCCGACGACAGAGGAAGGCCGTTTACAACTCGCCGCGATGCTGAGTCAGAGCGGGCGTCACTTTCATCGCTTGTCTGGAGCAGATGCCGAATTCGTGCGCGGGCATATCCTTGCTCGCTTTGAACGCTGCGGTGTACCGGAGTCCGTTCTGCCCAAAATTATTGAAGAGTTGCGTACGAGCATCAGTCCGGTCGTGCTCGCGGGCGCCGCCCGTGCGATCCGCCGATTGCAGGAAATAGATGAGAACATTCGAACTCTCCTGATCGCCGCGCGCGAGCGGATTGCGTTTCGCGACGAATATGTGAGCTTTGACGTGACGCACTGCTGCAGTTCGAAGGCGCCAATGAGTGCGAGGCAGGAGATTACGGCCACGCTCGAACAATTTTCCAGCGCCCCGAGGCATTGCTGCGGCCATGCCGATCCGCATGCGGCTACAGCGGGGCCTATGGACGGCTCCATTCTCGACGAAGAAGCTCTCAATCGCGTTGAAATTGAGGATCACGCAGGACGCCGACACGCATTCGCCGAACTGCTGCGCAGCCGGACCAGTCTGCTCACCTTCTTTTACACGCGCTGCATGAACCCTAACAAATGCTCTTTGACTGTTGCGCGTTTCGGGCAGGTCGCACGGTATGCCGCCATCGAAAAGCGAGATCATGAGCTACAGTTCGCCGCGGTGTCCTATGACGGGGAATATGATGATCCGGCGCGATTGCTGGCCTATGGTCGTGACCGGGGATTTCCCTTCGGCGACAGTGTATTGATGGTGCGTTGCGTTTCAGGTTGGAGCACCGTTCGTCGCCAATTCGATCTCCAAGTGGGATATGGCGGGTCGACCGTCAACAATCATGCGCGGGAGCTATTCCTCGTAAAGCCCGACCTGAGCTTGATGCCTATAGATGCCGAACTGCTTGCGCGACCGACCCAGCTGATGATGGCCATTCTTGAAACACGGTCACCAAACAGGGCGACTTGAATTCTAGCTGGTTCCTCGGATTGCAAGCAGGAACCGACCACGAACCAAAATACGTGAGCCTAGAGTTTGACTTGGGTTTGCATGTTGGGAATAGTGCCCCGCACTGCCACTTCTTGCGATCATTGCGCTTCTCCGCATTACGGTCATCCGAAATATCCTGTCGCGATAGCAACGGGTGCGCGGATGATTTACCAATATCGAAAGATGCGGAATTCCCTTGGATTCGTTTCGCTTTCTAACCTTTCCTTACGAAACAGTTGTTGAAAAATGCATGTATAGGTGGTGAACTTCCCTCGCTGCCATTCAGGGGGCGGGGAGACATTGGTGCCAAATTTCTTCAGGGATCATAGCGGCGCATTGGCGCTGAGACCGCTAGGCGCGCCCAACTCGGGATTTCGTCCTGGGCAGCTCGGTGCTTTGCATTCAGTTGTATCGCATTTCTCCGTTTTTGATGAGCCGGCCATCGTTTCACTCCCAACCGGCTACGGCAAAACGGCCGTCATAATGGCGTTGCCGTTTGTGCTAGGGGCTCAGCGGCTCCTAGTCGTCGAACCCACCGACGTATTACGGCGCCAAACAGCCGCGCATTTCGGCGCGCTCTCGACGCTGCGAAAGCTGCGCGTGCTGGCGGAAGGCATAGCTGACCCGTTGGTGAAGGGCCAAAAGGGCAGACCCGCCACCGACGCAGAATGGCACGCACTTGAAGAGTACGACGTCGTTGTTTCCACCCCATCAAGCACTTCCCCGGTGAACGAGCCGCATAGCTCGGCCGACTTATTCGATCTTGTCCTCTTTGATGAGGCCCACCATGCGCCTGCGGATACGTGGAAGGCGTATCTTCGGCATTACCCTCGTGCACGTTTCGTGTTTCTGACGGCAACACCGTTCCGTCGCGACAAGAAAACCATTCCTGGCCGTCTTGCTTACAGCTATCCTGTCTCAAAAGCGTCGAGGGAGCAGGCTTTCGGTAAGGTCAGCTTCCGTCCAGCCGTAGTGCGAAACGATCAAGACGAAGACGAGATTGATCGCTCAATTGCGCGGGCCGCTATTGAGCAACTTCGGACAGATCGACAAGCCGGGTTCGATCATCGACTATTCGCGCGCGCATCATCTATTGCCGCAGCACGCAATCTGGTGCAGATCTATACAGGGTTAGGAGCACAGGTCGCTGCGATCGACAGCAGTATCTCCAAGCGGCGACAGGACCAAGTCGAAGAAGCCTTGCTCGGTGGCCAGCTCGACGGTGTCGTTTGCGTGGATATGTTCGGCGAAGGATACGACTTCCCGAAATTGAAGATCGCAGCCCTCCATGCCCCCCATCGTTCGCTGGTACCGACACTCCAATTCATTGGGCGCTTCGCGCGTACAAACGGTGAGAATACTGGTGACGCCACCCTGATCGCACCCATCAGCCGTTTGCGAGAGGCAACTTCGCGATTATTTCAGGAAGGAGTCGACGTTGCTCAACTCATTGATGAGGCAGCACAGCAGCAGATCGCGGACAGAGCGGTCGATCGAGAAATCCTGGCAATCCTCAAAACAAAAGTCCAGGCTGAATCTGACTATGACGCTGTTTCTCCGCTCTCCCTTAAACTCTACGCGCATGCACGAATCTTCGAGTGCGACCAACAGCCTGACTTCAACCTCTTTGGCTCGATTGTCGGGCGCAAGCTGAAGCTCGCCAAACAGTGGATATCGGAAGACGGGCTTATTACCCTGTTGCTGACGGTTGACCACGAACCGCCCAACTGGGCAATTTCGGACGTACTGGTGAATGTACGCCATGACGTTTTTCTTCTGGCTTATAACGTCGCTACACGGCTCTGCTTCATCGGTTCGACGCGTCGCACTGACAGGCTCTATATCGACATGATGCAGACGATCGTAGCAGATCGCCATCGGCCGCTGAGCTTTGAAGCAACGCTACGGGCGCGGGCTGGCCTGACAGACATGCGTTTCTACTCCGTTGGCCTGCGCAACACCGCAATCAACTCGCAGGCGGAATCCTACCGAATGCTGACGGGGCCAAGAGCTGAACGAGCGGTCACCCCTGGTGACGGACGCGCCTACGTCCAGGGCCACTATTTCGGGAGTGGTATAGAGGATGGCGAACGGGAAACGATTGGCGCGAGCAGTAACTCTCGTATTTGGAGCAACCAGCGCCTTACTGTATCAGAATACCTGGACTGGATCACAAAACTTAACGGCCGACTGAATGGCGATGACACCATCGCTCAGTCGCAACTTGATCTGGTGCAACATTCGCGGACGCTAAAGCGGCTGCCAGCCCTCGTCATCGGTGGGAGCTGGCACAAGACAGCATACCGACAAGCGCCTCGAGTGCGTTATCGGAGGGTCGATCATGCGCAGTGGACATATGCACAGATCACCGATCTTGAGCTGGGTGCGTTTGCAATCCAGGGGCAGGAGTTATCGTTCGATGTAGTTTCGGAGCAGCACCAATTGCCATTCTTATTCTCTGTCGCGGGCGGTCAATTGATTCGCCAAAGAGGTGCTGGCTGGGAAATTGAACTGGGCAGCTCGCACGACGATTGGTTGGAGTTGGGAATTTGGCTATCTATACATCCTCCAGTCTTCTACGCTGCGGACAAATCATCGTTCGAGGGCATGAATGCCTTTCCACCCCCGGCGCTCGTGGCTACCGGGTTGCTAGACGAGGACGTCGAAAATCCTGGTTGGGATGGTTGTGAAATTTCCAGAGAGTTTGACGGTGCCGATGCTGGCAGAATGACCGTCCACCGACACCTTGAAGGCTTGCTCCGGGCAAAACGGGAACTGGAGGTGCTCGTCTACGATCACCGCACCGGGGAGGCAGCTGATCTTATCGCCATCACGCAGGAGCCTGAAGATCGCTTTCGCGTCAGCCTCTATCACTGCAAAGGAGCTGGAGGTGAGCCCAGCGGTACGCGCGTGAACGACGTCTACGAGGTAACCTGCCAGCTGCTGAAGTCAGTCGTATATTGTGATCCTAACACTCTGACAGCTCATATCGAGCACCGCATTAATCCGGGCCGGCACCAGAACCCTTCGCGCTTCCTCGTCGGCACCATTGAGCGGGCCAAGGAAATTTTGCTGAACCATCCTGCTGACCGCATCGAGTTCGCGATTTATGGAGTACAGCCAGGTATCTCAAAAGCGGCGATCGATGAGCATCTCACCGACCTAATGGCCTTCAGCCTGGACTACGTGAGAAGAGGCGGTGCAGCTGTCGGCAAGTGGCTCGTAAATGCTTGAAAGGTTTCGAATTGCACGGTGACAGCTGCTGGCCTTCGGTTCGATTCCTTTCAAGGCGATGATTAGAACCAAAACCGCCAGGATGATGATACCTGCGAAGACCAATCAAGCGTTTGAGGCTGCGACTCAGATCGTCGATCTTTTCAAGGAAGATCGGGAGCGGATCACGATGGAGAGCGATAGAGCAGGGTCGGCCTTTCGTATTCACGAGCTTTTCCAGCAGAATCCTTTTCACACATCGAACCAGCTTGTTCAGATCAAGGGTCTTTCCGCACCAACGGTTAATGCCGCACTTGCTGATTCCCCGTTGATGAGCGTTCCCGGCCGTGGACGAACCGCGGCCGGAAACACGAAGAGCGGCGGCTTCTATGATCCGCTCACGCGTGCTTTAATCGTACGCTCCGAGCCACTGCTCCTGACGGTCAACTCGATCTGCGAACCGACAGGCGTCAAACCTATGCGATTGCGCAGATCAGCAGCCCCATGAACTGGCCGGCCATCAACAGCCGCCACCACGTCGCCCGGCTTCAAACCCGCACCAGCGGCCGGAGATCCTTGCTCAACCGCCGCGATCAGCGCGCCGCCCGCGTCATCCAGCCCGAGCGAAGCTGCCATATCGGAATCGATATCCTGGATCGCAACGCCCAGCTTGCCGCGAATGACCTCGCCATGTTGGATCAGCTGGGTCATCACCAGTCTCGCGATCTTGCTCGGTACGGCGAAGCCGATACCGATGTTGCCGCCAGCTGGGCTGAGGATCGCTGAGTTGATCCCCGCAAGCCTCCCATCAAAAGTTACCAGCGCGCCACCCGAGTTGCCCGGATTGATCGAGGCGTCCGTCTGGATAAAATCTTCATAACCTCCGCGACTGAGGCCGCTTCGGCCAAGCGCACTGACGATGCCCGATGTAACAGTCTGCCCAAGTCCAAACGGATTGCCGATCGCCACGACATAATCGCCAACGCGTAACGCGTCCGAGTCGCCAAAAGGCAACGCTGTCAGATTACGGGCCGGTATTTGGAGAACTGCGATGTCCGTACCCTTGTCGGAGCCGACAAGCCTTGCATCCAGCCGCCTTCCATCCTTGAGCGTCACCAGGATCTTGCGGGCATTGGCCACAACATGATGGTTCGTTAACACGTAGCCCCGTGTCGCATCGACAATGACCCCCGATCCGGCGCTCAGACGCGGTTCCGCCTGAGGCTTATCCGGAAGGTTGAAGTAGCGGCGGAAATACGGGTCACTGTAGAGCGGGTTATCCTCTTGGGGTGCCTGCGAGACAACCGAGATGTTGACGACTGCTGGCGTGACCTTTTCGAGCATCGGAGCAAGCGTCGGTACGCTGCCGCCGATCCCGGACACGAACTGCGCCTGGGCTGGAACGCCGCCAATGAGCAGGGAGACGGTGAAGACGATGATTATTGGCCTGACGAGCCTTATGAACGCGGACATAGTCCCTCCTCCTTTCGAACATACAGACGCAGAAAAAGCCGGAGGAGGTCCTCCGGCTTCTTTCCTTAATGTTTGATCGCGATGCGCTTGACCTGTGATTGCGCCTTCTCGTCCTTGGGCAAGGTTACGGTCAGTACGCCGTTTCGGAAGCGTGCATCGACCTCGTCTTCCTTGACTTCGACACCGAGCGGGATACGGCGCTCGAAGCGACCGTAGTAGCGCTCAGTAAACTGGCGATCCTTGTCTTCGGTCTCCGATCGCTTCTCGCCTTTCAGCGTCAGCACGCCGTCATTGAGCAGAACCTCGATGTCCTTCTCCTCCAGACCGGGTACTTCCGCCGTAATCCTGATCTCCTTGTCGGTGTCGGAGATCTCGACGCTCGGCCAGCCGGAACTGAGGCCAGAGGAGCCTGCAAACGACGGCAACCCGGAGCCGAAGCCGCGGAAGACATCGTCGAACAGGCGGTTTACCTCGCGATGCAGCGACAGGAAGGGATCACGGTCGTCATCGCGCGGAAGACCTGGAACCTGATTGCCATTGCTCCGGCCCCAGGGAATCAAATCACGAACACTCATGTTTCTTCTCCTTATCTTGTGGTTCAGTCGGCAAAGCCTTGCTGCTGGCGCCGAGCATGCCCCGGCGCCCTTTGCGGGCATTCGCGCCGACGGAAGGCTTAAGCCGCTTGCTTGTCGGCTTCGATCTGCTTGGTCTCAGTCATGGGCAGCGCCTCACCGGTGCTGATCGCGATCTGGCGCGGTTTCATCTCTTCGGGGATTTCCCGCTTGAGATCGATGGTCAGCAGACCGTTGACGAGGCCAGCACCGACGACCTTGACGTGGTCGGCAAGTTCGAACCGACGTTGGAACGAGCGGCCGGCGATGCCCCGGTGCAGATACTGCACATCTTCAGCATTTGTCTTCTGACCCGATACGAAGAGCATGTTCTGCTCCTGCGTGATCGTCAGCTCGTCCTGCGAGAAGCCCGCCACTGCCATGGCAAGACGATACGCGTCCTCACCGGACTTGACGATGTCGTAGGGTGGCCAGTTGTCGATCGTTTCGACGCGGCTTGCAGCTTCGAGCACATTCAGCATCCGGTCGAAACCGATGCTCGACCGGTACAGGGGAGAGAAATCGAGGTTTGTCCTCATAGCCATATCCTCCTTGTAAGCAACATGGATACAAGGAGACGCCAAGAGCACATGGCGCCTCCTGGACTTGCCGATCCCCATTGGGCGATCAAACAATATTGATATAATTCAGTAGCTTGCAGTTTCAAGAACTTTGAATTTGCCCGGTGGAAAAATTTGATTTTTTTGTTTGGGCCACCAGATTCCGGTCAGGCAGACAAAAGGAGTAATGGGTATGACAATGACCTCCGAAGACGTCATCGCCATCCTCGGACCTGTCGACGAAACTTTGGTAGCGGATGTCGTGGCGACTGGTGCCAACCAAGCTGAACTGGCCGAAGCGTTCGCGTGGACCAACGGCGACGAGGCGTTGATGAGTGAACGGCGGCCTCTGCCGACTGGCAGAACCGCCTTGTTGATTGACCTTCTCGTCTCAGACGAGGAGGAGTTGGACTAGGCAAGGCGCCTGCCTGGAAGCGGCCTCGCCTATGCGGTGGTCAACACGCGAACCTCGCCCCGACGATCGACGATGTCGACCACGACACTGCGTCCTGAGCGGCGAATTGCGACGTCCGCCGAGCCATTTCCGACCTGCAGATGTCGCAGGATTACCTCATCCATGAACGAGGGCAGTTGCGGCTCGTTGAAGCTGATGATCTGGGCATTCGGCTCGAAGTCGAGGCCAAGACAGGACTGCAATAGAAGGAGGGGCGCTGCGGCCGCCCACGCCTGTGGAGAGCAGGCGACGGGATAGAAGGTCGGCCCCTGGGCCCGCTGACGCGACAGGCCGCAGAAGAGTTCCGGGAGACGACGCAAGTCGATATATGTCGAAGAGGCAAAGAGCCCTTCAAAAATACGTGCGGCTTCGGCTCGGTAGCCATAGCGGGCGAGGCCACTGGCAATCATTGCATTGTCATGCGGCCATACCGACCCATTGTGGTAGCTCATCGGATTGTAGCGTGCCTCGGTGGAGGCGACGGTGCGGATGCCCCATCCGCAAAAGGACGAGGCGCTCATCAAGGTTTTGGCAACCTGGGTGGCCCGCTCCGGATAGGCAATGCCGGTGAATAGGGCATGGCCCGCATTTGAGGACCGGACCCTGCAAGCCTGCTTGTTCCCGTCGAGCGCTAGCACGAAGGTGCCAAGTTCCTCGTCGAAGAAACTCGCATCGAAGGCACGACGCAGGCCCTCGGCCCGTGTAAGAAATTTCGCTGCACGCTCTGGTCTACCAACCCGGCGGAAGATCTCGGCTGCTGCCTGCCAGGCGCCATAAACATAGGCCTGAACTTCGGCAATGGCGATCGGGCCTTTAGCGAGCGTGCCGTCGGCGTGAAAGACGGAGTCGTGACTGTCTTTCCAGGCCTGATTGATCAGCCCTTCTTCCGTCAACCGCCCGTACTCGACGAAACCATCACTGTCCCGATCGCCGTGCTCGTCGATCCAGGTGAGCGCTGCCTCGATATTCGGCAGAAGATGGTTGATCGTAACAAGGTCGCCTGTTCGCTTCAGGTACTCGCCTGCCAGCAGTACGAACAACGGGGTGGAGTCGATACTGCCGTAATAGCGGCGGAAGGGCACTTCGCCCAGTTCAGCCATTTCGCCAAAACGCACTTCGTGCAGGATTTTGCCGGGCTCGGCGTCGGAGGCGGGATCGATTTCGGTCGCTTGGTTTGCCGCAAGATGGCCAAGTACGCCGCGTGCGATCTGTGGATCGAGCCACAAGGTTTCGAGCGCGGTGATCAGCGCATCACGTCCGAAAACGGTGCTAAACCAGGGGATGCCAGCGTACGGGTACGGGCCTTCGGGCTTGTCGGTCATCAGCATGTATAGATCGGAGACGCTGCGCCGTGCCGCTTCGTTGAATATTTCGTTGGAGGTGACGATCGATGCTGCGCGCGAGGAAGAGGAGCGCAATGCACGGCGCGCATCCCGCAGGCCCAGAAAAAAAGACTGGTAGCCTGGACGCTGGTCTTTGGCCTGGTCACAGCAGATCTGGATGAACAGCGACCGCGTCTCATGTGGGGCCAGATCAAGATCATAAACGACATGGCCAATCCCAAGTTCGTCTGGGCGCGGATCGAAGGACAACTGCGTGACGCGCTTCTGATCGTCGAGGCCGATATAGGAGAGGAGAACGCGGTCCTGTTCCACCACGGATGGAAGATGGCGGCCCCTCCTCGCCCTTACGGTTCCGCGAACCTCGAACAGATCGGCGAAGTCCGCTCCGAACGAAATTTCGATGCGCATTTGTTGTCGTCGCTCGTCGTAGTTCCTTACGGCCAAGCGCTCGTAACAACCGGCATTCCACAGAAAGCGTGTCCTGCGCATATGGATGAGATCATGCTCAAGTGTGAGCTTTCCCTTTTCATCAAAAAGGTCGGGATTGGTCAAATCGCAGGTTAGCGTGGCATTGTCGTCGCGCAGCGTGGACGAGAGAAGCATCGGGCGCTTGCCGTTGATCGTCAGATGCAGATGCGAAAGGTACCGCGTGTCCCGATGGAAGATGCCTTCCGGGCTGCCAGGCCCGGAAAGCGCGTCACCATTGTGATCGAAGACGGCGAATGTGTCGCCGTGCTTCAGGGTGCGAGGCCGCCGCTCGTGCAGCGAGGCGGTCGCCGGAATGAAAAATTGCGCGATCGGCGCCTGGCCGTCTGCAGCCGCGGAACCGTCGTGTCCAGAAGCGATTGACATGCTGATGTCCTCCGGATCATGCGACGATCTGAAGATCGAAGTCCTGACCGTTAGCACGGCGCAGCGGGGCCGCCTTCGTACGGACGCCGGGAAGATTGCGATAGATGTCAAGATAGTCCTGTGCCATCCGCTGGGCGCTAAAACGCTCCTCGAACGTCGTACGAACCTTCTTTCGATCCATCCGGAGCGCCCATTCGACGTTCTCAACGGCTTCCGTCACGCAATCGACCAGGATGCCCGAGATCCCGTTATCGATAACCTCGGGGGCTGAACCACATCCGAAGGCAATTACCGGTGTGCCGCAGGCCATTGCTTCAATCATGACCAGTCCGAACGGCTCGGGCCAGTCGATCGGGAACAGCAGCGCGCTGGCATTGCCGAGGAAATCGGCCTTCTGATGCTCGTTGATTTCGCCGATGAACTTAACATTCGGATGGCTTTTTACCATCGGCTCGATGACCGTTTCCCAATAGGCCTTGTCGGCATTGTCGACCTTCGCGGCGATCTTCAGCGGCATCCCGACCTTGGCTGCGATCTCGATCGCACGATCCGGTCGCTTCTCAGGAGATATGCGTCCAAGGAAAGCAAGATAGTTGCCATTGGGTTTTTCCGTGAATGGCAACAGGTCGACCGGCAGGCCATGATAGACCGTTCCCGACCAGTTGACCGGAGGCATCGGGCGGCGCTGGTCGTTGGAAATCGACACCAGCGGGATATCGGGGAAGGCCTGATAGAACGGTTTGAGGTCCGGCAAATCGAGCCGACCGTGCAAAGTCGTGACGGTACGGTCGGCAAACTCGCGGATCATTGGGAAATGCAACAGATCGATGTGGAAGTGCAGCACATCGAATTCATGCGCCCGCCGACGGATTTCCTCCAACATCACGACCTGATGCGGCAGATGGTCTCTCACGGCCGGATTCAGGCGTAACGCGACGTCGGAGGAAGATACCAGGCGGGCCCGGGTGACAGAATCGCCGCTGGCAAAGAGGGTGACATCGTGGCCTTCGGCGACAAGTTCTTCGGTGAGATAAGAAACGATGCGTTCGGTGCCGCCATAGAGCTTGGGCGGAACACTTTCGGCGAGTGGTGCGATCTGAGCGATCTTCATCGGCAAAACCTCCTCAATTGAGCAAAGAGTCGTCGGTAAAAACCAGGGCCGCGTCTGTAACGAGGCACGCGGCAAGTCAGATGGAAGCTCTAAATCTCAAGTGGCTGTCGGCGATGGTTTCCTTTCCGGTAGCTGCACAGGCCAAATCCGCCAAAGCGGCGGGTTCGCGGTCTGCGATGACGGGTCTGGTGAATGTCGAAGGAACTGGACGAGCAGTTTCTATCATGCTGCTGATCGTGCGCGTCGAGCGTTTTCAGCGCTTCTACAATCTCATCGTAAGCGACAGCTTTATTCGTACCAGGATAAATACGAAGAGCTGGGATGGAGTCGACGGCGGAGATGTCAGACGCCCAGGATGCAAGGATGGCGCGCTTTTCGTCATGGCCGACCTGATCGGCGGCAAGCACGTGACGCGGGTGATTGAAACGATTTTCCGGATGAAGCAGATGTGCAGCGCTTATCGCTGCCTCTGCGTCATGCGACGTTTTAAAGTTGTTGATGTCCTCTCTCATTTTCCGGCTCCATGGATGAATCGATGGTACCTGGGTTCATGTTCCGCAACGCATTAAGCGCGCCGCCCTGCTCCTCGTGAGCCACCGGAATGTCGGCGACCGCCATCGCCTCCGACAGAAGATTTTCCCGCTCTCGCGTGCCCTTGTTGAACAGTCTGGCGACGCTGACGGTCAGCCGTCCGATGGAGTATGGCTCGGTTATCCCTTTTGCTCGGGCAACTTCTCTGACGACGCCGGCGCAAAGGCGCGCATCTTTTTTCGACGGCAATTTCATGTTTCCTCCGCAGATGGCTCGCCCCACGGCGGCTGGGGCGAGCCTTGCCGATCGCTTTTTAGAAGTCCATTCCGGCGCCGGCGGGCATTGCCGGTGCGGCGGCGTCCTTCTTGGGCTTTTCGGCGATCATTGCTTCCGTCGTCACGAGAAGGCCGGCAACGGAAGCAGCATCCTGCAGCGCCGTGCGCACGACCTTGACAGGATCGATGACGCCTTGCGTGTAAAGATCGCCGTATTCGCCGGTCTGGGCGTTCCAGCCATAGGAGAAGTCGGGCTTCTCCCGCAGCTTACCGACAATGACAGAGCCTTCCGCGCCGGCGTTCTCGGCGATCTGGCGCACAGGCGCCTCGATGGCGCGGCGAACGATCTCGACGCCGACCTTCTGGTCCGAATTGGCCGTGGCGAGATTGTCGAGCGCCCTAACTGCGCGCAGCAATGCGACACCGCCGCCTGGCAGGATACCCTCCTCGACGGCCGCGCGGGTCGCGTGCAGCGCATCGTCGACACGATCCTTCTTTTCCTTCACCTCGACTTCCGTCGAACCACCCACCCGGATGACGGCAACGCCGCCGGCAAGCTTGGCAAGGCGTTCCTGCAGCTTTTCGCGGTCGTAGTCAGACGAGGTTTCCTCGATCTGGGCGCGGATCTGCGCGACGCGGCCGTCGATTTCGGCCTTGGAGCCGACACCGTCGATGATGGTGGTGTTTTCCTTTTCGATTGCCACCTTCTTGGCCCGGCCGAGCATGTTCAAGGTGACGTTTTCGAGCTTGATGCCAAGATCCTCGGAGATGACGGTGCCGCCTGTGAGGATAGCGATGTCTTCCAGCATGGCCTTGCGGCGATCGCCGAAGCCCGGAGCCTTGACAGCGGCAATCTTCAGGCCCCCACGAAGCTTGTTGACGACGAGCGTGGCAAGAGCTTCGCCTTCGACATCTTCAGCAATGATCAGCAGCGGTTTGCTTGACTGAACGACCGCTTCGAGGACCGGCAGCAAGGACTGCAGGTTGGACAGCTTCTTTTCATGAATGAGGATATAGGGATCCTCGAACTCGACCCGCATCTTGTCCTGGTTGGTCACGAAGTACGGGCTCAGGTAGCCGCGGTCGAACTGCATGCCTTCGACGACTTCGAGTTCGGTTTCAGCCGTCTTGGCCTCTTCGACGGTGATGACGCCTTCGTTGCCGACCTTCTCCATCGCCTCGGCGAGGTAGCGGCCGATTTCGTCGTCGCCATTGGCGGAGACGGTGCCGACCTGGGCGATTTCGGAATTGCTGGTGATCTTCCGGGCGTTTTTCTTCAGTTCCTTGACGACGGTGTCGACGGCAAGATCGATGCCGCGCTTCAGGTCCATCGGGTTCATGCCAGAGGCAACCGCCTTGGCGCCTTCCTTGACGATCGCCTGTGCGAGAACTGTCGCGGTCGTGGTGCCGTCACCGGCAAGGTCGTTGGTTTTCGAGGCCACTTCGCGCAGCATCTGGGCGCCCATGTTTTCGAACTTGTCTTCGAGTTCGATTTCCTTGGCGACAGAAACACCGTCCTTGGTGATGCGCGGAGCGCCGAACGACTTGTCGATCACGACGTTACGACCCTTGGGGCCGAGCGTAACCTTCACGGCGTTGGCAAGGACATCGACCCCACGCAGCATGCGTTCCCGGGCGTCACTGTGGAATTTGACTTCTTTCGCAGCCATTTATCTAACTCCTCAATAGGCAGCTACTGACTGATGGTTGGATTTGCGGGTTGCCGCTCAGGCGGCTTGTCTCTGCTCGGCCTCGGCCTCGATGATGCCCATGACATCGCTTTCCTTCATGATCAGCAGGTCTTCGCCGTTGATCTTGATCTCGGTGCCGGACCATTTACCGAACAGGATGCGATCTCCGGCCTTGACGTCGAGCGCCTGGATCTGGCCCGCCTCGTCGCGTGCGCCGGAACCGACGGCGATCACCACGCCTTCCTGCGGCTTTTCCTTGGCTGTGTCGGGAATGATGATGCCGCCCTTGGTCTTTTCCTCGGATTCGACCCGGCGGACGAGAATGCGGTCATGAAGCGGTCGGAACGACATGTTTTCCTCCGTTGAGCAAAAATGATGACGTTGAAAAACCCAGGCCGGACCGGATGACGAGTCCGGGCGGGTGCGAACCTCTTTGAGCGTTCGCGAGCGAAATTTATTTTCGGGCTTTTTCGATTTCAAGACGGTCAGTAAGAAAAATTAGCACTCAGGTGTGGTGGCTGCTAACATGCTGTAAAGGAACAGAAAACTGATGCTCAGTGTCTTAAACGTGTTGATCGGGCCAAAGTTTTGCATCACCATCATCGTGTCACGAAACGGAGATGAAGCATGCAATTCTCAACGGATCTGGAACGGCAACTGAACGGCTACGGCTTGACCACCGCCCATATTCTCTATCGCATCCCGGACTTTGGATCCGTCCTGCAAACCTACGTCTGGCAGGACTACGATCTCGCTCCGGACTTCCCCGAAATGCGCAAATTTTTGGATTTCTGGCAAACATCCCTCGACGGACCACTGCACTCCGTTCGATACAGCCACCAGCGCCTGATTGGGCCGAACGAATGGCGCCGTGTGGATGGCGAATTCAAGCTGCACTAACGCTTGAATCTGACATTTCCCCTTCCTAGCTCACCCGGCGATCGGGGCTTGATCAGCTCGATCGCTTTCCACGTCTGTATGGAGTGAGACCACATGGAAGAGAATATTAAAATCATCAAGGACGCTAGTATCGCGGAGAAAGAAGAGATCATCGTCGATTTCGCACGCTGGCTCGAGACCGCCTCACAGGACGCCCTTGTCTATGGTGAAGGGCGTTTTGCTATGATGTCAGCCAATATGGCGGAAGCAATTCGCATAAACGCCGACGAACTTGCACGCGAGAAACCCGAAACCACCGAGCGGGTATTGCAACAAGCTTGCGCGATGATCTCGCAATTCAAGGCTGCTTACCCGCATCGCATTCTCAGCCGATCGGTCCATTGAAGGAAGGCGCCGCGATGTCGCGAAATTTTTTCGCGCCAGATCTTGAAGCCAAAAACCAGTAAAACCAAATCGACTACCGCCAGCCGCTTGGAGAGGGCTGGCATTGCCGGGAGCGCCGCTTTTGGCATTCCCGTACCCATGTTGCTTCAAGGAGGATATGGCTATGGCAACATCTTACGACTACGCACCACTCTACCGTTCGAGCGTTGGGTTCGACCGGATCTTCAACCTGCTCGAAAACGCCCAGCGCGCCCGTGCGACCAACGATTGGCCGCCTTATGACATCGTCAAGACAGGCGACGACTCATACCGCATCTCGATCGCAGTAGCGGGCTTTGCAAAGGACGATCTCGACATCAGTTTCCAATCCAATTTGCTGACCGTCACCGGCAAGAAGCATGAAGTTCCGACAGATGGCTACCTGCATCGGGGCATTGCCGGTCGCCCGTTCGAACACCGCTTCGAACTCGCGGACCACGTCCGGGTGAACGGAGCGGATCTCAGCAACGGTCTCCTGTCGATCGAGCTCGTCCGTGAGATCCCCGAGGCACTTAAGCCGCGCAAGATCTCGATCCAGAGCACGCCTGCTTTGACGTCAGCCGCTCCCGCGCAGATCGAAGCGCAGAAGGCGGCTTAATTCCTAAGCTTGTCCACTAGGTTCAAGGGCGCCATTGCAATGGCGCCCGTCAACATTCCGGGTTGGGAAGGAGAGAACGATGAAACCCGATATGTTCAGAAAACCTGTCACCATTCTTGTTGGCCTGGGCTTTCCTGCAGAAGTTCGCAACGTGATGGATGCTTACCGACACCTTGCTGAGTGGCCGACTTCGTTCAGGGACATGGTGCACTCTGTTGCCCTGAAGGCGTGTCAGGCGGCGCTTCGAGGAGACATCGACGCAGAGACGGCGCGCGGACTATTCAAGGCATTCGCGGAAAAGCATGATCTGCTGGCTTCTGAAACGCCTGCGATTGCTGCCTCTCGCATGAGGGGTGACCGCGATCCCCATGTGCAATGAGGTGATGTCATGGAAAACGCCATATTGCAGCAGGCGGTCGATAACGCAGTGATCATGGGGCCGGCGGTATTGATGCGGGGCGCTCGGTTTCGGCGGCCGATCGACGTCGTCAGGTCCCGCTCTCTGTCGGTTGATGACAAGCGGGCCATCCTTGCCGCGTGGGCATCTGACTTCTATGCCGTCAATTCGAAGTCTGAACGGCAATTGCCCGGGACGGGCGAGCCTGTCTCGATCGACGAGGTTCAGCTCGCGCTTCGGGAGCTCGATTGTAAATAGGGCTAGCAATCAATCCGAGACCATCGGTTGCTGCCGTAATTGCGATGAAACAAGACTGCCGTGCGCCGCCAGCCTTTCAGGCTGGCGGCATGAGTTGGCCGTGCGCAAAGACGGGTCGACGGTTCAGATCCCTTCAAGGCGAAGACGGCAGTAAAGCATTTTCTTGAGGACCCGTGGCTCGCGTGCAATGACCGCTCTTGCGCCTTCAAGTCGGTAGGGGATGTCGTCGCGCCTGCCGAAGCAGACTTAGCTCGCAGCGTAGTCCGAAGCAAGTAAAGTAGGAGGTCGTACCCGCCGGATTTATCGGCAATAGGCATTAGATGTAGTAGGCCGCGCCACCGTTCGGGCGCAGGAGTGTGGAGCGTTGCAGTCGATCCACGTGGCTAGAGAGAGGGTTATAGCCAGCAACGTCGGCTGATAAGCCAAGCCGTCAACTCAGCCTCCATGTGATCGCTATGCTAGCCTAATAGGAAGTTGGCGCGGTTGTAGCGATGGACGAAGCCCATTTTCGTCAGGTTGGCGTTCGAGATATTGGCCTTTTCAGGCGAGAGGGCTTCGGTTTCGACCACGAAGGTCGATACGCCGCGGGCCAGGCCTTCCTGCAGGCGGGCATATATCAGGGCCTTCTGTGCGCCGCAGTTGCGAAAGCTCGGAACCGTCGTTCCACCGCCGAGCCAGGCGAAGGATCCCGAAGTGAACATCGCGCCGGTTCCGACGGGCGTATCCCCGTCAAGCGCGTAATGGCAGGACCAACCGTCTCTGCCGACGATCGAGGACCACAGAGCGGCAAGGTCCTCCGGAAAGCCGAAGCCGGCGCACATCATTGCGCCGAATAGCCTGGCTTCCTCCGGCAGGACCTGTCGCGTTTTTACCGCGCCGGGCGCCAAATCGGCGACCGCGTCTGCGTTCCGCGCCAGCTTTGCCCATCCCGGACCATGCGGTATGAGACCCTTCGACTGGACCCAATGTTTCACCGCGTCCGATGCGGCGTCGATATTGAGTTGCAGGAACCGGTTTCCCCGCCTTCCTTCCATCCAGTTGTAGGCTTCATCGAGATCTTCGGTTTTGCCGAGACCCAGGATGCGGTTGAGGCCGGTCGCGGGCGCCCGCGGAAGTGAGATGACGCATCCACCTTGGAGGGAAACGCAATCGAATCGTTCCTCGTCGGGCAATTGCCCGCGGGCCGCCTGATATAAGTCGATGAAGGCCTTGGCTTCGATGGCGTCTTCCTGGCGCGGGCCGACATCGGCAGAGGGAGAAGGATTCAAGACAATGCTCCTGGGGCAGAACCTCGCCGGCCGGCAAGGGGGACGTCGTCTGACAGGCGATAAATGCGGCGGACATTTTCTGCAATGCACTGCGGGCGGAAATACCCGTGCAGTCGACCAGCGTTGTGAATATCTGCCAGCTTTTGATATTGCAACGGGCGCAGGAAACCTTGCATTGCATCGCCCGACGGCATGCCGCAACTCCCGCATGCCTTGCAAACGGGCTCGTGCGGTGTAACCTGTAGCCTCCATGGATCTGGGGGAAAAGTGTTGAACGAGGGCGGGTACTAAGCCTTGTCGAAGCAGAGCGCCTATCTATTCGGCGATTTCCGGCTGTTGCCGGAGGCGCAGTCGCTCCTGCACAAGGGAAGGCCGGTCGCGCTCGGCGGGCGGGGCTTCGATATCCTCACCCTGCTGGTAGAGCGGGCCGGTGAAGTGGTCAGCAAGGCCGACCTGTTTGCCCACGTATGGCCCGGCTATATCGTCCACGACCATAATCTGAAGGTCAATGTCGGTAACCTGCGGCGCTCGCTTACCGACTGCGATCCGGCCGCGGACTATATCGCGACGATAGCCGGCCGCGGCTACAAGTTCGTGGGCGCGGTGGAGAGCGATCTTCCGGCACCGGTACGGCCCGTTTCTTTCCCCGCAAGTCACTACGCAGCGCCGCACGAGGTGCCGAAGCTGCTTGGCCGCGACGAGGCGATCCAGCAGATCTGCGGCCAGCTCGATCAACCCGGCTATGTCACCATCGTCGGGCCGGGGGGCGCCGGGAAAACCTCGCTTGCGGTCACGGCGGCCCGGCATTACCGCGGCGGACACGACGCCATTGCGTTTGTCGATCTCTCGACGATCGGCGATCCGCGCTTCGTCGTCCCTGCGATCGCCTCCGCTCTTGGCATCTCGCTCGGGCTCGACGACCCGGTCGGGGGCGTGATCGCCGTGCTCCGGGAGAAGGCACCGCTGCTAATCATCGACAATTGCGAGCATGTCATCGCCATGGCGGCGACGGTCGTCGAGCGGATATCATCGGAGGTTCCCGCCGCCTTTATCCTCGCAACCAGCCGCGAGCCCTTGCGCACGCGGCACGAGCAGATCCATTTCCTCTCCGGGCTCGCTTATCCGGACCAGGCGACCGCGCTTTCATCGAGCGAGGCATTGCAGTTTCCGGCTGTCCAGCTCTTCATCTCCAGGTCTCATGGCTCCGGCACGGCTGAACCGACGGAGGACTATGTCCGCAGCGTCGTCTCGATCTGCGCAAGGCTGGAGGGCCTGGCGCTCGCCATCGAGCTCGCCGCCGGCACGGCCCGTGCGCTTGCGCCTTCGGCGCTCGACGATCTCTTCAGGGACGGCTTCGGTTCGATGAGCCGGGGAGCACGGGACGCGCCTTTGCGCCACCAGACGCTCGAAGCCGCGCTCGACTGGAGCTACCGGCTTCTTCCCGATCGCGAGGCCGTCCTGCTCGGCCTGCTTTCGGTGTTTTCGGGCCGGTTCACTGCCGACGACGCGGAGGTCCTCTATTCCGCCGGCGCCCTCGACCCCGTAACGGGACGCGACGCGCTGTCCCAGCTCGTGGCGAAATCGCTCGTCTCGACGGACGATGACGGCGGAACCGTGCATTACAGGCTGGCCGAAAGCACCGGCGCCTATGCGGCGCAGCGTCTTTTCGGCTCGGGCCATCGGCAGCAGGCGAGGCGACAGGTCGCCATCCGGCTGCGGGACAAGCTGCAGATCGCCGAAAGGGAATGGTCTTCGCAGACGTCCCGCGAATGGCTGCGGAAATATCGCCGGACAATCGACGATGTCCGGGCTGCGATCGACTGGGCCTTCGATCCCGCCGGCGACGCGGAACTGGGCATCGAGCTGGTCGTGGCCGCACTGCCGCTATGGCAGGAGCTTTCGGCGTTCCGGGAAATGCTGGCGGCGATCGACCTTGTAGGCGAAAACAGCGCCGCACTCCTGAAGCTTCCGCCGCTGGGACGGGCGAAGCTGTTTACGGCGCGGGCCTGGGCGATGACGCTTGCCCGCCACATGCATCCGCAAACCGACAATGCCTGGCGCGAGAGCCTCTTTCATGCGAGCGGATCGCGCAATGCCGAACTCGAAATGCGCTCGGTCTGCGGACAGGCGGTCTTCTTCGCCTATTCCGGCCGGCCGCGCACGGCTTTGCGCCGTATGCGGGATTTCGCCGCGGAAAAGGGGCTCAACTGGTCGAGCGCGCCCGACGGCAAGCGGCTGCTCGCCCATATCGAGATCTATGCCGGCGAACTGGATTCGGCATCGAGCCATCTCGAGGCACTGATGGACGAATGGGGCGATCTGGAGGACGGGTACGGATTGTCCCGATTCCAGGTCGATCTGCCCACCGGAATTCGTCTGTCGCAGGCGCTTCTGTCGTGGTTGCAGGGAGAGCCTGATCGCGCCGCCCATCTGGCCGGCTATGCCATCGATCGGGCCGCGGATCTCGATCACATGATATCGCTCGGCAATGCGATCTCGCTTGCGGCGCTTCCGATCGCCTTCGTGGAGGGTGAGCTCGAAACCGCGTCCCGGCTTCAGCGGCAGCTGGATGACGTCGGACGACGCGAGAATGTCGGCATCTACGAGGGCACCGCCCTGTTCTTCGCCGGCGCCATTCAGGCCGCTCGAGGCGACGCAGCCGGCTTCACCGGGATGCAGGACAGCATTGCCGGATTGCTCCGGGGCGGCTGGCGCAATCGTGTGCCTTTCTACCGCAGTCTTCTGGCGGAAGCCTATATTGCCGCGGGCGAGATGCGCCTTGCGGAAGACAGCCTGCGTGCCGTGCTCACCGAAATCGGGATCCGCGAGGAGCGCTGGTGGCATCCGGATCTGAGGCGCGTCGCGGGAATGATCGAAGCCGGCAACGGCCGACCGGATAGGGCGACACGCTATTTCGAGAAGTCTCTGGACTGCGCCCGCGCCATGGGTGCGGGCGCCGCGGTCCGGCGGACGGAGCGTCTTATGGCGGCGCTCGGCTGATCTCCGGTTGCCGCACCAAGCGGATCTATCATGTCGCAAGCACCGGATGAGTCTGTCCCTGGCTTGCCTCCCTGGCCGCCTGCCGGGCACGGGCATAACTTTCGGCGACCGCCGCATAGTTTGGCGCGGCAAGCCCGTAGAGTTTTGCGAGTTCGGCGGCCTCGGGCCGCGCCCAGCTGCGATGGAGCTCGGACAGAAGGGCGTTGGCAGATGTGGGTTTGACGCCGCCCTGGACGAAGCGGGCGAGCGAAATGCGCGAGGCCATTTCGCTCGGATCCCCCGAGGCATCAAGTACGGCGTAGACGTCATAGCCGGCGGCGCGGGCGTCGAGCGCCGGAAACATGACGCAGACGCTGGTCCAGACGCCCGCCATGACGAGCGTCTTGCGGCCGGTCGCGCAGACCGTGGCGACGAAATCGTCATTGTCCCAGGCATTTATCTCGCCACTGCGCGGCACATAGACGGCGTGCGGCGCATATTCATGGATCTCCGGCATCAGCGGGCCGTTGGGGCCGGCAGGTTCCGAGGCGGTCGTGACGACCGGGATATTCAAAAGCGTGGCAAGCCTGGCGATCATCTCCACATTCCGGCGCAGATCGGAGACTGATATGTCCCTGACGGTCTGGAACAGGCCGGACTGGTGGTCCAGAAGCAGGATCAGGACGTCGGAGGGATCGATGAGGCTCATGCCGCCGCCCGTCGCAAGCACGCTCGACTTGGATTTGCTGTTATACATAGTCGTTCTCCGTCTCTGAGTTCCGGTTACCGGGCAAAAGGATTCGCGCGAGGAAGTCGCGCATGACGGGGATCATCTCGTGCGCCTTGTCTTCGAGGGCGAAATGTCCGGTATCGAAGAAATGAAGTTCGGCACCGGGCAGGTCGCGGAGGAAGGCGTGTGCGCCTTCGGCCAGGAAGATCGGATCGTTCTCGCCCCACAGGATCAGCGCCGGCGGCTGATGGGCGCGGAAATAGGCGTGAAAGGCGGGATAGAGCGCGACGTTGGTGCGGTAGTCGTAGATGATGTCCAGCTGGATTTCCTTCGCGCCCGGGCGGTCGAGGAAGAGCTGATCGTACAGCCATGCGGCGGGATCGACCCGGGCCTCGTCCCTCGTGCCGGCGAGATACTGGAAGCGCGTGCCCTCCAGCGACAGGAAGGGCCGCATCGCATCGCGGTTCGCCGGGCCGCTGTCGGCCCAGTAGGCGCGGGTCGGCACCCAGAAATCGCCCATGCCATCGTCATAGGCATTGCCGTTCTGGACGATCAGGGCCGTCACGCGGTCGGGATGAGCGAGCGCCAGGCGAAAGCCGGTCGGCGCGCCGTAATCCATGACATAGAGAGCGTAGCGCTCGGCGCCCAGCTGCTCGAGAAAGCGGGCGACGACATCGGAGAAGGCGGCAAAGCCGTATTCGAAGGCGGTCGGGGAGGGCATTTCTGACAGGCCGAAGCCTGGAAGATCGGGTGCGATGACATGATAGCGGTCGGCGAGCGCGGGAATGAGATTGCGGTACATATGCGACGAGCTCGGAAAGCCATGGAGCAACACGATGACGGGCGCGCCCTCCTCTCCCGCCTCGCGATAGAATATGTCGATGCCGGCGACGCGCGTGGTCCGGTGGCAGGTGACGGGGACGGTCATTGCCCGTCTCCCCGGATCGGCGTCGCCGAGGCAGCGGCCGTCAGGAATGCCGCGACTTCCTGCGGGTGCGACATCATCGCGGCGTGGCTGCTGTCGATCTCGGTGATGGATGCTCCTGCGCGCCGGGCCATCCGGCGCTGCGCGCTCGGCGGCACCATCCTGTCGGCCGAGGCGACGAGATAGAAACTGGGTTTGCTCCTCCAGGCGGCATGGGTCAAGGTCGCGACGACGGCCGAAAGGCCCCAGGGAAGCTGTGCCGCCGCCATGAACCGGGTGATCGCCGGGGAGACATCGGCTGCGAAGGCTTGCGGAAAACGGGCGGGGTCCACGATGAGGTAACCGTCCTGCGGGGGCAGCAATGGTGCCTTCGTCTCGCCGGGCTCTTCCGCAGCCTCGTTTAGTGCCGCGACAGATTCGCCGACATCCGGTACGAAAGCCGCGATATAGGCCAGTGCCTGAACCTTCGGATTGGCCCCGGCTTGCGTGATGACGGCCCCACCATAGCTGTGGCCGACAAGGAGAACCGGGTGACGAGCGGTGGCGATCAGATGCTCGACGGCGGCAACGTCCTCGCCGAGAGAGATGGTCGGGTGCTGGGCGACGAGGACTTCGAAGCCGAAGCCGGCAAGCTCGCCATGGACCTGTTGCCAGCCGGAGCCGTCGACGAAGGCGCCGTGCACGAGGACGATCGAGAGGGATGGCGCGCCGGCTGCCCGGGCGCCCGAAACGAAACGGGGCATGTCTCTTCCTTTCAAGGTGTTGTCGAGGGGGAAAGGCCGCAGGGCCGCCGGCCCTGCGGGACGCGTCACTTGCAGACCTTGCGGTCGAGGAAGTCCCGGATCAGCGGCGCCATCACGTCGAGTTTGTCTTCCAGGGCGAAATGTCCGCTGTCGAGAATATGCATTTCGGCGTCGGGGAGATCGCGGAGATAGGGATGCGCGCCGGATTCCGGGAAGATCTTGTCGTTCTTGCCCCAGACGATCAGCGTGGGCGGCTTGCGCTCGCGGAAGAAGGCCTGGAAATCCGGGTAGAGCGGAACATTGCTGCCGTAGTCGCCCAGGAGATCGAGCTGAATGTCCTTGTTGCCCGGCCGATCGAGCAGGGCCTGATCGACGACCCAGGTGTCGGGGCTAATCCGCGCGACATCGCCCATTCCGTCGGTGTATTGGAACTTCGTGGTTTCGAGCGTCACCAGGCCGGCGAGTGCTTCCCGGCGTTGCGGTGTCTTTTCGGCCCAGTACGCCTTGATCGGATCCCAGAAGGCGGCCAGGCCCTCAGTATAAGCATTGCCGTTCTGCACGATCAGGGATTCGACCCGCTCGGGATGCTTGAGCGCCAGCCTGTATCCAATCGGCGCGCCGTAATCCATGACATACATGCTGTACCGGTCGGCGCCGACCTTGTCGGTCAGTTTCTCGACGATGTCAGTCAGATGCGCGAATGTGTACTGGAACCTGGCATGGTCGGGCGCGTCGCTCTGACCATAGCCGGGATAGTCGGGCGCTATCACGCGGTAGCGGTCCGCAAGCAGCGGTATGAGGTTGCGGAACATGTGCGACGAGGTCGGAAAGCCGTGCAGGAGCAGGATGACCGGGGCGTCCTTGGGGCCGGCCTCGCGGTAGAAGACGTTCACGCCGTCGATCGACGTGCTCTTGTAGTCAATGACGGGAATTGCCCTGACGGAGGCGGTGATCGCGGTTTCCGGCAGGCAACGGGCTTCGGCGGCAAACGGAGCGGCGGCAACTAGCAGTGCAATGGCACTAACGAGATGTTTTTTCATGACCTTTTCCTCTTTAAGCGGGTGCAGGAAATTCTGCGCCTCTGGAGAAAAGGACTACCACCGGCAGGCTTTGGCCCTGGGATAAATAAGGGTAAAAAGTTGTAAGATCCGGGCTGGCCGAACGCACAATGAGCTGCTTGGATTGCCGATGAACAAACTTGCCAGCCAATGATCCAGAGATCTATTCCGATCCTTTTGATCGTTTCGCCCTGTGGTCGCTGATAACTAACCTTCCGTAAAACTAACGGTCTTTGCTGGAGAGTTGATAGAAGGGTGAGGGAAAAGATCACCGTGTCGACGGTTCGCTTCCCTTCAAGGCGGAGACGACGATATCAGCTCGGATGCAAGCTGGGGTCACATCCGAGCCGAATGGTTCCTTCGATGTTACGCAGCTTCCCAGACTTGATTGAGAATCTTCGCGGCGAGAGCGGCCTTGTCCTGCGGCAGGAAGCGACCGTAATGCTGCTGCACCACGTCCGGCGTATCCTGGATGGCGTAGCTTGCCTGTTCATAGGAACCAGTCTGCTTCAGGATATGTGTCGCTAGAACGTCCCTTAGGTTATGCGGCCCATGCGGCAAGAGGCCCTTGATCGCGCCGCGCCCTGTATAGGGATTGTAGATACCGTACCTCTGGATGACGTTTCTCCATGCCTCGTAGAAGGTGGTGGGGTTGTAGGCTGCGTCGATGCTGCTCGTCTTCACCGTTTTGACGAAGAGCGTCCCTGGATCCTTTGCGCCGTTAAGCAAGACACCTCGATGCCGGTCGATATACGCATCGAGGTGTTTGTAGAGGTCGAGCAGGTCCGGGAGGATCAGCCTGAACGGCTTCTGGCCGAAGAAAGAAGAGCCAGAGTTCTTGAACGCGACTGATGGGATAAGGACCTCCCACCCATGATCGCGATCACTCCAGCGCAGCTCCCCGCATTTCATGTCTTCAAGTCGGCGTTCCGAGGTCGGATAATGCCCTCGCGGGCACACACGCAATTGGCGGAGATTCTTCTGCCGTAGCCCAAGGTGCAGGCCAAGCCGAAGCAGTAGGAATGACCTGACGGCTTCTGCCGCTGGCCTCGGATATCTGCTTTCGTCCGGCATGCGTTTCAGGATCTCGTCTGTGATTTTACGATACTCCGCCAGAGGGCTCTCCGCTTCCAGCACGCACATGATCGGCTCAAACGGGTCACGATGGACACGCATGACGCGCTGGATCTCCTTGGATCGGCTGGCAGCATGCCGATGAAATGCATCACAGGCGCCGTGCCAGTCGCGGGCTGCGAACTCAATCTCTTCCTGCGCAATTATGCCCTCGATGGGCCTGACGTTCTGAAGCAGCGCCGGATGCTGTCGCAGCCAGCCTACATCGGTGCGGGTGAGGGATTGCGCGACCATGAGCATGTCCTCTTCCCACTTGGTGTAGAAGCCACGACGCTGTTCGCGCCACTGCAGATACCAGTCCCAAACGCCGGGGAAGATGAGAAGGCCGAAGCTCAGTTGGCTGACTGGCACGCCGCAGCCCCTCACTGCACCATTCGGTGAGGCCGCTAGCGCGCCGAACATCAGGCCGAGGTGTTCGATCTTCTGAGAGGCCGTTTCCTCACCCCAGACGCCATTTCGTTGAAAACCAATCGCCGTCAGTGTCGAGGTCTTGAAGCGGATTAGATCAGCCATTTCCATAGCAAGCCTCGGCGGTGCATCTACAACGCCAGACAGCAGATCGGGATCCTCCAGCTCCTGGGCGATGTTCTGATGGGCGCCGGCCGCCGACGCGAAGGATCGAGGTGAAAGAGTGCCCCCACCGTAAGTCACGCCAGGAAAGCGGATGGCGTAACGTTGTTTGATAGCCGCCGCCTGGTACCGGCGATACTCTGTCGAGCCGGAGATGATCACCCGCCGCACCCAATCGAGGATCTCTTGACGCTTGGTAAAGGGCAGGCTGCTGAAATCATCCGGCAGATGTAAGGAGATCCTGCGCCGCTCAGCGGCGCTGATATCGCCGAGATCATGACCGCAAAGCGAGCGCGCCTGATGCGGCAGCTTGTCTTTGAAATAGCCATATGGCAATCGGTAGCGCTGCTCGATGCGGCGGAGGATATCGAAGCTGGCGACAGATTGGGGCACGCGCTTGCCCTGGATCCAAGACAAGAGTGTCTTGTTGTCGAAGGTCTCGTTAAGACGAACAACAGCGCGGTAGAGCTGCCAATAGGTGTCACCGAACCGTCGCATGTGATAGACCAGAGCATCCCGAAAATTCACTGGATCTTCCGTCGCCTCAGACAACGGCTCCGGAAACGGGCTGACGGGCTTCGGTGCAGGCCCGCGCGGTACCGACGAACACCGAGCAATGGAGCCGTCGATGGCAGGGCGCTGTGGTTTCCTGGTGGATGGAGCGGCGGCCGACTTGCTTGACCCCGCCGTACGAACTCGCGTGGCTGGCCTATTCGACTGAACATCTTCCGCGGGCGACGCCCCCAGCCATCGGGTGATCGCATCCAGGCCTGGCCGGAGTTCCTTCTTCAACTCTGCAGTCAACTCGGTTTCGATTCCGCAGGCCTGCCCGATCGTGGTCCAGTCGATACGGCCATTCAGGATCGGAGGCGGCTTTCGGTAGATGATCAAGCTTATTAGAAAGGGCCGAACATTCTCCAGCACTCGTTTGGATGCAATCGGTGCGATGCGCAGCTCGCAAAAGTCAGAGATCTTTCGCTGAAAATGACGTGATGAAATGTCTTGTTTGGTCATGCTCATTCCGTTTCTCTCGGCACCAGTGCCGAGGGCGAGCGGGAATAGGAGTGCAGTTTTAAGAAAGGATGTATCGAATGCGGCACGTTGAGCGCCGCTGAGTCATTTGCAATGAGTCCATATAGTTTGCTGGCGACCTGCGCTCGGAAGATCGATGATCGTACCCGTTGATTAAGCGCGCTTATCTAAGTCAGACGCTTAATTAAATGATACGCCTCTTGTTTAAATAAGAGGTGAGACTGATACTGGAGATATGTTTGATTCCCAATCCAGTCCTCGCCTCGGTCGCTTCGTAGAGACGGTCGCTGCCAGTGAAACGGTACGAGCGTTCGTGCCTCCGCCATTGCCACCCGAGCCACCTATCGACGTGCTCTCCCTTCTAGAGCGTCTCAGCCTGGCAGAGCGCGCGCTCGGGCGCCTGGATGGGATCACAATGTTGCTGCCGCGGCAGGAGCTGTTCCTTTATATGTATGTGAGAAAAGAAGCTGTTCTTTCCTCACAGATTGAAGGCACGCAGTCGACGCTTTCCGATCTCTTGCGGTTTGAGACTGAAGCGCAAGCGGGGCAGCCGGTTGATGATATTCGTGAAGTCTCCAACTACGTCGACGCGATGATGTACGGCTTGGAGCGGCTGAAAACGCTGCCCATGTCGTTGCGCCTGATCCGCGAGATGCACGCCAGGCTTCTACAGAGTGGGCGAGGGGGCACTAAGGATCCAGGAGAGTTTCGCCGCTCGCAAAATTGGATTGGCGGCACGCGCCCCGGTAACGCGCTCTTCGTGCCTCCACCCGTCACGGAAATGGCCGCTTGTCTGGATGCGTTCGAGCGTTTCATGCATGATGACCAATCGCGGTTGCCGGCGCTAATCAAAGCAGGTCTGCTGCACGTTCAATTCGAAACGATCCATCCATTTCTCGATGGCAATGGCCGTATAGGCCGCTTGCTAGTGACCCTATACCTCTGCATGAACGGCGTTCTACGCAAGCCATTGCTCTACCTCAGTCTTTACCTGAAATCCCATCGGAGGGAATATTATCGACTACTGCAAGAGGTTCGCGAACATGGAAACTGGGAGGCTTGGTTGGACTTTTTCCTGACTGGGGTGGCCGACACCGCCAATCAGGCGTTTGAGGCTGCGACCCAGATTGTGGATCTCTTCAAGGAAGATCGGGAGCGCATTACCACGGAGAGTGATAGAGCGGGATCAGCACTTCGTATTCACGGGCTTTTCCAGCAGAATCCTTTTCTCACGGCGAACCAGGTTGTCCAAATTACAGGTCTGTCCGCACCGACGGTCAATGCAGCACTCGCGGATCTGGAGCGGTTGGACATCGTCGACGAGGTGACGGGCCGCAAACGTGGCCGGGTATTCAGCTACCGAAGATATCTTGCAATTCTCAGCGAAGGCACCGATCCTCTTCCTCTCAGTTCATGACAGACAGGTGGGTCGAAGGTTCGATCTTCATCGAGGCGCCCGGCACTTTGAAAAGCCCAGGGTCGTCCTCGATCAACATCTTCTTTGATGCTCCGTTTGCGCCCTCGACAATAGTCGTCGCGCAACGGTGGTCCGACAGGGGGCCGTCATCTGTTGACGACGCCGGCTTCATTGCGCTAACGTTAGCAAAAATGGAGATCGAAATGAAGATTGTGCGCTACCGGGCCGTCGACGGAATTCACTATGGGATCGAAACTGAGGATAGGATTGAGCGGATCGCCGGCGATCCGTTCGAGGCTGTCGAGCGGACGGGAAAGGTGGATCGCCTTGCCGACGTCAGTCTGCTGTGCCCGGTCGAACGGCCCCGGATATTCGGCGTCGCTTACAATTACCGGCAGCACACCGATGAGTCCGGAAAAGAGCAACCCACACTTCCGGTGCTGTTCATGAAGCCGAGCACGGCAGCGAGCGGCAATGGAGATGCCATTGAATATCCGAGCGATGGCGAAATTGTTCATTACGAGGCTGAGCTGGTGGCCATCATCGGCAAGGGCGGGCGCCACATCGGCAAGGAGCAGGCCCTAACGCACGTCCTCGGCTATACATGCGGCAACGATATCAGCGACCGTATCATCCAGCGGCAGGAAAGCAAGTTCGGCTGCCTGCTGGCCGGCAAAGGTTACGATACGTTCGCGCCGATGGGGCCGGCCATTGTGACGGATCTCGATCCGACGAGCCTTGACGTCGTCCTTCGTCAGAACGGCGCCGTGAAACAGTCGGGCAATACGCGAGACCTCGTCTATTCGGTTGCCGACATAGTTGCCTACTTGAGCCGCTTCATGACGCTGCTGCCCGGCGATGTGATCATGACCGGGACGCCCGCGGGCGTTGGGCCGATCGTTCCCGGCGACGAACTCAAGGTAGAGATTCCCGGTATCGGCATCTTGACGAATCCAGTGGTTGCGGCACCGCACTAACCGGGATTCTTGCAGGGGTTCGGCTGCGGCCGAAAATTCCGATTGACCTTGGGATCTCCAGCGTTATTAATGCTAACGTTAGCACCTGTTGAGCGGCCGGTTCCGCACCGGGCCACCTTGAACAGGGAGATTGCGAAGACAAAGCTGAGGGTGAAGAAATGGCACGCGTAAAATATGTCTCGAATACGGAACTGGCCGAGACGCAGCCAGCGCTCAATGAGCGCTTGCTGAAGGAGAGGAAAGTTCCGACCGGAAATATCTTCCTGGCGCTCGCCAACGCTCCCGCGATCCTCGATGATTTCCTCACTTACGCCAATGCGGTGCGGGCCGCCGACCTCAGCCCGAAGCTGCGGGAGATGGCAATCCTCACGGTCGGGTACTGCACAAACTCCGAATATGAGGTGAAGCATCACCACTCTCATGGGCTAAAGGCCGGCCTGACGGAGGAGCAGTTCCATGCAATTCCGCATTTCGAGACCTCGGATCTCTTTGACGAGCAGGAAAAGGCTGTGATGGCTTTTGCCAAGGAATCGACGCTGAACGTCGACGTTTCCGATGAAGTGTGGAACGGAGTCGCAAAGTTCCTGTCGGAGAAGCAGCTTGTCGAGCTCTCGATCAATGTCGCCTGGTACAATTCCGGCGTTCGCCTCATGGGCGCGCTGAAGATCGACCTTGAAGAGGGATACCGCTGAGCAGGCGGGCGGCGCGCAAGCCGCGCCGCCTCGGCTTGCCGCATGATCTTGGCGGCGCTCATCAAGATATTCCAGAGCTTTCAGCGTCCGGCCCTGGATGCGGGATGAATCGCAGCCGATCGAAGAGAGGTGCGTGTCGCCGGACGGGCGCCTCTCTCCGATCCCGCTTGCAGCGGGAGATCTCCGGCCTGCCGGCGTTTCACGGTGCGCCCGTGCTGCCGCGGATGACCAGTTGGGGCGGGGAGATGAAGCTGTAGGGCTTGCTGAGGTCGCCCTTGTTCTGAAGGTGGTGCAGGAACCAAAGCCCGCAGGCGGTCGCCAATTCCGAAACGGGCAATTGCACTGTCGTCAGTCCCGGGCCCCACCATCGATAGCCAAGCTCATCGCCAAATCCGACGACCGAGATATCTCGAGGAACGTTCAAGGCCTGGTCCTGGATTTCGTCAATGACTCCGGAGGTGTTTTGAACTGCGCCGATCACCAGCGCCGTCGGTCGATCCTTTAGGGAAAGCAGGCGGCGCACGGCTTCCCGCCCGAATTCGGGCGAGGAGGGCGCGCCAAGCTCCTCGTGAACGGTAATGGCTCGGTCGGCGCTTTTGACGGCGTCCCGGAAACCCTGCACGCGCGCCGCGCCGGTGGGCAGTTCTTCCGTGCCGCCGATATAGGCGACGCGTTTATGACCTGCATTGATGATGTGTTCGGTGCTCTCGTAAAGCGCCCGTCTGTCATCGATCCCAAACCATTGGTCGCCGAGCAGCGGCGCCTTTCGCAGCAATTGGATATGAGGTGTCATCTTCAGGATTCGCGCGGAATCGGGATGAGGTTTTGCGCTCGGGACCAGAATGATCCCGGCGACGTTGACGCTCGTGAGTTCCCTGATGTGGCGAAGCTCGTGCATTCTGTCGTCATCGGTTTCGCACAAGGTCAGCTGGTAGTTCGCCGAAAGAAGGCACTGCGAGAGGGCATGGGCAATCGTTGAGTAAAAGCTGTTGCGGATATCCGGAACGATCAGCCCGACGAGATTGCTCTGCACCCCGCGCATCATGCGTGCGGCACGATTGGCAACATAGCCCGCTTGAGCGGCGGCTTCGTTCACCTTTCGCTTCATCTCGGCGCTGATGCGGCGATCGTCGGCCAGGGCGCGGCCTACGGTCGAGGGGGAAACTTGAAGTATCGCGGCGATGTCTTTAATTGTTACCATCGTGTCTGGCTCGGAATTGTCGCTTTGGCCAACGATAGCATTGGCGTCGCGGTTGTCAAACGTTCTATACCGTTTAAGTAGCAATCATTTGATTTTTCGCCCCCATGACTTGGCCGGCGTCGCCGATCGCGATGTTAAGTAAAATCTTTCAGACACTTACGTCTATCGGTCTGGATTACTGCGCCGACGGTGGCGCGCTCGCGCAGGCGCTTCGAAGCCAATTAACTTCTTCAAAGCCGTTGACAGGAGGCCCTCGCTGTGGGACGAATGTTTGTGCAAACGTTAGCGCAAACGGGAGGAGGCATAACGTATGGATATTCTGGTGTTCCTGGCATCGATCATCGCGTCCGCAGAGGGACGTAGATTCTGATGACCGTCGCTCTTTTCCTGCAATCCGCTGTCGGCGGCGTCCTGTTGGGCGGGATCTATGGCCTGCTGGCGATGGGTCTCAGCCTGAGCTGGGGCCTGTTGAAGCTTGTGAACCTCAGCCACTTCGCGCTGGCGTTCCTCGGCGCGTACCTCACCTACCAGCTCGGCACCGTCTATGGCGTTCCGGCATATTTGAGCGCTCTTCTGATTGCTCCGCTGTTCTTCGTGCTCGGCATTGCCCTGCACAGCGTGTTCGTGCGCTTCAAGGTGAAGGAATTCGCCTCTCTCCTGGTGACGTTCGGCGTCACGATCCTGATCGAATCGATGATCCAGTGGATCTGGTCGGCCGACTTTCTTCGCTACGAAACGCCGTATGCGCAGACCACCATCCGGCTGGGTCCGATCTTCGTGCCTGTATTGGATCTTTCCGCCTTTGCCTGCGCCGGCCTGCTTGCTGGAGTGGCCTGGTACGCGTTGAACAAGACCATGCTCGGCAAGGCGCTGCGTGCCGCCGCCCATGACGCTCCCGTGGCGTCGGCTTTCGGAATCAATTCCACCCGCGTGTCATACATTCTGGCTGGCCTTTGCTCGGCGACGGCGGGTATCGCGGGTGTCTTCATCGCCCTGATCGGAACTTTGGCTCCATCTCAAATCGAGGCCTGGATCGGGGTCGTATTTGCCGTCGCCATCATTGGAGGATTGGGCAGCCCCATCGGCGCGCTGGGTGCCGGAATGCTTATCGGCGTGGCCGAGAGCCTTACCATGTCCGTCGTGAACCCCGCTTGGGCGCCGCTCGTGGCATTCAGCGTGCTCATCGTCATCCTCCTGCGCAAACCGGTGATTTGACCATGAAAAAGCTCCTGATCGCAGCGCCTGTCGCGGCCGTCCTGGCCTCCCTGCCTTACCTGGGAATGGCGGACTATTACCTCTCCTACCTGTACATCATCTTCTTCTGGGTCGTGCTGGCGACGAGCTGGGGCATCCTGAGCGGTTACACCGGCTACTGGAGTTTCGGTCACGCCGCATTTTTCGGGATCGGGGTCTACACGACCGCCACGCTGGCGACGCAGCTGTCATGGCCTTTCGTCGCGACGATACCTGCGGCGGCGCTGCTTGCGGCGGCGGTCGCCGTTCTGATCGGCTTGGTCGTCTTTCGCTCGGGAGCCTTGCGCGGCGAATTCTTCGCGCTGCTGACGCTGTCGGTGACGTTCGTTATCGCGGCCATTGTGTCGAACACCGCGCTGGACTCGGGCACCGGCGTATTCCTCTCGGGGATCGAAATCCCGATGATTGGTGCAACGGCGTCCGGCTCCCTCTACATGTTCGGGCTTATCGCGGCTCTTGCCGCGCTGGCGACGTCCTATTTCATCTTTCACAGCAAATTCGGTCAGGGCCTGCTCGCAATCCACGACGATGAAGACGTTGCGGAAGTGAAAGGCGTTCCGACGTTCCGCTATAAGCTGATCTCGTTTGCGGTCTCATCGGCGCTAGCCGGCGCAATGGGTGCGATCCACGCCGTATATGTCGGTTACGTCACGGTCGGCGAGACATTTGCGGTGACCGTTCCTCTTTATGTCGTGCTCATGAGCATTCTTGGCGGAGCCCGCCATTGGGCTGGGCCTGCGATCGGCGCGGTCATCATCACCGTGCTGCAGAGCGCTATCGTCAGCGGCGCTCATGCGGAATTCGGCCGCGCGGGCGTGGCTCTTGCGCTGATCGTCGTCATCCTGGTGCTGCCGTCCGGCATCGTTCCCAGCCTTGTTCGCAGGTTTGCCGGCAGGCGTAACGGAGCTGGCGCGCCGGCAGAGACCGCTGAGGCCGTTACGCAGTTTGCGCCTTCGGCGGCGGCAGGTTCCGGTCCCGTGCTTCTCAAATGCGAGGATGTCACCAAATCCTTTGGCGGTATCCGTGCCTTGACCGGCGTGACCCTGGATGTCTGGCGGGGTGAAATCCTGGCCCTGGTTGGGCCAAACGGCTCCGGCAAGTCCACGCTGATCAATATGATCAGCGGCCACTACGCCATGACCTCCGGCAAGATCACCCTGGAAGGTGAGGAGATTTCCGGTCGATCACCGCATCTGATCGCGCAGCAGGGCGTGGCACGCACCTATCAGATCCCGCGCCTGTTCGATAACCTGACGGTCCTCGAAAACGTGCGGCTCTGCGCGAAGTTCGGCAGCGCGGATGGCATGGCCGCAGCTGCTGTCGAGGCGGTCACCAGGGAAGCGCTCGCCTTCACCGGCCTTGCCGGCAAGGCCAACGTGCTTCCCGAAACATTGAACCTGCATGACCGAAAGTTTGTCGAATTCGCCAGAGCACTGGCCGCAAAACCGCGGCTGCTCCTGCTCGATGAGGTGCTTTGCGGCTTGAATCCGGCCGAGGTCGACCACGCGGTCGAAATGATCAAGCGGATCAAGGCCGGTGGCACGACGATTATCTTCGTCGAACACCTCATGCGTGCGGTTGTCGCACTGGCGGACCGTGTCGCGGTGCTGGATCAAGGCAAAGTTCTGGCGCTTGGGCATCCAGGCGAAACGATGCGGGATCCGGCTGTGGTTAGCGTATATCTGGGAGGCAGTCATGCTGCTTGAGGTCGATAAGATCGAGGTCGGCTACGGAGACGCGATCGCTCTGTGGGACTTGTCCGTCAGTGTAAGGCCGGGCGAGATCGTTTCGGTCGTCGGACCGAACGGCGCGGGGAAGAGCACGCTGGTAAACGCCATCGCCGGCATTCTTCGCCCGCACAAAGGAAAGATCGTTATCGAGGGCAACGACGTTTCCAAGGTGCCGAGCCACCGGGTCTGCGATTACGGCATCGCGGTGGTCCCGGAAGGGCGGCGTCTCTTCACGGCGATGACGGTCCTGGACAACCTGTTGCTCGGTGCCTACCGATCGCTCGCCCGTGCGGAGCGCGATGCCACGCTCGCTGAAGTGTTTCAGCTTTTTCCTGTGTTGAAAGAGCGCCAGGATTCGCTGGCAGGTTCCTTGTCGGGTGGGCAGCAGCAAATGGTTGCGATTGGCCGCGGCCTGATGGCCAAGCCGCGCGTGCTGCTCATGGACGAGCCGTCACTCGGGCTGTCGCCTCTGATCGTCGGGGAAATGTTCAAAATCATTCAGATGATCAATGAGCGGGGCGTAGCCGTGCTGCTCGTCGAGCAGAACGTGAACAAGGCGCTTGAAATCGCCCATCAGGCCTACGTCATCGAGCAGGGCCGGGTGACGGCCTCCGGAGCGCCCGAGGTTCTGATCAATGATCCAAGCATCAGGGAGGCGTATCTTGGTATCTGAAAATTCGAGCGGGAGAGTTCCCGCGCATATCAGGCGCGTCGTCACGAAGCACGGCAGTCAGGGTTTCGCCGGGTTCGCTGAGGACGGCGCCGTTCCGCGCACTGATATATTCAGAACGGTCCCCGGACTGGTATCGCGGATGGTCTGGTCGACGTCGGCTTCCACGAGGGTTCCATTCGACGGAACCGATCCAACGCCGCTGGTGACGAGCTTCGTTCCAGAGCCGGGCGAAACGCGTTTTCTAGTGCTAACGTTCCCACCGGATGCCGTTTTCATGTCTCCGGATTTCAATGGCCCGGCGGCTATGGCGGAAAATTTGGCGGTCAGTCCAGGTTTGGCCGAACGCTTCGAACCGGATGGCAAACATCAAACGCCGACCGTCGATTACGGCATCGTTCTCGACGGCGAGATCTGGATGGAGCTCGACGATGGCAATGAGACCCGCCTCGGCCAGTTCGACACCTTCGTCCAGAACGGTACGCGTCACGCGTGGCGAAACAAAAGCGACAGACCGGCAACCATCGCCGTGGTGCTGGTTGGCGCACGGACCGCCGATACGACGGATTAAGATGACGGCCTGCGAGCCTCGATGATCCAAAATCTCAATCTGACTTATGGACCAATTGAACATGACCAACACCGAAATCCGAAAAGTTCAGGGCCGTCGCGTCTGGGATTCCCGTGGCCGGCCCACCGTCGAGGTAGAGATCGAGCTGGCGTCCGGCGCCATCGGCCGCGCCATTGCGCCTGCCGGCGCATCGACCGGCACCGGCGAAGCTCTCGATCTGCGCGACGGCGGCAGCGCCCTTGCCGGCTTGGGCATCAACAAGGCCCTGGCTGCCGTCAACGGCGAAATCGCCAAGTTGCTGGTTGGCCGGGACGCCAGGCTTCAAGCCGAGCTGGACCGAGCCATCATCGAGCTGGATGGCACCCAGAACCGGAGCAGGCTGGGCGGGAATGCATCGGTCGCAACGTCGATGGCCCTGCTTCACGCCGCCGCGGCCGCGGCCGATCAACCGATCTGGCGATATCTCGCGGGCTCCGACAAGGGAATTACCATGCCGTTGCCGGAAATCCAGATTTTTGGCGGCGGAGCGCACGCAGCGCGCCGGGTCGACGTTCAGGATTTCATGATCATGTGCCCTGCCGCCTCGACCTTCTCGGAGGCTTTGGAGTGGACCGCCGAGGTCTACCGCGCCGCGGGCGACATCATGAAGCGGGCCGGCAAGCTCCAGGGCGTGGCGGATGAGGGAGGCTACTGGCCGGCCTTCACCAGCAATGAGGAGGCTCTGGATGCCTTGGTGCGGTCGATCGAAGCTGCCGGTCTGAAGCCGGGCGGCGAAGTGGCGATATCGCTCGACATCGCGGCTTCCGAATTCGGCCGGGAAGGCAGGTATTCGCTGGCACTGGAAGATCGGCAGCTCGATACGGCCGAGATGATCGACATGCTTGGCGGCTGGCTGAAGGCCTATCCGATCGTCTCGATCGAGGATCCGCTCGCCGAGGACGATCCGGACGGCTTCAAGGAATTTACCGCCCGCTACGGCTCCAGATGCCAGATCATCGGCGACGACTTCTTCGTGACGAACGCGGCGCGGGTAACCGAAGCGATCAGGGATAAAAGCGCCAATGCCGTTCTGATCAAGCCGAACCAGGCGGGCACGATCACCGAGACCTTCGAGGCGCTCGCCGTCGCCAAGAAGGCGGGTTTTCGGACAATCGTTTCGGCGAGATCCGGCGAGACGGAAGATGTGACGATCGCCCATCTCTCGGTCGGCTGGAATGCCAAGCAGCTCAAGGTCGGCTCGTTCTCCCGTTCCGAGCGGATGGCCAAGTGGAACGAGGTTCTCCGGATCGAGGAGGCGCTTGGAACAGAGGCTTCGTTCGCCGGGTGGTCGGCGCTGGATCTGGCTGAAAACCCGGCCGCCGTTGCCGCCGTAGGCTAGAATTTGGATGGGCCGGCTGCGGGTCTCGCTTAAAAACAGGCGTTGACAAAACACCCGACCGTTTTATGCTAACGTTAGCAAAACGAGATGAGGATGACATGCTTCCGGCTGTTAATTTGAAACCTCCCTTCAACATCACGCGCTTCAGCCACGTCGTGCTCGAGGTCAACGATGTGGGACGCAGCCGGGATTTCTATGTCAATGTCGGCGGCCTCGTCGAAACGGAATTCGCTGATGGTGTCTCCTACCTCCGCGGACTGTCCGAGGCCTGCCACCACAGCCTCGTGCTCGCACCCGCCGGCGGCAAGCCGGCGTGCAGGCGGATCGGTTACAGGGTGTTCCTGGAGGAGGATCTCGACAAGGCCAAGATCTTCTTCGAGGAGAAGGGGCTTCCGGGGGAATGGGTCGAAGTTCGAAACCAGGGGCGGACCTTGCTTGTCAGCGATCCCTCGGGGGCTCGCGTCGAGCTTTGCTCCGGCATGAGCGTCCATCCCCGCAAGTTTCTCGAGGTGCACGAACATCGCGGCGCCCGAGCCCAGGGCCTCGACCATTGCCAGGTCATCGTCGCCGATCCGCTCGGTCTGAGCGCGTTCTACGGCGAACTCGGTTTCCGGACGTCGGAATATATCGCGGCGGGCGACGATCTCATTGCGAACTTCATGTATCGCAAAGGCGTCTGCCTCGACCTGGCTTTGGTGCCCGGCATCGGCCCGCGGCTGCACCATTTTGCCTACACGGTTGCGGATAGCAGCGACATCTTCGCCGTCTGCGACTTTGCCAGCCGTTACGGCTATGGAGACAGCGTCGAACGCGGGCCCGGCCGCCATGGCCCTTCGGGAGTCCTGTTCGTCTATCTGCGCGATCCGGACGGGCACCGGGTGGAGTTCTTCAACAATCACTACACCACGATAGACGCTGAATTGGAGCCCATTCGCTGGGACGCGGCATCCCTGAGCACCAATGTCCATTGGGGCATGCCGGCCACCTCGAAGTGGTTCTTCGAGGCCAGCGAGTTTACGGGAGTGCCGTTGGAGCGCCCGGAGAAGATGCCCAACCCGATGACGCTGGAACGCTATGCAGAAGGGCTCGCGAAGAGCTGAGACCTGCCGCCGGCGGGCAGGAGACCGACGCGCCGCGAGACCCGTGAGCGCGATGACATGCCGGAAGCACCTGGGAGGATGAGATGAGTGCGATTTCCATGAAACTGAACAGACGTGCATTTCTCGGCTCTGCCGCCGCCGCGGCAGCTTTCGGCGCGATGCCGAGGGTTTTTGCCCAGGAGGGGCCGATCCGCGTCGGCGGAACGCTGCCGTTGACGGGTCCGCTTGCGGGCGTCGGCGCAATCCATAAGCTCGCGGCAGAAGTATTCGTCGAACAGATCAACGCCAAGGGCGGTATTCTCGGGCGGAAGGTGGAGTTCGTCCTTCTCGACGACCAATCGCTTCCCGCCAATGCGCGAACCCTTTACGAGCGCCTGGTGACGGCCGATAAGGTCGATCTCCTGATGGGGCCTTATGGCACTTCCTCGATTATCGCGGCAATGGGCGTTGCCGCTCGGTTCAAGAAGATGCTTGTTCAGAGCAGCCTTGGCGACCCGAGCCTCGCGCCCTATCCGCTGCAGTTCCCCTCGCTTCCGATCGGGGCCGAGCCGCAGTTGACCGACACCGAGATCGTTCTCGATGCCTATGCGAGCCTGCCGGCTCCTCCCAAGACGATCGCCTTCGTCACCAGCAAATTCCCATCGGCCCTGACGATCGCCAAGGGCGGCCAGCAGGTCGCCGAGAAACGCGGCATCAAAAGCCTGCTGGACCTCGAATATGAATTCGGCACGAAGGACTTCGGCGCAATCGCGAACCGCATCAAGGCGGCTGATCCGGATCTGCTGTGGTCGGGTGCGATCGGCATGGAGGCCGTGCAGCTTCTCGATGCGATGAGCCGGATCGATTACCAGCCAAGGAACCAGTTCTATCTGTTCCCGGCGCCCGGCCCGACCGCGGCGCACCCGAAAGCGAATGGTCTGACCTCGCTGACCTGGTTCGAAGAGCACGAACCCTTTCTCAAGTATCATGGCGCCCAGGAGTTCGTCAGCGCCTATGACGGCAAGGCGAAAGCGGCAGGATTCCCCTATCCGCGCGCCGAATATCAGGCCGCCGTCGAATATGCTGCGTGGCAGATCCTTGCCGCGGCAGCTGAAGGGGCGGGGAAGCTGGATGATGCCGCGATGGCTGCGTGGCTGCGCGCAAATCCCGTCGAGACGGTCGTCGGGACAAGGACTTTCGACGGCAAGTTCAATGCCGGAAAGCCATCGACAAAGCTCAAGCAAGTTCAAGGAAAGGATTGGGTGACTGTCTGGCCTGCGGACTTCCGACCGGCCGGCAAGGAGTTCCTGGCCGCCCTCTGACAAAACCGCTCGGCACTGCCGCGCACCTGTCTGAAACTGAAAAAATGCGATCGGTCGGGCACGGTTCGACCGATGTCCCTATGGAGGAGTAAATGGTAAAAACGATGATCGCCGCCCGGCTGCATGCTCTTCATCAGCCGATGTCGTTGGATGAGATTCCGGTTCCTGCGCCTCGGCCCAACGACGTTCTGGTGCAGGTCAGGGCCTGCGGCATCGTGCCCAACATGGCCAACGTCATCAATAACTGGCCAACCTGGTTTCCCCACCAGCCGCTGCCGAAGTTTCCGGCAGTGTTCGGCCTGGATCCAGCCGGGGTCGTCGCCGAAGTGGGCGAGGCGGTCACCAATGTCAAAATTGGCGATCGCGTCTATGTCAGCCCTCTCAGATCCTGTGGCTCCTGCAAGGCGTGCCGGTCAGGCAACCGCAGCCAATGCCGCTACTACACCTTGAACGGCTACTTCAGCACCAGCCGCGATGGTCAAAGAATCTTCGATCTTTATCCCTATGGCGGTTTCAGCCAGTACATGACCGCTCCGGAATATTCACTCGTATGCCTGCCGGACAATCTCAGCTTCGAACAGGCCGGCCGCTTCGGCTACCTCGGCACATCCTACGGCGCCCTGAAGAATGCGCAGGCCGGACCCGGCCAGGTTTGCCTCATCGACGGGATTACCGGCACGCTGGGCGTCGCGGCCACCAAGCTCGCTCTCGCCATGGGCCTCTCCAAAATTCTGGGCACCGGCAGAAACAGGGAATTGATGGACCGCATCAAGGCCATCGCTCCCGACCGCATCGACACGATCATGCTCGGCGAGGGCTCGACGGGAGAATGGGCAAAGGCCCAAACCGGCGGCGAGGGCGTGGATTTCGTTATCAGCGCGCTGGGTGCGAGAGCCCCGGCCGCGACCGTGGTCGATTCCATGCGCGGCGTTCGTCGAGGCGGCCGTGTGGTTGTCGTTGGCGGCGTCGCGGAAGATGTTCCTGTTGATGTGAAGTGGCTGATGGACGAGCAGGTTCAGCTCATCGGCTCCAACTGGTTCAGCGCTGCCCAGGGGCAGGAAATGGCCGACATGGTCCGCACCGGTGCGCTCGACCTCTCCTATCTCGAGCACAAGGTCTATCCGCTCGAGCGGGTGAACGAAGCCATTTCCGGCATCGGCGAACGCGATGGCGGCTTCAGCAACTACGTGGTCGTTCCGCCGGTTCCCGCCGTCTGGCAATAACAATCACCGGCGCCGGCTGCGGCCGGCGCCTCCCTCACGCGAGAAGAGAGAACATGTCCAAGAAAGATATCGCGGTCCTGGTCGGGAGCCTTCGTCAGGCTTCGATCAACCTGAAATTCGCCCGCGCCATGCAGAAAGTGGCGCCTGACGGGCTGAACCTGGAAATCGTGCCGATCGGCGATCTTCCGCTCTATAACCAGGACCTGGAAACCGAGACGCCGCCGACGGAATGGACGTCCTTCCGCGAGCGCATCAAGGCTTGCGATGGGGCAATTTTCGTGACGCCGGAATATAATAGATCCGTGCCGGCGGCATTGAAGAATGCGATCGAAGTCGGCTCTCGGCCGTTCGGAAAAAGCGTGTGGGATCACAAGCCCGGCGCGGTGACCGGCGCTTCTCCCGGTCTCATCGGCGGCGCAGCGGCAGCGCTTCAGCTCCGGGTTATCCTGACCAATATCAACGTGCCGACCATGCCCCAGCCTGAGGTTTACCTCAGCACAGCCGACAAATTGGTGGGCGACCATGGGGTATTCCTCAACGAAGGAACCCAGAAGTTCATCGAGAGCTTCCTGGTTGCGTTCGAAAGCTGGGTCGCCCGGTTCTGAGCCGAAGCCGCTGCAAGATTTTATCAGCCGTCGCGAACAACAGCGCGACGGCTTTTTCATTTTCATTGAAGTGAAAAGCGTACTGCTCCGGAAAAGCCTGGGTTCCTTACGGAAACCAGACCTGCGCCACGTCAGCGAGCTTTTGCGGCGGCGACGCGATCAATGGGATAGCCGCCTTGCGGACCGCCTCGCGCTGACATTCGTCGGTTATGTATTCGACGGGCGATTTGCCATCGACCCGGGCGAGGAAGAGGGCGGGCAGCAGGCTCGCGGCCCGGGCTTCGAGAGCGTCCCGATCTTCCCAATCGACCTGATCCATATAGGCTGCCGTCAAGGCCGCGAATGACGATGCGAGCTCGGATGCCGCCTTTGCGGCAACGATCTTCTTCAGCAGCAGATGGTTCAGGCAGAAGGCCAGGTCGAAAGCCGGATCGCCGAACCAGGCGCATTCGGCATCCAGGAACACGGGGCCGTTCCTGCCCAACAGGATGTTCTTCGGGCTGACGTCGCCATGGACCAGCGCCAACTTTGTTTCGGCCGTGCGCTGAACCAGCTCGGCCAGGCGATCGCTGACGAAGGGATGTTTGGCGGCGGTCGCCACCAGGTAGGGCTCAAGCCGGAGAGCATAGAAGTTGGGTCCGGAGTCAAATCTTTCCGGCAAGCCCGATGTGCGGGCGCTGACGGAATGGATCTGTCCGATCCGCCGGCCAGTGACCTCTGCCGCCTTTCGGTCGACGTGCCCGTGAAGAAGGCTGGTCTTCCACAGCGGGTACTCGTCGCTCGGCAGAAATTCCATTGCGAAAATGCCAGATGGCGCGTCATGCGCGAGAGGTTTCGGAACGGCGGAAGGGAAATGCTCCGCCACGAAGGAGATCCAGTTCCATTCGTATAGATTTCTCGACACCGGCGCCTGCCAATCGGCGGATACTTTAAGCTTGGCAAGTGCGCGTTTCACGCAGATAAGCCGGCCGGGAAGCTCCACGCGGTAGATATCTGAAGAAACGCCACCCGTCAGGGGCTTATAGATCGCCTCCTCGGAAGCGCTCATCAGGCCGCTCTTCAGCAGGAAATCGTCGAAAATCGTGGTCTCGGCTACAGGCATGAATTCAGTGTCCTTGCGGCATTAGCGGCGGGGGCTGTTGCGGGCTTGTTCAGGCATCTCTCCGGAGAGAACCCTGACGACCTCCTCCGCGGCCCGGCGGCGCAGCTCGATCAGCGAAGCATCCGAGGAGAAGGCGACATGCGGCGTGATCATCGCGCCCGGGTGAGCAATCAGCTCCGGGGGAACGCGTGGTTCATCCTCGAGCACATCGAGGCCGACCCCGCTCAGAATGCCGGAGGCCAGGCCCTCGATCACGGCGGCGGTATCCACGACGCCGCCCCGGCTGACGTTGACCAGCAGGCTTCCCCGCCGCATCTTCGAGATGGCGTCCCTGTTGATCAGATGGCGCGTTGCAGGTGAAAGCGGCGCATGGACAATGACGATATCGCTTTTGCCCAGAAGCGTATCGAAGCCGGCAAGCTCCACATTGGCAGGCACGTTCGAGGCATGGGGATCGTGTGCCGTCACGCGGCATCCGAGCGCCTGCATTTTTGCGGCCGTCGCGCGGCCGATGCGACCGAAGCCGACGATGCCGCAGGTCAGCTCCGAAAGCCGACGGAGATTTGCCGAAGCCGGGTCCCAGCGGCCATCGCGCACCTCGCGATCGAAGTGGACCAGGCCGCGGGCCCAGGCAATCGCAAAACCGACGGCGTGGTCTGATACTTCCGTGACGCAATAGTCGGGAACGTTCGTGACCCAGATCCCCCGCTCCGTGGCCGCATCGACGGCAATATTGTCCAGCCCGACTCCGAGACGCGCGACGATCTTGAGATTGGGAGATGCAGCGATCGCCGTCTCGCTGACCTGAGCCCAGCAGGTCAGGATGGCGTCCGGCTTATGCTCTGCGGCCAAAGCGTCGATCTCGGCAGAAGGCGACGGCTCGGCGGGGCCGCTGACGAGGGTGAAACCGGCCCGCTCGATCACCTCGCGCTCCACCTTGTCATCCGGCCAGGCGTAGTCCGTCAACAGTACGGTTCGTGTCATGATTTCCTCCCAGTTTGTGCAAACGTTAGCGCAATATTTTCGCCGTGGTCAAGAAAAATAGGCTTAGGCCATCCGCATTGACGGCTTGCTAGCCGCTGTTTCGCAGCCCGGCGGCAATTCCATTGATGGTCAGGTGCAGCGCCTCCTCCGTATCCTGGTCCCGTTCTCCGGCGCGGCGGCGGCGAAGAAGGTCGATCTGCATGTGGTTCAGCGGATCGAGGCATGGAAAGCGATGATGGATCGACTGCTTCAACGCCGGATTATTCTCCAGGAACGAGGCCTGATCCGTTATGCCGAACAATGCGGCCGTCGTCGCTTCCCATTCGTCTTTTATGCGTGCGAAGATTTTCTCGTGGGCGGATGCGTCAGGGGCGAGGTCGACATACCGCGCCGCGATCGCCATGTTGGTTTTGGCCAGCACCATCTCCATGTTGGCGATCAAAGTCTGGAAGAAAGGCCAGTCCCGATGCATCCTTTGAAGAGTTTGCAATCCGTCGGGGTGCCTGGCCAGCCACTGTCCGACGGCCGAGCCAAATCCAAACCAACCGGGCAGCATGATGCGGCTTTGCGACCAGCCGAACACCCATGGTATCGCGCGAAGATCTTCGATGCGGCGGGACGAGCTGCGTGAGGCTGGGCGGCTGCCAATGTTCAGCTTAGCGATTTCGCCAATGATTGTGGCTTCCCAGAAAAAGCCCTCAAATCCTTCGGTCTCGTAAACCAAGGAGCGATAGGCGCCAAAAGCGATCTCAGACAGCTCCTCCGTGGCGCCGAGATATTCGGGATCCGGTTCTTGCGCGTCGGAAGGCAGCAAAGACGCCTCCAGCGTCGCGGCGATCAGCAGTTCCAGATTTCGGCGGCCGAGTGCCGGATTGGAATATTTCGCTGCAATGACTTCACCTTGTTCCGTCAGACGGATCGATCCGGCAACCGCGCCGGGCGGCAGGGCGGTGATGGCCTCGTAGCTCGGACCGCCGCCGCGGCCCACGGAGCCCCCGCGGCCGTGAAACAGGCTGAGGCGAATGCCCTCACGCTCGAAAAGCCGAATGAAGGCCATCTCTGCCTTATAAAGTTCCCATCCCGACGTCAGATAACCGCCGTCCTTGTTGCTGTCGGAATAGCCGAGCATGATTTCCTGTTTGCCGCCGAGTGCCGCCAGGTAAGTCCGATAGGCTTCTATGGTCAAAACTGTCTGCATCACGTCATGCGAGTTTCGAAGATCCGAGATCGTCTCGAAAAGCGGGATGATATTGACCGAGGCCGCTTCAGGCTCATCGGGCCGGAACAGTCCAGCCTCCCGGAACAGGATCATGACCTCCAGCAGGTCGGAGGGGCTTGCCGCCTTCGAGATGATGTAATTCGGGATGCAGGCGCGGCCATAATGCTTATGGGCCTCGGCGGCTTCACGCAGGACGGAAAGCTCCGACATCGTTTCGGCCGAATAGGTCTTGAGCGGTGTAACCAGCAGCTGGGAAGAGCGGAGTTCCTCAGTGAGCAAGCGGATCCTGTCGCTCTCGACGAGCGCTTCATAGCCTGTGCCGGGGCGCACGCTCTCGAAAAGCTCATGAATAACCCGCTGATGAACCTCGGAATTCTGTCGCAAATCGAGGCTGACGAGATGAAAGCCGAAGACGTCTACGGCGCGTTGGAGGTTGCGCAATTTTCCAGCGGCGATCTTTTCTGCGCCATTGGCCATCAGAGACTCACTGATCGTCGCCAGGTCTTCGGCGAATTCCGCGGGGCGCCGGTAGCGGGGGGCGGCCGCAACAGGTTCGCGAACGAGTTCGGTGCTGCCGAATTTACGGGCCGTGGCCGCCAGGCGAGCATAGATACCCGAGATCGCCAGGCGATACGGCTCGTGCCGGCGCTGCTCCGATCTATCGGGAGAGACGGTCGCGAGGCGCTGAAGGTCCCGCGAGACCTTCACATACCGGTCATCCAAGGAAAGTTCGGCGCCAAGGCTGTGCAGTTCGCCGAGATAGAACGAGAAAACTCGCTCACTCTGCAGCCGGAGCGCCTCCCTCAAGGTCGCGCCGTTGACATAGGGATTGCCATCGCGGTCGCCGCCGATCCACGAACCCATGCGCAGGAATGGCGGCAGCGCGTCTTGCCCGAAGCTCCAGGGCGAGGCTCGAAGCTGATTTTCGAGGGCCCTATAAATTTCCGGGATGACGCGGAAAATGGTGCTGTCGTAATAGGATAAGCCATTGAGGATTTCGTCCACGACCTGCAGCCGCCGCCCTCGAAGGCTGTTCGTTTGCCAAAGCGTCGTCGTCGCTCGTTCCAGATCCTCCCGATATCGATCCGCCTCCTGCGCCGTCAGGCCGGCCTGATCGAGCCGGCTCAAGCATCGGGCAAGCTCCTGCTCTATGTCGATAACGCTCTTTCGCCGGACCTCGGTCGGATGCGCCGTGAAAACGGGCGAGACGACCGCTTCCGACAGCAGCTTGCGGATATCCTCCGCCTCTACGCCGGCGGCAGCGAGAACCGAAAGCGATCTGGCAATCGTTCCCGGCACGGCAGGTTCGCCATCGGCGATGCCGAAGCGCTGCATTCTGGCCTGGTGAGCGTCTTCAGCGATGTTCACGAGCTGGGAAAACTGGCTGAATGCGCGGATCACGCGCTTCAGGGTCCGGGGAGGCATGTCTGCGCAGAAGGGGGCGAGCTTTTCGTTCAGGCGCGGACTGGTTTTTCTGTGGCCGGTCACCGAAAGAGTGCGGACCTGTTCGACGATCTCGCGGACCTCCCTGCCGTCGCTTGCTTCAATGGCTTCGCACAAAAGGCGCCTGAGCAGCCGAACATCCTTGACCAGGGCTCTGGCCGTGAGGCGCCTTCCCGGCATGCCTGTTTTTCTCAACTGAAGATCCACACGTGCATTCCTTATGCTAACGTTAGCATAAAACTGGCAGGATTTGGCTGAAGAGTCAAGAATGCTTGCAATCGAGCAGGAGCGAATGGTCGAATAGGCCCGGATTAGCCGGCAGTGCCTTGCTGGTAACGCGCGACCTCTTCCAAGAGCCATGCGCGGAACGCCACGACAGGACGGAAGTCCTTCCTGCTGAGTGGTGCGACCGCATAATAGGCGCTGGGGCTTTTGACCTGATGCGGAAAGGCTTGAACGAGCTGGCCATTCGCAAGCTCGGAGTCGATGAGGAAAAGCGGCATCAAAGCGAGCCCCAGCCCGGCGATGCAGGCCTGGGCCACGTTGCTGAACTGTTCGAACCGCATCGCCTGCGACGGGGCGCCGCTGACCTGCAGGCTCTCGAAAAAATGGCTCCAGGCCCCCGGCCGCGATGCCATCTGCAGCAGCGGAAGGCGAAGCAGATCTTCAGCTTTCAAGACGGGATGCGAGTTCAGAAAAGACGGGGAGGCGACCGGCGCCACCATCTCCTCCATGAGAAATGTGCTTTCCGCACCCGGCCAGTCGGGCTGGCCGATATGGATCGCCATATCGATGTCGTCGCGGTCGAAATCGAACAGCCCTATGCGCGTCGCGAAGTTCAGTGTGATCTCCGGATGTCTGGCGACAAATTCGGGAATGCGCGGCATCAGCCAGCGGGTGCCGAACGTTGGCAAGATGGCAAGATTGAGCTGATCGTTATGCTGTTTGGTCATGGCGTGCAGCGAAGCGGAGCGGATTTCCGCCAGAGCGCTGGCAATAGCCCGCGCATAATCGGTGCCGGCCTCTGTGAGAATGACGCCGCGGCTGGTGCGCTCGAACAGCAAAACGCCCAGCTGTTCTTCCAGCGCGGCAATCTGCCGGCTGATGGCTCCTTGCGTCAGGGAAAGCTCCTCGGCCGCCGCGGAGAAGGTGCTCAGCCGCGCGACGGAATCGAAAGCCGCGAGAGCGGAGGTCGAGGGAAGCAGTCGTCGCGAAAGGTTTGCCATAAGCTATTACTATAGCTCATAGGCTGATGAGTAAACCTCGCTTTCGCAATGTCGGAGAAACGGCTTTCATTCCCTCCAATCGAGTTGCTGAAAACCTCAATGGGAGGATGACGATCTTGGCCTTTTCATGGAATGACCCCTTTCTGCTCGATGACCAGCTGACCGAAGATGAGCGGATGATCCGCGAGTCCGCCGCGGCTTTCGCGGAATCCGAACTCCTGCCGCGCGTTGAGGACGCCTACCTCGAGGAAACGACCGACCCGGAACTGTTCAGATTGATGGGGCAGACCGGCCTTCTCGGTGTGACGCTGCCGGAGGAGTACGGGGCCGCGAACGCATCCTACGTCGCTTATGGACTGATCGCTCGCGAGGTCGAGCGCATCGACTCCGGATTTCGCTCGATGATGAGCGTGCAATCCTCGCTGGTCATTTACCCGATCTTCGCCTACGGCTCCGACGAGCAGAAGAAGAAATATCTGCCGGGCCTCGTGTCGGGTGAACTGATCGGCTGTTTCGGCCTGACCGAGCCCGACGCCGGCTCCGATCCTGGTGGGATGAAGACCCGCGCCGAAAAAATTGAAGGCGGCTACCGATTGCGCGGCTCGAAGATGTGGATCTCGAACTCGCCGATTGCCGATGTCTTCGTCGTCTGGGCAAAGTCCGAGGCCCACAACAACGAAATACGCGGATTCGTTCTCGAAAAGGGCATGAAGGGACTTTCGGCTCCGAAGATCGGCGGCAAGCTTTCGCTGCGTGCCTCGATCACAGGCGAAATCGTGATGGACAGTGTCGAGGTTACCGAGGACGCGCTTCTGCCCGGCGTTTCCGGCCTCAAGGGGCCGTTCGGCTGTCTCAACCGCGCCCGTTACGGCATTTCCTGGGGCGTCATGGGAGCGGCCGAGGACTGCTGGTTCCGCGCCCGTCAATATGGTCTCGACCGCAAGCAGTTCGGCAAGCCGCTGGCGGGGATGCAGCTTTATCAAAAGAAGCTCGCCGATATGATGACCGAGATCACGCTCGGACTGCAGGGCTCGCTTCGCGTCGGCCGTCTGATGGATGAGCACAAGATGGCTCCGGAAATGGTCTCGCTCGTCAAGCGCAACAACTGCGGCAAGGCGCTTGATATAGCGCGGCAGGCCCGGGACATGCATGGCGGCAACGGCATTCAGATCGAATACCATGTCATGCGCCACGCGCAGAACCTGGAAACGGTCAACACATATGAGGGCACCCACGACGTCCACGCCCTGATCCTCGGGCGCGCGCAGACGGGCCTCCAGGCGTTCTTCTAATTCCTCGTAATCTGTTCGGCAGAAACGTCCTTCAACCTCCGGATCAACGAGAGGCAGCATGCCTATAGCGAATAAGATTTCTACCGTCGCGGTGATTGGCGCCGGCCAGATGGGGACTGGGATTTCGGAAGTCGTGGCGAAACATGGGTACGCGGCCTTGGTTTACGATCTCGATAAAAGCCGGGTCCGCGCGAGCATTGAAGCGAGCGCCGGATATTTTAGACGCCAGGTCGAGACCGGCAAAATGCCGGGCGAGGCGGCTGAAGAGGCGATCTCCCGAATAAAGGGAGCGTTCTCGCTCTCGGATCTGGCGAGCGCCGATTTGGTCGTCGAAGCGGTCAGCGAGAATGAAGACGTCAAGAGAAAGGTCTTCACGGGCGTCTGCCCCGTCCTGAAGCCCGAGGCGATCGTGGCGACGAACACATCGTCGCTCTCCATAACGCGGCTCGCCGCGTCGACCGACAGGCCCCATCGTTTCATAGGAATACACTTCATGAATCCGGTACCGGTTATGAAGCTGGTCGAGCTGGTTCGCGGCATCGGTACGGATCAGGAGGCGTTTGCTATAGCGAGGGATTTCGCCGAATCCATCGGCAAAACCGTCACCGTCTCCGAGGATTTTCCGGCTTTCATCGTAAACCGCGTCCTCATCCCCATGATCAACGAAGCGATCTACACGCTCTATGAGGGTGTCGGAAACGTTGAAGCCATAGACACCGGCATGAAGCTCGGTGCCAATCATCCGATGGGGCCGCTCGAACTGGCCGATTTCATCGGTTTGGACACATGCCTTTCCATCATGCAGGTCCTTCACGAAGGACTGGCTGATAGCAAATACCGCCCATGCCCGCTGCTGGTCAAATATGTCGAGGCCGGCTGGCTCGGGCGCAAGGCGCAACGCGGGTTCTACGACTACAGCTACGTTCCGGCGCGGCCAACCCGCTGACCCCATCGCATTTCAACCTCGAGATTGTAAGGCATCGATCATGAGCGAAGAACACGTAGGCGAGGGTCGAGAGAGCATGGAATTCGACGTGGTGATCGTCGGTGCGGGTCCGGCCGGTCTGGCGGCGGCGATCCGGCTGAAGCAGGTCAATCCGGAGCTTTCGGTCGTCGTGCTTGAGAAGGGCTCGGAAGTGGGTGCGCATATCCTCTCCGGCGCCGTCGTCGATCCGATCGGCATCGATCGGCTGCTGCCCGGTTGGCGCGAGGATGGCGATCATCCCTTCAAGACCGAGGTGACCGACGACCAGTTTCTGTTTCTCGGTCCCGCCGGCTCGATCCGCCTGCCCAATTTCATGATGCCGCCGCTGATGAACAATCACGGTAACTACATCGTCTCGCTCGGCAACGTCTGTCGCTGGCTCGCGACCAAGGCGGAAGAGCTCGGCGTCGAGATCTATCCGGGCTTTGCCGCAACCGAAGTGCTCTATGATGATGCCGGCGCGGTGATCGGCGTTGCCACCGGCGACATGGGCATCGAGAAGAACGGCGAGCCCGGCCCGAACTATACCCGCGGCATGGAACTGCGCGGCAAATATGTGCTGATCGGCGAGGGTGTGCGCGGCTCGCTTGCCAAGCAGTTGATCGCCAAGTTCGACCTGTCGAAGGACCGCGAGCCGCAGAAGTTCGGCATCGGCATCAAGGAGCTCTGGCAGGTCAAGCCGGAGCACCACAAACAGGGACTGGTGCAGCATTCCTTCGGCTGGCCGCTCGGCATGAAGACCGGCGGCGGCTCCTTCCTCTATCACCTCGAAGACAATCTGGTGGCGGTCGGCTTCGTCGTCCACCTGAACTACAAGAACCCCTATCTCTATCCCTCCGAGGAGTTCCAGCGCTTCAAGACGCATCCTGCCATTCGCGGCACCTTCGAGGGCGGCAAGCGGCTCTCCTATGGCGCGCGCGCCATCACCGAGGGCGGCTACCAGTCGGTGCCGAAGCTGACCTTCCCCGGCGGGGCGCTGATCGGCTGTTCGGCCGGTCTCGTCAACGTGCCGCGCATCAAGGGTAGCCACAATGCGGTGCTGTCGGGCATGCTGGCGGCCGAGAAGCTGGCGGCGGCGATTGTATCCGGCCGCAGCCATGACGAGGTTGTCGAGATCGAGAAGGAATGGCGGGCGACCGACATCGGCAAGGATCTGAAGCGCGTCCGGAACGTCAAGCCGCTGTGGTCGAGGTTCGGCACGGCGATCGGAGTGGCGCTCGGCGGTCTCGACATGTGGACCAACCAGCTCTTCGGCCTGTCGCTCTTCGGCACGCTTGGTCACGGCAAGACCGATGCGGAAAGCCTGGAGCCGGCCGCCCAGCACAAGCCGATCGCCTATCCGAAGCCGGATGGCGTCCTGACCTTCGACCGTCTGTCCTCGGTGTTCCTGTCGAACACCAATCACGAGGAGGACCAGCCGGTGCATCTGCAGGTGAAGGACATCGCCCTGCAGAAGGCCTCCGAACTCGGTATCTATGCCGGCCCGTCGACGCGCTACTGTCCGGCCGGCGTCTATGAATGGGTGGAGAAGGACGGCGACAAGACATTCGTCATCAACGCCCAGAACTGCGTGCACTGCAAGACCTGCGACATCAAGGACCCGAACCAGAACATCAACTGGGTGCCGCCGCAGGGCGGCGAGGGGCCTGTCTATCCGAATATGTGAGGCGGATCGGCGAGCTAGGCAATGATCAGGGAGTTACCCATGCAATTTCCGCTTGAAGGCGTTCGAGTCGTGGAACTGGCGCGTATCCTGGCCGGTCCGTGGGCCGGACAGACACTTGCCGATCTCGGAGCAACCGTCATCAAAGTGGAAAGCCCGGAGGGCGACGATACGCGCCGCTGGGGGCCTCCCTTCATCACCGATGACGATGATGTCGCGGCAGCCTACTTCCATAGCTGCAATCGCGGAAAACTGAGCATCACGGCGGATTTCAACGCGGCGGAAGATGTCGAAAAACTGCGCGCACTGATCGCGAACGCGGACGTCGTCATCGAGAACTTCAAGGTCGGCGGGCTGAAGAAGTTCGGTCTCGATTACGAGAGCCTGAAGGCGATCAATCCGAAGCTGATCTACTGCTCGATTACCGGCTTTGGCCAAACCGGCCCGTATGCCGGGCGTGCAGGTTATGATTTCATCGTCCAGGGCATGGCGGGCATCATGGATTTGACCGGTGAGCCGGGCCGGGAGCCGCAGAAAATCGGCGTGGCGTTCGGCGATATCTTCACCGGCCTCTATTCGGTCATCGCAATCCAGGCCGCTTTGATCCTCCGCAACAGCACGGGGGAGGGGCAGCATATCGATATGGCGCTGCTGGACAGCACGGTCGCCGTATTGGCTAACCAGGCGATGAATTTCCTGGCCTCGGGAAAGGCGCCGACGCGGCTCGGCAATGCCCATCCTAACATCGCGCCATATCAGGTATTCCCGGTATCCGACGGCAATATCATTATCGCCTGCGGAAACGACAGCCAGTTCGCACGCATCTGCGATGTCCTCCGGCTGTCGTCTGTGGCCGCCGACGCCCGTTTCAAGACGAACGCGGACAGGGTGCGTCATCGAGAGGAGCTGACATCGGTCATGGAGGCGCAGACGAAGCTTTTCAAACGAACGGATTTGCTGGCCGATCTTGCACGCGTGGGCGTTCCCGCCGGACCGATCAACACTGTGGAAGACGTCTTCGCTGATCCGCAAGTCGCGCACCGAGGAATGTCGATAGTAAATGACGGAATTGCAGGCATCAGGACACCAATCATCTTCTCCGGAACTGCGCTTACCTCCCAAAGGCGATCGCCCCAGTTGGGTGAGCACAACGGCAAGGTATCGTGTGATTGGTCATCGACGACCTAGCTCGGCGAATGCATGTGAATTTCGACTTACGTCCGCCGCAGCGCTGCAGATGACTCTGTCGAGACACGGTTAATAAATCGGCACAGATGGAGATCGCCCATGAAGATTCTCGTCCCAGTCAAACGGGTTGTCGACTACAACGTGAAGATCCGGGTGAAGCCGGATGGCACGGGTGTCGAGCTTGCCAATGTGAAGATGTCGATGAACCCGTTCGACGAGATCTCGGTGGAAGAGGCTCTGAGATTGAAGGAGGCCGGCAAGGCCGAGGAAGTGGTGGTGGTGTCGATCGGCCCGGCCAAGGCCGAGGAGACGCTGCGGACGGCACTTGCCATGGGCGCCGACCGGGCGATCCTGGTCGAGACCGACGATCAGGTCGAGCCGCTCGCCGTCGCCAAGATCCTCAAGGCGGTCGCCGATGCCGAACAGCCGGGCCTGATCATCACCGGCAAGCAGGCGATCGACGACGATTCCAACCAGACCGGCCAGATGCTGGCGGCCCTGCTCGGTTCGGCCCAGGCGACCTTCGCCTCGAAGATCGAGATTGGGGATGGCAAGGCGACCGTGACCCGCGAGGTCGATGGCGGCCTGCAGACGATCGAGATCAAGCTGCCGGCGGTCGTGACCACCGACCTGCGCCTGAACGAGCCGCGTTACGCCTCGCTGCCGAACATCATGAAGGCGAAGAAGAAGCCGCTCGACAGACAAGCTCCGGCCGACTTCGGCGTCGATACGACGCCGCGGCTGAAGGTGCTGAAGACCGAGGAGCCGAGTGGCCGCAAGGCCGGCGTCAAGGTCAAGTCGGTCGCCGAACTGGTCGACAAGCTGAAGAACGAAGCCGGCGTGCTGTAATCGGGCAGGAACAGGAGCAACTATCATGACCATTCTTCTTCTGGCCGACCATGACGGCAATCATCTCTCCGACCAGACCGCCAAGGCGCTGACGGCAGCAAGCCAGATCGGCGGCGACGTGCACATCCTCGTCGCCGGCAAGGCCGCCAAGGCTGCGGCCGATCAGGCGGCGAAACTCTCCGGTGTGGCCAAGGTGCTGCTCGCCGAAAGCGATGCGCTGGCCAACAATCTGGCCGAGTCGCTGGCCGACCTGATCGTCTCGCTGGCCGGCTCCTATGACACGATCGTCTCTGCCGCCACCTCGGTCGGCAAGACGGTGCTGCCGCGGGTCGCCGCCCTGCTCGACGTCGCCCAGATCTCGGAGATCATCGAAGTCGTCTCATCCGATACCTTCAAGCGGCCGATCTATGCCGGCAACGCCATCCAGACGGTGCAGGCAAGCGATGCCAAACGCGTGATCACCGTGCGCACCGCCTCCTTTGCCTCTGCGCCGGCCGGCGGCTCGGCCTCCGTCGAGGCGATCGCGGCCATCTCCGATGCGGGCCTGTCGCGGTTCGTCTCCGATGCGCTGTCGGCCTCGGAACGGCCGGAACTGACATCGGCGAAGATCATCATCTCGGGCGGCCGGGCCTTGGGTTCGGCGGAGAAGTTCAAGGAGGTCATCCTGCCGGTTGCCGACAAGCTCGGGGCCGCCGTCGGCGCCAGCCGTGCGGCCGTCGATGCCGGCTATGCCCCGAACGACTGGCAGGTCGGCCAGACCGGCAAGGTGGTGGCGCCCGATCTCTATATCGCCTGCGGCATCTCCGGCGCCATCCAGCATCTGGCCGGCATGAAGGATTCGAAAGTGATCGTCGCCATCAACAAGGACGAGGAGGCGCCGATCTTCCAGGTCGCCGACTACGGCCTCGTCGCCGATCTCTTCGACGTCCTGCCCGAACTCGAAAAGGCGCTTTAACGGGGAGGCCGAACGTGGCGCGCATGGCGGGACGTCCAATCAGGCCTGGTGCCGACCTTCTCCTTAACCAGATAGACAATCTAACCCAAGTGTGTCGGCGGTTCACATCCCTTCAAGGCGACGACCCTGGTTCACCCAAATCGCGAGATCGCCCGATCTCTCACCCATAGAAGACTGTCTGTGGGGCTTCCCGTTTTGCAATCTCACGCTCCCGCCGTGAGCGGGCGCAGGTCGTTGACTGGACAAAGCCCGAGCAAAGATATGAGTCGGTGTTTTATGCCAGATTAAGCGTTATGTAGTCGGTGTAGCCCTCATGGCCAGGGGTGTACAACGTCGCCATGTCCAAGGGGTTGAGAGGCGCCCCTGTCTGCATGCGCGCCACCAGATCCGGGTTGGCGATGAAGGGGCGGCCAACAGCAATCAAATCCGCCTGACCTTCCTTAAGTGCACGCTCGGCGCTTTCCTGGTCGAAGCCACCGGCCAGGATCAATAGGCCCTTGAACGCGCTGCGCAGGTGTAACTTCAGCTCGGCAGGCACTGGAGGGGCACCCAAGGCAGAATGGTCCAGAAGGTGGACGTAAAGAATGCCGAGCTGCGACAGTTCCTTGACGAGCGCCAGATACTGGGCTTCGACATCGGGGTAGCCGCCCGTGCCGTTCAACACGCCGAACGGTGACAGGCGAATCCCAACACGGTCTGCGCCAATGGCGGCAACAGTGGCGCGAACCACTTCCAGCGCAAAACGGTTACGGCCATGCAGACCGTCCCCATACCCATCGGTACGCCGGTTGACGCTGGCGTTCAGGAACTGCTCAATCAAATAGCCATTGGCCGCGTGCAGCTCGACACCATCGAAACCCGCCTCGATAGCCAGTTGCGCCGACCGAGCGTACTCCACTACCGCGTGGGCGATGTCCTCCGTGGTCATGGCGCGCGGCGCGCTGTGCGGCTGCATGCCCGACGAGTCGGTGTGGATCTCGCCGGGGCAAATGTCCGCAGTCGGTCCCAGAACTTCAGCACCCGACGGCAGGTTGTCCGCATGAGCCACGCGACCGGTATGCATCAGCTGCACAAAGATCTTGCCGCCCTGTGCGTGGACAGCCTGCGTCACTTGCTTCCAACCCTGCACATGGGCTTGGTTGAAGAGGCCCGGAATGCGTGGATAGCCCAGCCCATTGGGTGAGGGCGAGGTGCCCTCGGTGACGATCAGGCCGGCTGTGGCCCGTTGGCTGTAGTATTCGGCAATCAGGGCGTTCGGTGTGTTGTGTTCCACGGCGCGGTGTCGCGTCATAGGCGCCATCACGATGTGATTGCGCAACTGTAGGGAGGGATTAACGAAGGGTGTAAAGAGCATGTCGGGCTTTCTGTCGATGCGGGATTCATACGTCATTTCACTGGGCCTGGGGAAGGTAGGCCGGGCGCGGGGCCGTCAAGCCTCGCCGAACCTGTTCGGTGAACGCGTCAGCCAGCACCTCGTCGGCGCCGTCAGCCAGACCGTCGAGTGCGCGCTGAACGATCTCTTCGGGGCTGGTCTTCGGAATCTCGAAGCCGCGCGTGAGGTCGGTATCGACGCCGGCCATGTGCAGGCCCAGAACCTGGGTCTTCTGGCTGGCCAACTCGTGGCGCAAGGCATTGGTCAAAGACCATGCCGCTGACTTGCTCGCCGAATAGGCAGCCAGCTCCGCGCCGTTAATCCACGAGGCCACCGACAGCACATTGATCAATGCGCCACCGCCGTTGCTATTGAGCACGGGTGCAAAGGCCTTGCTCACGTTCAGCACGCCGAAGAAGTTGGTCTCGAAGATGCGTCGGGCCACCTCTTCGCTGTCATCGGCGAGAAAGCCACCCACCTGGGCTATCCCGGCGTTGTTGATCACCAGGTTCACGTCGGTGGCCACCCGTGCTGCAGCCGCGATCTCTTCAGGCTTGGTGACATCAAGCCGCAAGGCATGCACGCCCGGCAGCGTCACAGTGGCAGGGTCCCGTGCGGCGGCGTAGACCTTGCGGGCGCCACGTGCGAGAAGCTCGCGGGCAAATGCGAGGCCGATGCCACGGTTGGCACCGGTGACGAGGACGACAGAGTTTTCAATGTTCATGGAAGGCTCCAGTTGATTGGTTCAGTTTTCAAGTGAATTCGTCATGTTTCGGAGGGTGCTGCGTCGTTCTGTGGGACGTCATCGCATCTTGATCACCACCTTGCCTTTGGCCCGGCCGCTTTCGACATAAGCCAGGGCTTCGTTGGTGGATTCGAAGGGGAAGACCTTGTCGACCACCGGGCGGATGGCGCCTGCCTCGATGAGCGATGCGATCCGACGAAGCTGGCTTCCGTTGCCCTTCATGAACAGAAAGGTGTAGCTGACCCCGAGGCGACGTGCTTTGCGGCGAACGCTGAAACTTAGCGCTCTGAAGATCTGTCTCACTGGCCACGACGCTTTGATATTCTTGCCAAACTGCAGGTCCGGTGGCGCGGTGATGGACACGACGTGACCGCCAGGCTTGAGCACGCCCATGGACGTCTTCAATGTCTTTTCATCCTGACTGTTCAGCACCACGTCGTAGTCGCGCAGCTGATCTTCAAAGGCGTCTTTGCGGTAATCGATCACGACATCCGCGCCCAGGCTTTTCACCAGCGCCTCGTTGCCGGCGCTGGTGGTGGTGGCCACGGTGGCGCCCAGGTGCTTGGCCAACTGGATCGCAAATGTTCCGACGCCGCCGGAACCCGCCTGGATGAATACCTTCTGCCCCTTCTGAAGCTTTGCTTTCTCGACCAGCGCCTGCCATGCCGTCAAACCGACCAGGGGGATCGAGGCGGCCTCCTCCATGGTGATGTTCTTAGGCTTGAGCGCCACGGTATCCTCATTGACCGCAACGAGCTCTGCAAAGGTTCCGATGCGCAGGTCACGGGGCCTCGCGTAAACCTCGTCGCCCACCTTGAATTGACGAGCGCGGGCACCGACACGAACCACCACACCGGCCACGTCGTGCCCGAGGATGAAGGGGGTGCGGTAAGGCAGGATGAGCTTGAACTCGCCGTTGCGCACTTTGGCGTCGATGAGATTGACGGCTGACGCGTAGACCTCGATCAACACCTCGTCGGCCATTAGTTCCGGTTCTGGCACGTCAACAGCCCGCAAAGGCTCCCGCTTGCCGTAACGATCCACGATGAAAGCTTTCATAGATTTTCCTCAGTAGTGCCAGATTCAGGACCACAACCAGTGGCAGTTGACGGGGCTTTTGATATGATGGTCGTCATATGTAATGTCAAAAAAAATGAGGCGGCCAATCAAGACCCTGAGGAGTCAAGACGCTTCAATGCCGCACTGCACAAAGATTCCGACAGGGCGGCGTCATCGACCGCGCGAGCCAAGATTAGCGTGCCCACCATGGTAGCGACCGTCACCAAAGCGCGCTCATGGGCGTCTGGCTGCCCCCAGTCCGGTAGCTGGCGCGCGACCTGATCGATCATTTCCTTGATACCGCGCGTGGTCACCCGGCGCACCTCAGGCGCTTGACGGTGCATCTCGGAACCAAGTGCGGCCACGGGGCATCCCGTCTCAATGCTCATGAGATGCTCCTTGGAGAGGTAGGCCTGTACCAATGCCTGGAAAGCTCCTTTTGAACACGCTGAGGAGAGGGCAAGGGCGCCAGCAGCGTTTGACTCGGCGCCAGCTTGCTCTGCCGCCTTGGCCAGCATGGCCTCTCGCGAGTCGAAGTGGGCGTAGAACGCACCATGCGTCAAGCCAGCCTCTTTCATGATGTCTGCCACACCCGTACCGTCAAAGCCACTGCGGCGGATGGCGCGTGCCGCAGCCTGTACGATCCGTTTGTGGGAAGCCTCCTTTGCGGCGGCTCGGGAATTGATTGTTGAGTTTCGCATGATGATCATCATATAACACGTAAATCGATGACGCAAGTGCGGAGACGTTGATCGTTCAAATTTGCGGGAGAGGTTTCCCTGCGGGCACGAAGCCGAAAGAAAAAAGGTCAGCGGTATATCGGTGCCTTTGCCAAAGCACCAAAGGTCATGTCGTATTTCATACGGTGTCGCCTGCTTCTTATGCGGGTCACGTGCCGTCAGCCAACGCATCTTCCACGTGGCCGTATGGACCCCCACTATCTCCCTAAGGTCACCGTCACTCAACAACCTTCAGCCCGAGCGCACGGCGAGATAGATACATGGTGCCGCTGTATCGAGGGGGGCATTACGTCGTCGGTTCAAGGACCAGCGCCCAGTTAATCGTAAACTGCGCGAGCAATCCGAAGAAGATCCTGACGCGGCGCTGCAGCAGACGGGACCCGCTCTCGGTAAGGTACATTAGCTTCGCTGCTGGGCTCTTTAACTACGGAAAAAGAAATCCACCCGTTGGTCTTGGCGGGACTCTAATGTTTTCGATCTGGCGGAATTGAACGCGGTTGGTGACATAAGTCGTCGAGAGAGTTCGCCTCTTACCTATTGGCCGTTGGTTCGATACCCATCAAGGCGTTCATTCTCGTCTTTGTTTTCGTACAGGCAGGCCAAACAGCGTTAGCTCGTCACAGGCGCATTGAAGGTTTCGGCTCAATGGCCCCAATAACGTCTGCGTTTCAGCTATATTGCTAATTCGAGAACACTTGGACAGTGGTAGCTTCCCACCGGCGTCAGTAAACCAATCGGGCTCGTATCGTTCCAGGAATCTGGCGAAGTGAATCCAGTATTTCATTCGCTGTCTCGCTAACGCCTTCGACTTCAACAACCACGTAACCCGTTTCTCCGTGCGTCTGCAGGAACTCGCCGACGATATTAAATCCACGGGACGAAAAAATTGTATTCAGACTGTTTAGGATGCCTGGGCGATTTTCATGAACATGGATGAAGCGCGTGCCATTCGCTCGTGGCGGCAGCTGAACCTGGGGAAAATTGACCGCGCCCAGCGTCGAGCCGACGTCGGAATACTCGACAAGCTTCCTGGCCACTTCCCTTCCAATGCGCTCCTGGGCTTCCTCGGTTGAGCCGCCAATATGCGGGGTGAGAATGACATTATCCAAACCTTGCAGCGGCGTTTCGAACCGCTCTTTATTGGATGCCGGCTCTTTCGGGAACACGTCCACGGCCGCGCCTGCGAGATGTCCGTCTTTCAAAACCTTCGCAAGCGCTTCAAGATCGACCACAGTCCCGCGGGAATTGTTGATGAAAAAGGCTCCCCTTTTCATTCTGCGCAGCTCGGCCTCAGTGATCATGTTTTGCGTCGAACTGGTTTCCGGAACATGCATCGTCACAAAATCGGAGATTTCGAGAAGCTCACCGAGCGAAGCCATGGATTCCGAATTGCCGTGGCGAAGCTTGTCTGAAGGGTCAAAGTAGCGAACGTTCATGCCCATGCTTTCGGCAAGGACGCTAAGCTGCGAGCCGATGTTGCCGTAGCCGACGATGCCCAGCGTTTTCCCGCGCATCTCACGACTACCTTCCGCGGATTTGTCCCATCCACCTTCGTGAGCGGAAACCGAACGGGGGAATATCCGCCTGGTCAGCACGATGACCTCACCGATCACAAGCTCGGCGACCGAGCGGGTATTGGAATAGGGAGCGTTGAACACCGGGATTCCGCGTCGACGTGCCGCATCCAGGTCGACCTGATTTGTCCCCACGGAAAAACAGCCGACGGCCATGAGCTTCTTGGCGGAACTGAGAATTTCCTCTGTTAGATGCGTGCGTGAACGAATTCCGACAATATGCGCTTCGGCTATATGACTTTTGAGATCCTTGTCATCCAGAGCCTTCGGCAAGTGAGTGAGATTGACGTAACCGGATGACGCAAAGTAGTCCACCGCGCTCTGACTGATGCCTTCCAACAAAAGCACGGAAATCCGCTCGCGAGGAAGAGAAAGTTGTCCGGTCATTGAACTGCCTTCGAAAGCGGAATTAATTTAGCCAAAGTCGCTCGTCCGCCACAACGACTCGACGCTAGAGTAACATGACTTAGCGATCATCCGATGGATAGCGCAAGAACAACGGCCATTCCGTCGGTAGGGCTGAGGCTCTGTGGCGCGACCATCTTCGGCCAGATGGTGAAGGGGGCGCTATAGCGCGATGATCAGGATGAGATGCTCGAAGGGTTGCGACGTATCGCGACCCGCTACGATAAACCCGAACATCTTTTGGATTCTTTCTCGCATTAGCAGCCGCGAATATCTGGCTGCCCTATTCCCCCAACAGGCTCGTCCATCGAACGCTTCTCGACGGCTGAATCGAGGGCCGGTTTTGATGAGAGGAGTAGCCTGCGACGGTGCTATATTGCTTCCTCCGATACTCTGCATTCTTTTTAGGAGACCCCGCCTTTGAGCTGCTTCCGATGGCCTGTGGCTTTCTGACGGTAGCCACCAGGATCCGTACGACCGGCAGGAGATCGGGGGCCGATCGCGCTGCCACCATTGCATCTTGAGCGGCAAGGACCGCGTTTCCAGCGCTTGTTGACTCCACCTTTCAGTCGGTCGAAAAGAGACTTGGCTTTAGAGGAGACGACCGATGGCTGACGAGAACAATACAGGCTCCGTTGAAGGGGCGCCGGAGACAGGCATTTTGGCAAAACCCGAGACCCGGAAGCAGCGTGCGCCGCGGCGTCAAAAGGCCGTTGCTGAAACGACTCCAACCGGATCGCAGGCGGAAGCCGTGTCGTCGCCGGCCGCAAGCGTTATGCCCGCTGACGGACGAGGCAGGCGAGGAAAGCGTAAGGCCGTTGAGACGAAGGTCGTGGATGGCAGGAGCACGCGCAAGGGTGCTCCAAGGAAAACGACGGCGAAGCCTCTCGAGCAGGGGGCAGCGACGCCCGCGCCCGCACTCGATGAGCTGGAAGATCTGATTCAGCTCGAAGAAGAGAACAAGCGACTTCGCAAACTCCTGGCGGAAAAGCTGAGACAGGAAAATGCAGAGCTGCGCAAACGGCTTGGGCTTAGCTGATCGGCTGGCGCAGCGCGGCCCGGTTACAACAACGATCTGGTGCGGCATTTTCAGCAGGTGATGTCGTCGCCGGGCGCGCTTCATCGTGCCCGGCCGAATGGCGAGTGAGGATATAGTAGTGGCAGCAGGATTGCAGTCCGGGTTGCCCGAGGTTGAAACACTATGAAAACACCGTGGAGATTCATTGTCGATCTGACGTCGCGGCGCCGGCCGGGGAAAGTGCAGGAGAGCGCGGTCGGCCATGACAGCGATCCCGACGCTCGCGAACGCGAAACAGACTGGACGCCGGCGCATCCGTCCGTTTCACCGAAAGCATCCGTCAAAGCGGATGACGATGAGGATACGCCGGTCGATCAGGTGTTGGTGGCCTCGAGTGCGGTCGAAAGCGATCCCGATGTCGCGCGAGCCTTGCCGTCCGTCGATGTCGAAGAGCCTCGAACTGCTGCACCTGATGAAGAAGCCCATCATCCGCGCGTCGAAACGGGGTCCGCGCCAAAAAGCAAGGTCCCCGGAACGAATCAAGTCAAGCCGCCAGTCAAACGTCGCGAACGTGCCAGGAAAGCCGAGGCCAGCGTGGCCGCACAGAGCTCGGTTGCCCCACCTGAAGATCCACGTCCGCAACCATCGCCCTCACGCGATCCCTTCTTCGATGACGTGGCAAGCCTTGACGAAGACATCAAAAAGCTGAGAAGCCAGCTGGCGCAAAAGCTCGACCTGCAGAACGCTCAGCTCAGGAAGATGCTCGAGCGATTTGGAGTGTCGTGAGATTGGCTCGCGATTGGAAGACTGGACACAGATGAAAACGCCACAACGAAATTTCATTGTCGAACTCAAGTCGAAGCGCCGACGGTCGACAATGCCCCCGGCCTCGATTTGGGGAAAGACCGATCTCAAGGCATTTGCCCGTCAGGCCGAGAGTGATGCGCCGCATCTGTTCGACTCCAAAACGGGATTGGAAACGTTGAGCCCGGGCAGAGAGATGCAGCCGGATCAAACGCCGCAAAGTCAAATCGATGACCGCGCCGAAAGCGGCAGCCAAAACCAAGACAGCGTTTCATTGACCGAATCGGTGCCATCGGTTTCATCGTCAACCGATGGCGGCTCCGTCAGTTCGATCCGGCGACCGAAAAAGCACCGCGCCGAACGGCGTCAAAAAGCGAGGACACCCGCACGCGAAGATCATCTTGATAGCACGACTAATGCGCACGATGATCGACCCGTCGCCGCTGAAGTCGAGACCCCGATCGATGAGTTGGTTGCACTTGACGCGGAAAACCGGCACCTCAAGGCATTGCTCTCGAAACAACTTCATCAACAGAACGCTCAGCTTCGAAAGATGCTTGAACGGTTTGGTGTCTCCTGAAATGCCACGTAGAATGCTGTAATTTACGAACTTAACGAACTTGACGAATTGTCCTGTCCTGCCTAAGTTATAGCGCAGGAGGCTGAAGACCATGTCCGCTACGAAAACTATAGCTAACGAACCCCGCGACTCATCCAATATTGCGCTTTCGATGACGCTGCCGCGGAGGGCCGATTTCGAGAAGGCTCTGATCAGGCAATACGCCGAGGCAGTCAAGCTGAGCAAGACAGCCGGTCATCAGGTCAGTTTCCGCGTCGTCGTGGACCCGCAAGCCGGAGCGCAGACGATTTCGGTCGTTGAAGAAGACCCCCTACCATATCAGGATGCGTTTCCGGTAGACTATGTGCCAAGCCCGGATGACGAGCTTCAGGCAGCGTTGGCGGCGGCGCGGGAACGGGGCCGGCGGCGCGTGGCGGAGATTCTCGCTGAGGACGAAATGCTGAGCGCGGAAGCCTTTGCAGACTTGCTCGGCGTTTCGCGCGTCACCGTCAACACAAAGCGTCAGAACGGGCAGGTTCTTGGTCTCGACGGGGCCAAACGGGGCTTCCGCTTTCCGTCATGGCAACTCGATCGGGACGGTCGGCCCTATGGTGCGCTTCCGAAGCTGCACGAGATCCTCGGCGGCGCATGGGCAGTTTACCGCTTCCTTGTCACGCCGCACGGCGCCCTGGACGGCCGGACGGGGCTCGATGCGCTGAAACGCGGTCAGGACGACGACGTGATTGCAGTGGTCGAGGGTATCGCCCGCGGTGATTTTCGCTGAATGACCGCAATCAAACCGCCTTCCGGTTTTGAGAATTCCCCGCTCGATATCGAAACCATTCCTGCCGGCCGTCAATTTGGACGTATCTATGCGAGCGCCTTTCCCGACCCGTTAGGATATGGAAAGACGCCGAGCCGCTTCAGCGATCCCCGCCGGCGCGACCCCGCGAGGCGGTTTGGAGTTGTCTATCTGGGCGACACACTCAAGGTCTGTTTCCTCGAAGCGGTCCTGCGGGATCGGCGCGATGGTCTCGTGGGCGATCTCCCGATCGAAGAGCAGGAGATTTACGCGCGCCGCTACGCAGTGATCGAAACGATTGCTGATCTCCGCCTTGTTGATCTCCGCGAGGACCACGCGATCAGGATGGGAGTGCCGACGGATGTCGCGAGATCCTCCCGCCAATCCCTCGCCCGTGCGTGGTCGCTTGCTTTCCATGAACATCGGTCCACGCCGGACGGCGTCATCTATCCGTCCCGCCTGAATGGACATACCAATCTCGCAGTCTTCGACCGCGCGATCGCGAAGTTGTCGGCGGTACGCATCATGCCGTTGATCGGAGCACCCGGCCTTGCTGCCGTCATCAACGACCTTCACGTAAGCCTCATCGACACCGTTTAGGCCAAGGCGCCCACGGCTGTTTGATCACTCCGCTGCATTCGTATTCGCTGTTCATTCACGCAACCGGCGTGAGTCCCATTCCTTCGGATGCCCCATCACGACTCGCGCAAGGCCTAGCTGTGCAAAGCCGGCCTTTTTTGCGTGCCGAGGTTCGATGTGCCGCTTGCGAGCGGCGGCCGCAAGGGAAGCTGCGCCGCGCCGGGCGGAGTAGCCCCCGAACTCCCTATCGAATGCCGTGGCCGCCCGCCACGCCCTTGCCCCCTTTGCTCTTCGCGGCCTTTCGCGAGCTGTCCCGCATGGTGTGGGAAAGAGGAAATAGGAAAGGCCGAGCGCGGAAAGGCGGCGGGAAGGAAGGATGAACAGGAGTGAATTGGAAGAGCTGAAGGACAAAGTGTCCTGTGCGGCCGTGCTTGATAAGGCCGGCTTCGTCATCGATCTGAAAGAGAGCACCCGGCGCGCGGTGAAGTGCCGCCGCGCCGGCGAGATCATTATTATCATCCACGAAGGCAAGGGCTGGTTCGACCCCTTGAGCGACGCGAAAGGCGATGTGTTCAGCCTCGTGAAGCATCTGGCCGGTGTCAGCTTTGCGGACGGCCTTCATCATGTCGCGGATCTGATCGGCTACGAACCGACTTTTCCTCAATGGCAACGTCCGGACCGCGGCGTGATGCCAAGTCCGGCCGTCCCGGCTCGATGGCGCCTACGGCGCCCACCTTGGCCCGGCTCGCTGACGTGGCAATACCTCACAGGCGAGCGTCTCCTGTCTTTCGCCGCGGTCCGGGACGCGATCCGCCAAGACCGTCTGCGCGAGGGCCCCTATGGCAGCATGTGGGCGGCCCATGTCGATAATATTGGGGGCGTCACAGGGTGGGAGGAACGCGGCCTCGACTGGCGCGGATTTGCCTCCGGCGGGGCGAAGGTCCTGTTCCGTCTTGGCCAGTCGGATGCGGCTCGCGTCTGTATCGCCGAGGCTGCGATCGACGCCATGAGCCTTGCCGAGATCGAACGTCGATCGGCCGACGGTCCGCATCTCAGCACCCTCTATGCCAGCACCGGGGGCGGGTGGTCTCCGTCGACGGAAGCGGCAATCCGGGAGCTGGCAGGGCGCCCCGACACTTTGTTGATCGCGGCCACAGACAACAACGGGCAGGGCAATGCTTATGCCCGTCGCATTCGGGTGATCGCCGATGAGGCAGGCTGCGGCTACGAGCGGCTGCGGCCGGTTGGCGACGACTGGAACGAAGACCTGCAGGCCTCGAAAAGAAGGGAAGGTAAAAGGGAGGAAGGAGGCCTGCCGCATGCTCGCCGGTCGCGTCAAGGGTAAAGCTCCGCCCGGCTTGCGCCGGCCCTTGACCCGTCCGGTCGGGATGGCGGCCGTGAGGGAGAGGTCAGGAAGGGCTGAAGAGAAGATGGGCGTCCGCGAGGATGGTCCGCGCTTCGGCCCGACGAGGCTGAAAGGAGCCCGCCATGAACCCCGTATCCCCAATTCGCAAGATCTTCCAGGGTGTCGCCACACGCCAGGACATGTTTCGCCTGTTCGACAGGCACAAGCAGCGCCCGAACCGCTTCGAGGGCGACGCCGCGGAACTCTATGCCGGCGAGTGGTTCGAGATCGGTCAGGCGCAATGCGACTACATGCTCGATCTCCTGCCGCCGCTCTGGATCCGCGGTGAGATGTTCGCGATGCGCGAATTCCTCACCGGATCGTTGACCAGTGTCTTCTTCACCTTGAACATCGACGGACGCATCCGGCATTTCCACGGCTATTGCGATCTCTCCGACCGGTCGTCGCCGGAACGAATGCGTTCGTCCATCATTAAGCGTGAATCCCGCCCGATGAAGGCAATGTCGCGCGAGGAACGGCTGGAGCATATCTGGAGTAGCACCCATGACAATTATCGCGGCTACGCCGGGGAGCGTTGGCCCGAACGTGACCGCGGCAAACGCATGGTGCTCCTCTATGGCGGCAAGGTGGGGACATTCCTGAAGCTGCTCGACGACCTTTCGGACGCGGAGATCGCCGCCAAGCTGCCCGTGCAGCTGCGCAGTCTACCCGATGCGATCGCGGCGTGAGGGGAGGGCGAGATGGTTAGTCATGACACGGCGATCATTATCGTCCCCGATATTCCGGCCTCCGACCTCACTCAGTTGGAGCGCCTGGTGCTGTCGCTGGGGATAGATGCAGTCGAGATGGAGGATGGCGTTCGGTTTCAGAGTTGGGAAGGGTCAAGCAATATCGTCTCGATCGATGCCGATGAGCTGCGCGCCTCCTGGTCCGCCTCGCAACTGGTCGACAGTCGGCTCAATCCGACCGTCGCAAATTCCCTGGCGGCGTTCGACGCAGCCGACGAGGCCGATCGCACTTCCTGTATCGATATCCACCTGTCCGATGCTGCCGTCGCCGAGATCCTCCAGGACATCGTGCGCCGCTCGCCGACGCTTCATGAGATCTCGTTGATGAGGTCGGTTATCGGCACCCAGAGCGGGTTCGGCGGCAGCATGACGCGCATTACCGCCGATGTCATACAGCGCTATTCGGCCGACGACGTCGACGGAATGCCAAAAGACATTCCGACCTAAGCAATCGAAGCCGGCCACAGCACCAGCTTTGCATTTCCGGCCGGCGCATCCGGCCACCTCTCGAAACCATCGCATCCATCGCCTATGGACCCGCTCCGGTAGGACGATGACGCGCGCCTTCAACAGAGGAGATAATCAAATGGCGCAAAACGATCCCTTCACCCTCAGCCTTTTCGGCGACACTGCCCTCAGCTCTAGCCTCGGCTTTGGTCTTGGCGGGTTTTCCGGTCCTGCAGCGAACGATCCCGGCGATGACGATCCGGATCCGCCGCCACCTCCGTCGGCACCGGCATTGCCGGCGCCAACGGCCATAAAGCGCAACGCCGATCCCGCGGGATCGAACGAGCGCGGCTCGAACTTCTACCTTGAAACGGGTCGCGCCCTGGGGAAAGGCTGGAAGGAGCGGGCTCGACACAATGTCGAGGCGATCCGTCTGGCGGCCGAGCTCGAGGAGACCGGGCGCGCTGCTACGGCAGAGGAACAGGCGCGATTGATCCGCTTCACCGGCTTCGGCGCCTCGGAGCTCGCCAATCAGCTTTTCCGCCGGCCCGGCGAGGCCGATTTCCGAGAGGGCTGGAACGAGCTCGGCTGCTCGCTTGAAGATGCCGTCTCCGAAACCGACTACGCAACGCTGATGCGCTGCACGCAATATGCGCATTTCACACCGGAGTTCATCGTCCGCGCCATCTGGTGTGGGCTGCAACGTCTCGGCTGGCGCGGCGGCCGCATCCTGGAGCCGGGCATTGGCACAGGTCTTTTTCCGGCCATGATGCCGACAGGTCTTCGGGACAGATCGCATGTGACCGGCATTGAGCTCGATCCCGTGACGGCGAGGATCGTCCGACTGTTGCAGCCGCGCACCCGGATCATCAACGCCGACTTCGCCCGAACGGAGCTGTCGGCAAGCTTCGATCTCGCTATCGGCAATCCACCCTTTTCCGATCGCACGGTCCGCTCCGATCGGGCCTATCGTTGTCTGGGGCTGCGGCTGCACGACTATTTCATCAGCCGCTCCATCGATCTGTTGAAGCCAGGCGCGTTCGCCGCCTTCGTGGCCAGCGCCGGCACGATGGACAAGGCCGATAGCAGCGCTCGCAAGCATATCGCCAGGACCGCCGATCTCATCGCGGCGATCCGCCTGCCCGAAGGCAGTTTTCGCGCGGATGCCGGCACGGATGTCGTCGTTGACATCCTGTTCTTCCGCAAGCGCAAGGTGGGAGAGCTGGAAGGCGATACCTCATGGCTCGGCCTGGAGGAGGTGCAGCCGGCGACTGCGGACGGGGGTGCCATCCGCGTTAACAGCTGGTTCGCGCGGAATCCCGATTTCGTGCTCGGCAGCCATGCGCTGACCTCCGGCCCGTTTGGCGAGACTTATACCTGCCGTGCCCGCGCCGGCGCCGACCTGGAAGCTGCGCTTGCGGCCGCCATCGAGCGGTTGCCAGAGGAAATCTATGACGGCGAGCCCACCGAGATCGATACCGATCTTGAGGATGATGCGGCAGAGATCATCGATCTCAGGCCGGACAATGCGAGAGCTCGCGAAGGCAGCTATTTCGTCGACAACAGGCGCGGCCTGATGCAGATGATCGACGGTGCGCCGGTCGAAATCAAGCTGCGAAAGGGTCGCTCCACGGACGGCATTCCGGAGAAGCATATCCGGATCATCATGAAGCTGATCCCGATCCGCGACACCGTGCGTGCGCTTCTCAAGGCACAAGAACAGGATCGGCCATGGAAGGACCTACAGGTCAGGCTGCGCATCGCCTGGTCGAGTTTCGTGCGTGATTTCGGGCCGGTTAATCATACTATCGTGTCGATTACCGAGGACGACGAAACCGGTGAAGTGCGCGAAACCCATCGGCGGCCGAACCCCCAGCCGTTTCTCGACGATCCTGATGTCTGGCTGGTCGCCTCGATCGAGGATTACGATCTCGAAACCGATACGGCCCGGCCGGGTAAGATCTTCACCGAACGAGTAATCTCGCCGCCATCGGCGCCAATCATCACCAGCGCTGCCGACGCGCTGGCGGTGGTGCTCAACGAGCGCGGCCACGTCGACCTTGAGCACATCGCCGAACTCCTGCACCGCGACGCAGCGGTCGTTGTCGAAGAGCTCGCCGACATCGTTTTCCAGCATCCGGCCTCCGGCGCGTGGAAGACGGCAGATGCTTATCTATCCGGTCCGGTTCGCACGAAGCTTGCTATCGCCGAAGCCGCGGCGGCACTCGATCCTGCCTTTGAGCGCAATGTTCGCGCTCTTCAATCCGTACAGCCGGCCGACCTCCGCCCTTCTGATATCACAGCCCGTCTCGGCGCGCCCTGGATCCCGGCCGCTGATGTCGTCGCTTTCGTCAAGGAGACGATGGCAGCCGACATCAAAATCCATCATATGCCGGAGCTTGGCTCCTGGACGGTCGATGCACGCCAGCTCGCCTATAGCGCCGTCGGCACGTCGGAATGGGGAACCAGCCGACGGCATGTCGGTGAGCTGCTGACGGACGCGCTCAACAGCCGGATCCCGCAGATCTTCGACATCTTCAAGGATGCGGGCGGCGAGCGCCGTGTCCTCAATGTCGTCGACACCGAAGCGGCGCGCGACAAGCTGCAGAAAATCAGACAAGCTTTCCAGAGCTGGATCTGGACCGATCCTGATCGTACCGATCGGCTGGCACGCGTCTACAACGACCGCTTCAACAACATCGCGCCGCGGGCCTTCGACGGCAGCCATCTGAAGCTTCCCGGGGCGAGCGCGGCGTTCAATCTCTACAGCCACCAGAAGCGCGGCATCTGGAGGATCATCGCCGACGGCTCGACCTACCTGGCGCATGCCGTCGGCGCCGGCAAGACCATGACGATGGCGGCCGCGATCATGGAGCAGCGACGTCTCGGTCTGATCGCCAAGGCGATGCTGGTCGTACCCGGCCATTGCCTGGCGCAGGCGGCGCGCGAATTCCTCGCGCTCTATCCGTCCGCCAACATTCTTGTCGCCGACGAAACCAATTTTACCAGGGACAAACGCGCCCGGTTCCTGAGCCGCGCCGCTACTGCGACGTGGGACGCGATCATCATCACCCATTCGGCGTTCAAGTTCATCGCGGTGCCGTCAGCCTTCGAGCAACAGATGATCCACGATGAGCTGCAGCTCTACGAGGAGCTGCTGACCAAGGTGGACGGCGACGACCGGGTTTCGCGCAAGCGGCTCGAGCGTCTCAAGGAGGGATTGGAGGAGCGGCTGCAGGCGCTTTCCACGCGCAAGGACGATCTTCTGACCATCTCCGAGATCGGCGTCGATCAGATTATCGTCGACGAAGCCCAGGAGTTCAGGAAACTCAGTTTCGCCACCAATATGTCGACGCTGAAGGGCATCGATCCGAACGGTTCGCAACGCGCCTGGGATCTCTATGTCAAATCCCGGTTCATCGAGACAAAGAACCCGGGACGCGCTCTCATTCTGGCATCGGGCACCCCGATCACCAACACCCTCGGCGAGATGTTCTCGATCCAGCGCTTGCTCGACCACGAAGCGCTCACCGAACGCGGGCTGCACGAATTCGATGCCTGGGCGAGCACCTTTGGCGACACCACCACTGAACTCGAACTCCAGCCATCGGGCAAATACAAGCCGGTCAGCCGGTTTGCTTCTTTTGTAAACGTCCCGGAGCTGATCGCCATGTTCCGGAGCTTCGCCGACGTCGTCATGCCGGCCGATCTGAAGCAATACGTCAAGGTGCCTGCGATTTCGACGGGCCAGCGGCAGATTCTCACCGCTAAGCCGACGCTCGCCTTCAAGACCTACCAACAGGCATTGGACGGTCGCATCAAGGCGATCGAGAAGCGCGAAGGTCCGGCCAAGCCTGGCGACGACATCCTGCTGTCGGTCATCACCGACGGCCGCCATGCGGCGATCGATCTGCGCTTGGTCGATCCCGCCAACGACAATGAGGAGGAGAACAAGCTCAATCTCCTCATTCGCAACGTCTATCGCATCTGGAAAGAAACCGCCGGCAACGGCTACGTCAGACCAGACGGCAAGGCATACGAGGCGACCGGAGCGGCGCAGATGATCTTCTCCGATCTCGGCACGATTGCCGTCGAAAAGAGCAGGGGTTTCAGCGCGTATCGATGGATCCGTGACGAACTGGTCCGCATGGGCGTGCCTCCCAACGAAATCGCTTACATGCAGGACTATAAGCGCAGCGAAGCCAAGCAGCGGCTGTTCGCCGACGTTCGCTCCGGCAAGGTGCGCGTTCTTCTCGGCAGTTCCGAGACAATGGGCACAGGGGTCAATGCCCAGCTCCGCCTGAAGGCCATGCACCATCTCGACGTGCCGTGGCTGCCGTCGCACATCGAGCAACGGGAGGGTCGGATCGTGCGCCAGGGCAACCAGCACGACGAGGTCGACATCTACGCCTATGCCACGGAAGGGTCGCTCGATGCGCAGATGTGGCAGCAGAACGAACGCAAGGCCCGCTTCATTGCGGCCGCCCTTTCCGGCGATACATCGATCCGGCGGCTCGAAGACATGGGTGAGGGGCAGGCGAGCCAGTTCGCGCTGGCCAAGGCGATTGCCAGCGGCGATGAACGCTTGATGCAGAAAGCCGGGCTGGAAGCCGATATCGCCCGTCTCGAACGTCTGCGCGCAGCGCACGACGATGATCAATATGCGGTTCGCCGCCAGATCCGCGATGCTGAGCGCGACATCGAGGTGTCGACCCGCCGGATTGGGGGGATCGGTCGCGACATCGAACGCCTCGTGCCGACCAGCGGCGGGGCCTTCACCATGACGGTCATGAACATGGCCTACGACGAACGCAAGGATGCAGGCCGCGCGCTTATGAGGGAGATCCTGACGTTGGTCCAGCTTCAGCACGAGGCCGAGACCATGATTGCCTCGATCGGCGGCTTCGATCTTGAATATTCCGGCGAGCGCTTCGGCAAGGACGGATATCGGTATTCCACCATGCTGATGCGCACCGGTGCCGACTACGAGATCGATCTTTCGATGACGGTCACCCCGCTTGGCGCCGTCTCGCGCCTCGAGCACGCTCTCGACGGTTTCGAGGAGGAGCGGGAACGCTATCGCCAGCGCCTTGACGAGGCCCGTCGCCGGCTTGCCTCCTACCGCTCACGCGAGGGCGGCGAATTTGCCTTTGCCGGCGATCTTGCGGACAAGCGCCGTCAACTGGCCGATGTCGAAAAGGCGCTCGTCGCCGATATCGAAAATGCCGCCGGCACAGAGGCGATCGCGGCTTAGCCGGCGCTCTGGCGCAGTTCGTTGACCAACTCGGGGTGTCGATCGAGCAGGCGGATCAATTGGCTGGTCGGGCCGCTCGGTTCGACCAGTCCGCGCTCACTTTTGTCGGAGGCGTTTTCTCCAACCTTCAGCAGGCCGTCCGCCTCCTTCTGCGACAACTTCCGCTTCCACTTTCAAGGTGCGCAAGGCCAAGTCGGCAACAGCCATGTCGTTGCCGACATGAACACCTTCGTCACCATGCTCCGAATAATAGCCCGGCAGCTCGACCGTGATGCTTTTGCCCTTGTAGCTGACGATGAAGGGACGGACGCCACGGTGCATCGTCTCCCCCGTTTCCGGGGAAATCATCGTCTCGGGCAGAACTTTGCTCATGACTGCCATACCAACGTCTCCACCGATCCGCGCTCTGTCTTGATCGCATCAAGATAGTCGGCGCGTTTTCTTCGCCGTGGCTTCGTATGCCACCTTATTGGTGGCAAATCAAGATTGTGCAACTCGGTAAGAAGGAGGGAGGAAACGAAAAAGGAAAACCGCTCGCAGATCAGCCGCACCGGCAACGCTGACGCTCAACCGCGGCCTGGCGCGATCCCGGCCCGTCGTCCTTCGCAGGGCTGATGCCCCGCTTGTCCGGCCGGGCAGGGATGCTCGGCCGCAGTTGTGCCGGTCCGCCCGCTCCGCGGTCCGGGAAATGTCTTCGGAAAGAAGACGGAAAAGGACCGGCAATGGGCCGCGTCCGCAACCCGAACAGGAGCATTCCATGTATCTCATGAAGATCGATCCGCGCGCTCTATTGGAAAACCCCGACAGGTCGCGGCATACCGCTTCGACGTCGCAAGCCGATGCGCTGCTGCTTGCGACCATCAAGGCCGTCGGCATCGTGCAGCCGCCCGTGGTCGTGCCGCGAAGCGATGGCGGCAACGGATTCATGATCGACCGTGGTCATCGACGTGTGCGTAGCGCCATCGCCGCCGAACTTGCGGAGATCGAGATCCTCGTTGACGAACCGGTCAACGACAATGGCGCCATGCGCAGCGTCGTCGAAAATTTTGCCCGCGAGGCGTTGAACCCCGTCGATGAATGGCGGGCGACAGAGCGTCTGATCGCGCTCGGCTGGACCGAGGAAGGCATCGCCGTTGCGCTTGCGCTGCCGCTGCGCCGCATCAAGCAGCTTCGGCTGTTCGCCAACATCCTGCCGGCGATCCTCGATCAATTCGCCAAGGGCGACCTGCCCAATGAGCCGCAGCTCCGCACTATCGCTTCCGCATCGCTTGAGGAGCAAAAGGAGGTCTGGAAGAAGCACAAGCCCTCCAAGGCCGATCCTAAAGTGACGTGGTGGAGTGTTGCCCAGGCGCTGACGAAAAAGCGCATGTATGCAAAAGACGCGAGCTTCGGAGATGATCTGGCGCAGGCCTATGGCATCCAGTGGATGGAAGACCTCTTCGCTCCGGGCGACCAGGACGGCCGCTACACCACCGACGTCGAGGCCTTCCTTGGCGCGCAGCAGGAGTGGATGGCGAGCAATCTCCCGAAGGGCGGCACGATCGCGGAAGTGTCGAACTGGGGCGAGGTGAAGCTGCCGCCGAAGGCTGAGCGTGTCCACGGTCAGCCGGGCAAGACCGATCGCGCCGCCGTTTACCTCGATCGTGACGGCCGTGTTCAGACGGTCCATTATCGGATGCCCGAACAGGCGAAGAAGGGCAAAGCCACGGGGGATGCCGAGGCAGATGACACGATCGTCAGCAAGCCTCGTCCCGACGTCACGCGCAAGGGCATCGAGATGATCGGCGACTATCGCACCGGGGCCCTGCATGAAGCGCTTGCCCGCGCGCCGATCGAGGACGACACCCTGGCGGCCCTTCTGGTGCTTGCGTTTGCCGCTCTGAACGTCTCCGTCACCTCGCCGACGGGCGCATCGCATTACAGCTCACGTAAGCTCGGCCGGCATGCTGCCAGCCTCTTCGACATCAACGGTAAGTTCGTTCCCGATCGCGAAACCCTTCAGCAGGCCATTCGCGGTCTGCTGGTTGATGTGTTCTCATGCCGGGAAAACGCCAGCAACAGCGGTGTCGTCGCCCGCATCGCCGGCGATGCGATCGGCGCGGACACGTTCCTGCCGAACATGGGCGGCGAGGAATTCCTCGCGTGCCTGTCGCGGCCGGCCCTCGAAGCCTCGTGCAAGGACACGGCCGTCCAGCCGCGTCAGAAGGTCAAGGACACCCGCGCTGCCCTCGTCGAGCATTTCAAGGAAGAGCGCTTCGTCCATCCCGCGGCACTGTTCGTGCCGGATGCTGCCAAGCTCTCCGAATGGCTGGGGAAGAACGCCGTCGCCGAGGATCACGATGACGACGCAGGCGCTGGAGGCGACGAATCGGCCGAGAACGCGGAAAACCCAGAAACGACGGATGAGCAGCGGGTCGATGAAGACGCCGGCACATTCCGCGAAGCGGCCGAATAGTCGTCATCAACGACATACTGAGCGTTTTGCGCCGCCGGACTTCCGGCGGCGCATCCGTTTCCACCCTTCAAAACCTCACAGGAGAATACGAAATGTCCGCGTCCCTGATTTTCGATATCGTCCCGATCGGGTCCATCGTCGCCTGGTCTGACGGTGCCCCGCCGCCGCCGAAGCGGCACAGGAAGAAACTCTCGGCATGGAAGACCCGCAACAGCCAGGGCCGGCTGATCCGCAAGCAGGAGGGCAGGAGGACCGGCTCCTACGTCGCTCTGCCGGAGTTCACCATTCACGAAAATGATTTCGGCAGTGCTGGGACGATCGCCCTTCGCGTCTTCCGTACTTTTGCGATCGACAGCGACCTTACCTTCACGGTCGTCGAGCGGCCCGCCACCGGCAGTGTCCGAGTGTTCGATCGGCCCGGCGAGCGGGCTGAACTCGTCCATCTCGCCGCAAACCGCGCCGCTGCAGAGGCTTGGTTAAAGCAACACGGTTATCCTGAAGCTGTCGTCGACGAGGTGACGGCATACGAAGCCCAGGCCGAGATCGCGAAAGGGAGGGATGCGGCATGAGCGCTACCTCGCCCGAAAATCCAATCGAAACCACCCCGGAATATTCAGGGGTTGAGTTCGCTCGGAGCGCCGAGGGTTTTCCTCTTGCGCGCGTCGACGATATTGTCATGGCAATGTTGCCCGGCGGGGACGGTGTCGGCTTGCTCGCCAGCGCATGGCGGATATTCCGGCCGCTTGCCGAACTCAAGCGCGCCGACTTTTACATCTATGAGTCGACACTGACCGACGAGGCTGCATTTCGCAGTCGCGTCCTGGAAACCGTGGAGCACAAACGTGAGCTGCGCGGACTTTCCCGCCGGGACATGCGTGTGCATTGCAGCACGCCATGGGGACCGTCGCAGGGCGCCACGATCTATGCGGAGGGGATCGTCAGCCACAGCACCGCCGGGCATGGGGGTTTCAAACTGTCCGGGACACGCAACCGCAAGGTCCACCCGATGCTGCGGGCCGAAGACGGCTGGTACGAAGAGGATGCGGCCTGGGCGATCGTGGCGATCACCTTTCCCCATCTCTTTACCAGCTATGAACGCCGTTGCGCGGAACGGACGATCAGGGATAGTTGGCCGGACGCCTGGGAGACCATCTCCGGCATTGCGCTCAAGTGCGGCGAGTCCTTCGAAAAGGACCGCCGCGCATTCGAGCAGGAGCATGCAGGCAACTGGATCGTCATCTCAGCCATAAGATCCGATCACGAGCATGGTTTCGTCGAGGTTGTCGCCACGCTCGGCGGTTGTCGAGCCGAGCAGATTGAAGAGCGGCGGTTTCTCGTGCCCTGCGACGAATACAAGGTCGGGCGGTTCGGCTTCGTCATCGACGAGGCCCGCTACCGCGCCTATGACGGCCCTTCCGACTTCATCGGCTGGCAGCGGAGGGCTTCCCCATGAGGCGATGGCCCGATATCGTTGCCGAGCTTAGCCGGATGGAGGACGCGCGCCGCCAGACCCAGCGTCAGCTCGACCAGATCAACCGGCAGATCACGCGTCGGATGACAGCTCTGATCCCGCTGTTGCAACCGAAGCAGACCGCCCCTCGGCGTGGCAAGCCGCCGGATCCGGGCGCGTTCCTCGAGCGGTATGGCGCCAACCTCGCTGCGATCACCGCCGAGCGTCAGCCGGAGATCGACGCTCTCGAGCGCAAGCTCGGCCGGCAGGACCTGGCGATCGCGACACTTCGCGAGCGTCACCATCTCCACCCGGGGAGTGCCGCTTGACGCGTCATCGATAGAGAATTTCCGCTTCCGTTTCTTTGGAGGTGACGTCCCCTGCCTGTCCTCCCTTCGGGTTTGTCTGCGGTCTTAAACCGGCGGCCGGTCGCTTCAAGGCCGCGTGCCGCGCCGCAAGGCGGCCGGAACCGCCGATCTCGGCAACGCCGGCTCGCGGCCCGCGCGAGGGCTTCAAAAAGCCCTGCTTGTCCGCAACCCGGCGTCGCTCGCTCTGGCGTCTCCGGACCTTGAAGCGACCGGCTGGCGCCGGTTTTCGTTGACCGCGCCCGAAGGGAGGGCCGGCAGGAGCCGGACCGAGCCTTCGAAAGGACCGAAGGAAAGGAAATCCCCATGACCAAGCCCGCCAAAGCGCCCCGCCAGACCGGCCGCGTCGTTCAGCTCCGCAAGGGCACCACGCTCGAAATGGTCCGCCTCTCGTGCCCTGATGCGCATCAGGCCGGTCTCATCTCCGAGAGCTTCGGTCTTCTGGTGCTCGACAGCGACGGCATTCGCGATCTCCATGAACGGCTGATCATCGAGACCGCTGATGCCCTTCGCGAAGGTCTCGCCGATCGAGCGATGCAGATCCACCTGCAGCGGATCGTCGGCGCCTATGTCGGAAGCGCTCATGGCGCCGGCCAGTTCTACAGCCGCGCCGTCTCCGAAGCCCGCGACGCGACCGCAAAATCGGCCAATGATACCCGCGACGAGGACCTCGATGGACCGGTCGGCTTCGACAGCGCCGCCCAGCGCAAGCGCGAATTCGCAGCCGACATGGCCTTGCAGAGCCATGCGCTGCGGATGGCGGCTGAGGGCGCTGTCGCCGCTTACGAACGCGTCGTCGGCGAACGCTGGAAGCCGTTCGAACGTCCCGTCGAAAACGCCGGTCATTCCCTCGATCGCAGGGCTGCCGAACTGCAGATGGCGGCTTTCGACTGAGCCGCAACGGGCGAGGCTCCGGCCTCGCCCAATCCCCATTGGCATCGGCGGTCGCCTCCTTCTGGAGGCGGCCTGTTCGCGTGTCTGCACCGACGGGGAAGAAGGGAGAGAAAGAAGAGGAAGGTGCACCCATCGGTCCCCGTCCCGGTCGCAGTCCTGCCGGGGCCGGCAGCGAGCCGCAACGGCTTCGCCGTCCTCCACTTCGTTTCGGTCTTCGGTGCGCTCGCTTCCTGACATCCCCGGCTTTCGGACCCCCGTGACGGGGCCGCGATGGGCGCGGCCTCCACAACGGAGGTAAGGACATGAGCAGGAAGGAAGAAGGCAGCCGCGTCGACGTTTATACGCGGATCACCGAGCGGATCGTCGAGGAACTGGAGCGAGGCGTCAGGCCTTGGGTCCAACCGTGGCGGACAAGCAATATGGCGGGCCGCGTTACCCGGCCGCTGCGCCACAACGGTCAGCCATACACCGGCATGAACGTGCTGCTTCTCTGGTCGGAGGCGATATCGGGGGGGTTCGGTTCCTCGACCTGGATGACATTCCGCCAGGCAAGCGAACTCGGCGCCCATGTGCGCAAGGGCGAGAGCGCTTCGACGGTGATCTACGCCAGCCGTTTCACCAGGACCGAGACGGACGCTTTCGGCGACGAGGTCGAGCGCGACATCCCGTTCCTGCGCAGCTACGGCGTCTTCAACGTCGATCAGATCGAGGGTCTGCCGGAGCACTACTATCGGCGGCCGGAACCGCCGACGAACCCGATCGGGCCGATCGAGCCCGCGGAGCGATTTTTCGCCAACACGAAGGCGGCGATCCGGCATGGCGGCAATCGGGCTTTCTATGCACCGCTCACCGATCACATCCAGATGCCGCTTCTGGCAAGTTTCCGCGACGCCGAATCTTACGTGGCTGTCCTCGCGCACGAAAGTGTCCATTGGACAGCGCATCCCGACCGTGTCGGACGCGATCTCAGCCGATACTCCAAGGACAACACCGAACGCGCCCGCGAGGAGCTGATCGCCGAAATCGGGTCCGCGCTGATCTCTGCCGATCTTGGCATCGTTCCGGAACTCGAGCCGCGTCCGGATCATGCGAGCTATGTTGCCAGTTGGCTGAAGGTGCTCGCCAATGACAAGCGGGCGATCTTCCAGGCAGCGGCTCACGCGCAGCGCGCCGTCGCCTACCTGCACAGTCTGCAGCCGGGCCGGACTGAAGAGAGGGAGGCAGCCTGATGGCATGGCACCGACACTCGCTAGAGAAGACGGCTTTCCGGTTCGCGACAGGGCCGTCGAAGCCCGGATCGGCGCTGACGAACGACGGGAGGGAGAGATGCGCCTCCTGACCCTGGAAATCCGCGCCGCGCTGCTGATCAACGGCCGCGATCGTGGCGCCGATCACGTCCCGGTCGTAAAGTTCTTCAATCCCCTGGGCGAGGGCGTCTGGTTGGCGACCGAGCTTGATGAGGATGGCGACACGATGTTCGGTCTTGCTGATCTCGGCTATCCCGAACTCGGCAGTTTCTCGTTTCGAGAGATTTCTTCCATCCGCCTGCCATGGGGAATGGGCATCGAGCGCGATCTGCTCTTCACTGGCCTTCTTCCCATCTCCGTCTGGGCGGAAGCGGCTCGTCAGGCTGGCAGCATCAGGGCGGCGGACGGCATCGTGCATGCCGTCGCCCGGGTAAAGCGGGAGGGCGGATGATAGCTGTCGCGTTGGTATGATCGATAGTGATACGCCGCACCGAGGCGTGCCACGCTTCAATGCGCAGTGCATCGCTGGGGTGGCATACGTACATTCCAGCGTATGAATTGAAGTTTTCTGCATTTTCTGTATAATGCAGAAAAATCTCTCATGGAGACTGTCATGGATACCAAGACCGTCAGCACCGCGGAATTCATCCGCCATTTCGGACACTATCACGACGAAGCCCGGCGCGCACCAATCACGCTTACCAAGCACGGCCGGGAATCGCTTGTCGTGCTCTCAACCGAACTGTTCGAGCGCCTCAAGGGCAACGAGGATCCACGCCGTGTCTACGCCGCCGGCGAAACTCCTTCCGAGCTGGCGGAACTGCTCATCGGCGAACTCGACCGGCAGTCGGCGGAATATAAGGCAGGGGATCATGACGGCTGAGCGTTTTGCGAACGGCGCCATCGTCAGCTATCCTTATCTCTGGCGCTGGCAGGCCGACGAAGGACGTGAGCATGGCGAGAAGGACCGGCCGGTCTGTCTGGCGCTGACGGTTCCCGATCCTCGCCAGAACATGACCCATCTGGTGATCCTGCCGATATCGGGAACTCCGCCGCGATCCGACCAGATAGCGCTCGAAATTCCCGATCTCGAACTGCGCCGCGCCGGCCTTTCGGTCTTCAAACGCGGCTGGGTGACCGTCAGCGAATATAATTACGACATCGCCGAACGGTCCTGGTACTTCGACGCCGGCCAAGCGCCGCGCGGCCGGTTCGGCCCGCGTTTCCTCGAAGACATTCGCCAGGCATTGCGGCCGATCCTCGCAGCCCATGCGGGCCGCATCGATCGCACCCGCTGACGATGTGAGGATGGACCGGCCATGTAGATGAGGTCCTCCGGTCGCAATCGCGTCGTCGCAGCGCCCGGTGCCGGAGGAGGCGGACTTCGCATCTCAGGAGACAGATTCCGGCTAATGGGAGCTGGAAGTGGCGTCAAACCTGATCGAATGTGGTTTGCCTCATGCCGCAGGCGACGTCCAACCCGCGGCTGATCTCGCGCAAGCGGACGGCCGCAATCGTGCCGTATCAAACGAAGTCGTCACCGAGGCGGCGGGAGGCGCAAGACTGCAACGGAACTGAGGACAGCGCTCCCGATGATGTTGCCGTTGATGGCGGTCGAAGTGCCGATATGCTCAAGCCCTGAGCGGTTGTCTTCCTCTTTGAACACCGGCGCACCACAGCTGATCTCGATGAACCGGGTGTGGCCGTAGGACGACTGCGTCTCGATCGTCTGTCCGCAACGGCCATCCCGGGCTATTTTCCGCCGGCGGGCCGAGACCCGCCTTTGCATCGCGAAGCAAAATAGCCCTGTCTGGCCGTCTTTCACGTCGTTCCAGCCCTTCGGGTGCGGCGCCGATCGCCTCCGTCCTGAACACCGCCATCGAGGTCGCAATGGCGCGACCCGACCAAAGCGGAAAGGAACCAAGTCATGGCAGTCATCGGCGAATTCACAACCAACGGCAACGTCATCCAGGGCAACGTCCGTACCCTCACGGTCGCAATGAAGGTCCGCCTGCATCCGATCGAACGTGTCTCGCGCGACGCGCCGGATTTCAGGGCCGTCGCCAATGGCGCCGAGCTCGGAGCCGGCTGGAAGGCGATCTCAGGCAACGGCGAGCCCTATATCTCGCTCAAGCTCGACGACCCGAGCTTCAACGCTCCGATCAACGCAGCCCTGTGGCCGGCAGAAGCCGACGGTGACTACGTTCTCGTCTGGAACCGCCCGAGCCGCGAAGCCGCGTGATCGGGCACGGGAGGCCCCGCCCAAAAGGCGGGGTCACGCCACATAAGGAAGCCGCAAGCAGGTGTCGAGCCTGCTTCCGGCTTTCAGGTGGGATGTCTGCCAGTCCGTTCGCGCATGCGATGGCGTCATACCACCGGCGCTCGGACACCAAGCCGAACACGCTTATTTGTTCAGGGCATCCTTCAGGGCTTTGGCCGGCGCAAAAGCCAGCTTCTTCGCCGCTGCGACCTTGATCGTTGCGCCGGTCGCAGGATTGCGCGCCTCGCGCTCCGGTGTTTCTTTCACCTTGAAGTCGGGTAGGGAGGAGGTCGGTCGTTGACGCGGCCCTCTCTCCCTCCCACGGAACCGGACTTGATAGTTTCCCATCATCCGGCTCCTATGCTGACAATACCCCAATTCTGTCGAGCCGTTGCTGAAGACGACCGGCATGGATCGCGTGATGGCAAGGTTCGCATGCGATGGTACGTTTGCGCATGCGAGCTGCTCTGGTTCGAGCAAGCCATGAGACGCCCTTCATGTCCGCCATCCGTCGAACGTGATGAATATCGACGGGCACATCGGATATCCCGCAATACTCGCAGGAGCGAGCGCGCAGCCGATCAACAAGATCAGTCCGCCCCCAGAACCAGAACGAAGGCTGGTCCTGATCTATGCGGGAATCTTCCATGACTTTCTTCGATGCAACGTGCCTGAGTTGGAATACCGCGACGAACCTGCGCCCGTCTTTGGTTTCCACCCATAGCCCATGATCCCCTTGGTGCCGCTGCAAATAGATATTGAAGATCTTCGCGATACTGCATTTGTGCTTTCTCGCCAAAGTCTTCATGAGACTGAACCACCAAACCCGTTGGAGTGGGGCCATCTCATTTTTCCAGTTATTGCCTAACTGGTAATATCCGACCAATCCCCGTAGCATCGCGTTATACGCAACGATGATGGCGACATCCGAGCTGATTGTCATCTCGGGACGCATTGCGCCACGTATTGCATGATAGCTGCCAAGTCGGTTCCGTTTAGCAAAGGCCGCCAGCTTCTCCCTTGGGAGATGCAGTCGGATTCCGCGTACCGGTGTCCGCTTGACCATTGCCCTTCGACCTTTCCTCGTGACACGTTTCTCGCGAAACGCACGTTTGGTCGACCGAACAGCGTAGCCGAGAAAGGTCACCCCGCCGTCATCTGCCTTTGTGATACCGCTCTTTTCCGGTGCGACTTCAAGATGAAGCTGATCCTGCAGGAAGGATGTGACCTCATTCAGGATGTCGGCAGCTTCCTGTTTCGTGCCGATGACGGAGATAAGGAAGTCATCGGCATACCGGACATATTGAAGCCGCCGGAAGAACGTGTCGTGGAAGTCCTTGCTGGGGAGCTTCCGGGCAGCAACGATCAAAGGCTGCAGTTGAGCCCGAAGCCGCTCTGCTTCGGCCTCTCGGCCAGAGCTTCGCAGCTTCGCGATACGCTGACGACAATGCGCCCCCTTGCTGAGCAGTTTCTGGTACTCTGGATTCGTTGGCCTCTCAATGCCCCGGTCGAACCGGGTTTTGAGGCTATCCATGAACTCATCGAATTCATGGAGATACACGTTCGCGAGCAAGGGCGAGATTACTCCGCCCTGTGGTGTGCCGCTATACGACGCGTGCCACTTCCAGTCCTCCATATAGCCAGCCGTCAACATTCCTCTGATAAGCTTCAGAAACCGCTCGTCATCGATCCGTTTCCTCAGCAGATTCATCAAAATGTCGTGGTCAATATTGTCGAAGAACCCGGCAATATCGGCCTCGACCAGCCAAACTGTTCCGCCCCACGTCTTCTGGATGGATGCCAGAGCGGTGTGACAGGAGCGCTTGGGTCTGAACCCGTGCGAGCGGCGAGAGAAATTCGGTTCATAGATTTGCTCCAGAACCAGCTTCACGGCTGCCTGCACGAGCTTGTCGTCAGCGTCGGGAATGCCCAGAGGGCGTAATTTCCCGTTCGCCTTGGGGATGTAGTGCCTGCGAACAGGCTTGAAGCGGTAGCTTCCCTCCTTCACCCGGCGCATGATCCCGTTCAGCCTGTCCAGCGAGAAGCCGTCAAGCGTATTGCGGGGATCAATGCCGGGGGTGAGAGCCCCGGAGTTTCGGGCGATCGCTTCATAGGCCTGTGCCCAAATGTTGGGGCAGTCCAGAAGACGATGGAGGCCGTTTATCCGCTTTCCCTGTCGTGACAGGGCAGGTAGCGAGATCAGTCGTCTTTCCACGGCATCGACGTGCATCAGCGTGTCTCAATCGTCGTCATAAGGCTCCCGATCTCATGTCAGCACGCCGCCCTTCACCCGGCCAGAGGGATTCCCGTCCGGTCACCCGGCGCGTTTCACCCATTGCCGTCCGCCTCTAGGCGGCTGTCCCGGACATTACCCCGGGCGTTTGGCTAATATGGCGGCTCCGTCGTCATGTGGGTCTGGTGATGCCAGCCCGTTTAGACGATCCCGCGTTTACGCAATGAAAGAGATACAGCGCGGACAGGTGTCCCATTCAACCGTTCGGTCCCCGGCAGGGGATGGAGAGCGCGACTGGGGCGGAGCAAACGGGCAAATTTCGTCGCTCCCCGGAATGATCTTATCATCCACTACGCTCGATGACGCATCGGCTATCGTTGAGCGTCACCACCGGCTTCTGGTTCCTCGGTCTAGGATTCAGGCAGTCTAGCTTTCACCATACGCGCTTTGCCCTGACCGATCAGATCGCGATAGCTGCGACGGCCTCGGCCTTTTCCCGACATGCTATTGTCCCCTGTCGAGTTTCCCCGATTGCAGCTGTTGCCAGCCAAGGTAAGTCGGAGGGCATGGGTAGTTCCCAGTTATCCCAGCAGCATAAACTGCACTCTTACATCGCGCCGACGCGGCGCACCTTGCCGAAGCCTGGCAGCGACGTTTCGTTGCCAGCAACAGCAGCTTCGGTGATCGAGGCGATCACAGCCTCGACGACTGCCTTGCCTTGCGCCTTGGTCAGGCCGTGCTCAGTTGCGATCTTGTCAGCAATTTCATTGGTGGTGGTCATCTCCGTCTCCGCATCGTGATTGATAACGGAATCCGTGACACTCGATTATCCTCCTGTCATCGCTCGATGCTCGTGTTTGCGGCTCAAACCCTGGATTTCCACAGCTTCTGATCGAGCGCAGCACTCGGCGTTCCGAGAGCCACGACAGTGTCTGCCGCCCCCGACAATTATCGGTGCCACACGAGAGGTTGGTTGTCTGCTCATTCCCTCCGAGGCTGTCATGGCGGGATAGAGGCCTCAAGGACGAGCGGTTCCCCCAATTTTGCCTCCGCTCCGGTTCCCTGCGCTCCGACAAAATCGGCACCCCCCACTCGCCGGCTCCGCCGGTCGCGTTCGCGATCCTTGACCCCTCTATCCCGCCATGACCGGAGCGCGCGTCTTTCACAAACGTCAAGGAGACGACGATGACGAACGAACTCGACCGGACGATCCTCGAACTCGAAGCCGAGCTCCGCAACGCCGATCCTGCCGAACGCCGGCAGATCGAGACCGAACTCGAACTCGCGCTTGCCGAGCGCGAGATGATCGTGGCCGAGCAGGAAGGATGGGCAACCTCGGAGCCTCCGTTCTAACGGAGGCTTCTGCCGTGTCGCCAGCCTGCCGCGCCGGATCGACCGACGCGTCAGGCTCGAAGCTTCGCTTCGCCACCAACGATCAGAGGCTAGACGCTCCTGTTAGATGTGCCCCTCGGGCGATAGCCGCGAGATCGCTTCTGGCGGAGAAGGTCGAGGAATAGCGACACTGCCTCTTCTTCTCTCGCGAAGACGTGGGCCTTTGACTGCCCACGTGCACCGATCCGCCCCCAGCGTCGCGTCAGGCAGGTCTGCCCGAACAGCGTCGGGGAAATATCCATGGCGTAATAGCGGGCCATATTCTTCGAGGCGTCCGTGCGTTCGACATAGAGCTGGTAGGGCTGCGCGATCATGCTGATAGAATCGCCGATCACGGTTTCCCCGTCCAACGACAGATTTGAATCGATTGCGGCGGATCGATTCATCATTGTGATGTTTGAGGGGAGGGCACGTGATGTGCGGGCGAGCCGCCTTCGGCGGTCTGGCTCTACTCGTGTCGCTTCGCGCCACTCCCGGAGCCCGCTTTGCGGTCTCCGCCTCCGGTCACGATCCATCTCGCGGGCCAAGAAGCGATGGCGACGCCTCGTGGCGAAACGGCATCGGGCGTCTCATCCCTATGGCCGGCGGGTCGCCGGATACGGTCGCGGCGCCTGCCGGCACCGCGGTGCTCTTCTTCTCTGACGTCCTATTGTGCACCCGCCACTCCGGCGTCAAGGACTGCGCGGCCCCTCCAATTTTCAGTCGCCGGCTGCCGGCCGGCGTCAGAAAATCGGTTCCTCCGCTTGCCGCCTCTGGCGGTCGCGTGCCGCGATCCCTGACCCCTCGCGGCTACGGTGCGGCCTCCTTTCGTCAGAGACGAAAAGGAGACAATACGATGTCCAATGACTGGTACTACGTCCATCAGCTTACTGTGCTTACCGGCTTCAGGCTTATCGTCCTTGCGAACCGCATCGGTTGCACGGATGACTTTTCGCGGGCGTTGCACGACCGGCTCACTGAGGGGCTTGCATGCGCAGCAGCAAGGGCGCGCTCGATCATGGCTCTGGAGCGCGAGTTGGCGTCCGACCCGGATCTCGAAGGTATCACTGCCTTCCAGCTTGAAGGCGAAAAGGAATGCTTCAACCGCTTGCGGATCACACTTCTTGACGACCTCGAAATCGATTACTTCACCTATGAGTACCGCATCAACAATGGCGAATGGCGATATGCGGACCGCGAGGGCATCAAAATCAGCTATCCGAGCAGTATCGCGCTGACCGACGCAGAGCTGGGCGGCCTCGGGCCGATGATCCGCGGTATCGCCCGCGAAACGGGCATCTGGATCAGCGCCGCGCGGGTCGTCTACGATTGATGCTCGGCGAGAGACGGCCAAGCCCGTCTCTCGCCTCTTCCCATTCCCTTGACCGCTTGCCGGCATCGAGCCGGCGCGCGGTCTTGAGGGGAAAGACTTGCCGCCTCTCCCCTCAAGCACCCCTCTCCCTGTGGAGCGGGTTAACACCCGCCCGGCCTGTCGGGCCGATAGGCGGACGCTGCCGCGACTTCCCCAAACAAGACGGAGAAGAGGATCACCTTGCGCTTCGCCCCTCATGCTTCGGGCATCCGCTCCAGGTGATCCTCTTCTCCTGCGGTGCGCTCGCCGTCTCATCGTTCGCCTGCCGTCGATGTCCGCTCCCTCCGGTCACGAACATCCCGGTAGCTCACGACGACGGCTCGCTTCAGCATCTCTCCTCCATCGGCCTCGACGTCGTGCTGTTCCTCCGGCGCGGATCACAGGCTTGCGCCCGTGATCGCTGTTGCTTTGTCTGACGACTCGCAACAGCATTAGCGCCTCGGGCAGGACGTCGAGGCCGATTGAGGAGAGATGGCAGGATAGGCTAGTGGTATACCATTAGCCGTTTCGCCCGATGGGCGATTGTCATCGAAGCGCGATCGATGCCGTTCTCCTTGTTCTTTGCACACATCATCGGTGGAGAGGGAAGTCGCAATGATATGGAGATGCGCTTGGTAGGAGGGGGCTCATCGCAAAGCAATGGACCGCCGGCCGCGCGTCGGTACGCTGCCTTTCGACTTCGCACTTCGGCGCAGCCGATTAAGCGCTTGGCCTCTTTGGCGAAAGGGGGAATGAGCGGATCAGCGCTTCCGTGACTTGGTGGATGAACGAATAGGTTATGGCGCGGGCGAGCCAATCGGCGAATGCGACAATGAGTGAAGATGTGAATCGGTGCGTGTGCAAATGCCGATTTATGCGGTCCGGCATATGGGGTTACCGGCGACCAGGCGCTCGGCTCATTTTCTCAAACGTGATATCGGCGAATGGGTGAATCAGCGTCTACGTGTTTGCGTGATAAGAGCAACGAGCGATACGCCGGATCGGCGACGATGTCGTTGCGGCGCCACCCCACTGGAACGAAGGCAGGGATAGAAAGACCCTTGAATATATCTCAATTGAGATACATAATTGCGTAAACATTGAGATCAGGAGAAACTGCGATGGCCGCACACACATCCATGCTGCACATTCGAGTAGACGACAAGCTCAAGGCCGACGCCACCGAAACGCTCGCCAATTTCGGATTGTCCGTCTCGGATGCCGTGCGGATCTTCCTGACCCGCGTCGCCAAGGAGGGCGGCTTACCGGCCGGCCTGACGACCGACCCGGAAGCCCACGACGAATGGTTCCGTGCCAAGGTGCGCGAGGCTCTGGCCGATACTCGACCAAGCGTGCCGCATCGACAGGTCATGGACGAGGCACAAGCATTGATCGACAGGAAGCGCCGTGCCCGAGCTTGAATGGTTGGAAACAGCTCGAGCCGATCTACTGGCGATTATCGACTACATCTCTGACGACAATCCCGACGCCGCGCAAAGGTTGAAAGATGATATCGAGACCAAAGCCGCAAAGCTGCCGGAGCACCCCCGACTTTACCGGTCCGGTCGTGTCGAAGGTACGCGGGAAATGATCGTGCGGGCAAACTACATCGTTGTATACACGGAAGATCCCTACACGGTGCGTATCCTGCGTGTGCTGCACGCCGCCCAACAATGGCCACCGCAAAATTGAGGAAATTCGCTCCTGGTCACCTCCCTGAAGTGGCTTCCTTGATAGGCCGTTTCGGCAACCACCGCGACCGAGGCGCTATGGCATTGCTGACGACGAATTTATTGCCGAGGTCATATCGAGCCGATAAAATATCCCCGACAAAAGAACGAGCTTGGAGTGTGCCGTGACAGATCAAAGCATCTCGTGGAAAGAGGATGGAATCGACACTGGCTGGTTCTTCGCCAAGGGCGTTGGCTCGGTGAGAAGCAGTGTCAGCTACCGCCCAGGCGGGTGGTGGTTCCTCGCGGAATGGCTGCCCGACACTGAAGAGCATGATATCGGCCCCTTCAAAACCAAAGCAGCCGCGATAGCCGAAGCGGAGCGCCTGAAATCTTTGCAATCGCACACCGACAATCGTTAGGGCGTGCCAAGCGCTACCTTGGCTGGGGATCGGCTTACTCCTCTTGCGAGGCTGTCGACCGGGGCTTTCGCCTGCCTGCTGCGCCTGCTTCTCCGCGCGGACGCCCTGACCGTTGCTAACTCATTCTTCTTTCGCTGTCCAACAGTCCTCTTTGCTACCGGTTAGGAAACAGTGCTCACATTGCATCCCCGCTTCATGATGGATATTTGAGCCGGAACTTGCAGCCCAGACCTGGGGCCAATGGACATTTTGCAGCTTATAAAGACGGCCAAGATCGGGATTGAGCGCAAGGCAGCTCAAACCGAGACCTGCGCCCCATTCGCTGCAGCGCTCCATGATGTTTTGGCTGAAAATGGCGTGGAAACAAATCTCGCTGTGGCCTGTCGCAAAGGCTACCGGTCGGACCGGACCTGGTATCACCTCGTCGTCGAGCACAACGGTCAATATTACGATTCTCTCGGTGAGTTCAGCAGTGATATCCTCCGGAAACGCTTGAGGATTCACCATTCGGTCCAGTTCGAACTGGAGTTTAAACAAGAACCGCGCGATGGATGTTATGAGGAAGCAGACTACGACATGCTTCATTCATTTTTGCTGCACGCATTCAGACGCGCGGCGAGCAAGATAAACGCGCAGGTCCAGTGCTGAGACCATATGCAAAATGGGAATGAGGTGGGCGAGAACATCGCTTACTCCAAACGCCGGCTTTTTGGCGTAGAACTGCCCGCATCTTGTTGATAAAAAATTATACGATAGTGTAAGTGTATCACTGAAAGGTGGCCCGCCGAGTGGGATTCCCGATGCGCGTTCGCCCTCGGTTCCGCGCCGACATCTATCGGCTACCAACCAGCAACTGGGTGCTCGCCTGACCAGCAATCGATCCCTACTGACGAAGGAATGGTACAGGGTCCCGGTCTCCGTGGATTGCCCCGGTTGCGGCGCCCAGACCCGGTCGGCTGGTATCGTCGTCGGACCCTCGAGCCTGATGAGTGGTGCCGACCTCTCCATCGAGAGCGATGTGCTGAAGGAGCCCTGGGCACAGCTTGGCACCTTTGCCTTCATCGGGTCGCTTGGTGGTCGGACGGAGAACATCGAGCGCTTCATCGTCGATCGATTCCACAGCGTGTTTGCTTTGAGGAGCGGCCAACTGGTGCCGATCTGCGAGCACTGCGCGGAAAGCCTTCCGGCTGCCTTGATCCGGCCTGCCGTCATGAACGGGTTCGTCCGGCTTGGGCAGAGACGGCTGCTTGCGAATGAACGGCTGCTGATCTTCTCGTCGGTCGTTACGCTCACGAAGTTTCGTGGCGGCACCTCGATCGAAGACTGCGAACTGCAGCATCCCGATTACGCGCTCATGCTGATCTGCGACACGGAGCGCAAGGGCGGCGAAACCGGCACGATCTCTATCATCGCTCATATGCGATAGCCCTGCTTCACCAGGGGAATTTGAGTGCCGGCAGAAAGCGGTCGCTCGCAGCCAGAAAAATAATTGGCAGCAAGATCGCCTGGCATCCTTTAACATGCCGAAAGCGGAAAAAAATACGTGACAGCCTCCGATCCCTCTCTGAGCCGAGGCCATCCATGATGGTAGAGAATCCGCAAGTCTTCGGCTGTCTGACACGACCAGCCGGTACGAATGCGGTACTGCCACGGCTCTCCTCCAGGCGCCCGTTTTTGATCTCTCGATATCTAAATTTGTGCAGACGAGCAGGCAAAGCTATAACGGCAGGATCAACGAATACTGGTAGCTCTCAGACAATCTGGATCGATATCAACCGGGAATGCCTGCATATGTAGGGAGGATTCAAGCACGGCGTGAGGGCGATGCAGACGGACGAGGCGGAGACGTCACGAAAACCCGAGAGCGCCTGCATCACCTCGCTCGAGGTCTCCAGGCGGCCTTGTAGGAGACCCGCGGCGTAGTGCCCCGAAAACCCCACCGCGCAAATGCTGATTATGAAAGACAGTACGAAAATGATTACTCTGTAGCCGGAAACGGGACAACAGCCTGTCCATTGTGGTCGATCCTTGTCCATAGGCGGTGAAGAAACTTCATCAATCGGGATCCGCCTCCGAGGGAAGCATCGAATCATCAATGACGACACGAAAGCTGCGCGACCGAGGTTGTCTGTCAACAGATTGTCTGATAAAGCTTGCTAAGGTTCAAACTGTCTCACAAACTTGCGGAGGAATAACTCCGTAACAGAACCGGCGCTGCCGCAGCCGGCACAACTTTCACTGCTGAAATCGATTGCCGCGATGTTCCTTGTTTTCAATGGAAAGCGGTGACCGCATCTCGGCTATGTGAAGGCTTCGAACATGTCGTCGTCCTCGCGACGGCGGGACGCGACGCCTTGATGAACAAACGGGCGTCCTTTTTATGGATGGACGGCTCCATGGCGCCGAGATCACCAGCTTCCCCGATATGCATCTCGAGATGTTGATCTGGGACAGGTAAGTATTGAGATTCAAGAAGCAGAGAAGATGATTGATAAGAAAGCATTGCTCGATAATATGACCTTGGCGGAGCAGGTCTCGCTACTTTCCGGCGATACGTTCTGGTCTTTACCGCCCATCGACCGCCTAGGGATAGGGAGATTGCGCTTGACCGACGGCCCCAACGGCGCCCGCGGGGCGGGGTCTTTTGTAGGAGGTGTGACTGCAGCGGCTTTCCCGGTGGGCATCGCCATCGGAGCGAGTTGGAACCCGGATCTAGCCAAGGAAATCGGCAGTGCCCTAGGTGACGAGGTTCTTTCAAAAGGTGCCCACGTCTCGTTAGCCCCCACCGTTAACATCCAGCGTAGCGTCACAAACGGCCGCAACTTTGAGTGCTTCTCTGAGGATCCGATCCTGACGGCGGAACTTGCAGTCGGCTATATCGAAGGTCTGCAGTCCACGAAAGTCGGTGCCACGATAAAACATTTCGTCGGCAACGAGTCCGAGATTGAACGTACAACCATCTCTTCAGATATCGATGAACGCACGCTGCGCGAAGTCTACCTGATACCCTTTGAGACGGCGGTGAAGCGGGCAAAGGTCTGGGCCGTGATGTCTTCGTATAACAAGCTAAACGGTACTTACACGGCGGAAAGCCATTGGCTGTTGAACGAGGTTCTGCGCGGTGACTGGGGTTTTAACGGCGTGGTGATGTCGGACTGGTTCGGCTCGCGTTCGACCGCACCCACCGTGAATGCCGGGCTGGATCTGGAGATGCCGGGCCCGACTCGCGATCGCGGCTCCAAGCTACTGGCTGCGGTCGAAGGCGGCGAGGTTAGTGTCGAGACGATCCGCGCCTGTGTGCGCAATATCCTGACTTTGATGGAACGCACCGGCGCTATCAACGATCATCGCGAGTTTAAGGAGTACGCCATTGATCAACCGAAACATAGGGCATTGATCAGGCGCGCGGGAGCGGAAAGCGCAGTTCTGCTACAGAATGACGGGATCCTGCCATTGGCTCAGCAAGGTATGGTCGCCATCATTGGACCCAATGCCAAGGTCGCGCAGGTGATGGGAGGCGGCTCGGCGCAGTTGAACCCTCACTATGTCATCAGTCCGTGGCAGGGGCTGGTGGACGCGCTGGGTGAGGAGAATCTGTGCTACGCTCAGGGTTGCAACAATTATCGGTTTCAGCCGCTAATCGAAAACCCCACAACCTTCGAGTTTTTCCAAGGAAGGGAGCTAGCTGGCGAACCGGTGAAGGTCGTCGAGGAACCGTCGAGCCTTGGTGTATGGTTGCCCCCCGTGGCCGAGGGCTTTGTCGATCCCCTTCGCTTTTCGGCTAGAATGCGCACCATCTTCACAGCCTCGGAAGCCGGCGTCTATCGCGTCGGACTAACCTCGGCCGGGCTTGGCCGGGTCTATGTGGACGGCAGACTTGTGGTGGACGCTTGGGCTTCCTGGATACGTGGTACCACATTCTTTGAAGAAGGCTGCGAAGAGGTCGTGGGTGAAATCACGCTCGAAGCCGGCCGTACATACGAGGTCGTCGCCGAGTACGCCCGGCACGACCACGTCAACCTCTATATCGCCGCAATTCGGGTAGGAATAGGCAGATTTTCGGCCGAAGCGGAGATTGCCGAGGCAGCAGCCGTCGCGGCAAAGGCTGATCATGCGGTAGTCTTCGTGGGCAGAACGGGCGACTGGGATACCGAGGGCTCCGATCTTCGCGGTATTGCACTTCCCGGTCTGCAGAACCAGCTTGTTGAGGCGGTAATTGCGGCCAATCCGAACACGATCGTCGTACTACAAACCGGTGGACCGGTGGAAATGCCCTGGCTTTCCGGTGCTCGTGCAGTACTGCAATGCTGGTATCCCGGACAGGAGGCTGGCAACGCGATCGCCGATGTGCTCCTCGGCAAGGCCGAGCCCTCGGGCCGACTGGCACAGACCTTCCCCGTGCGCTGGGCTGACAACCCCACACATACTGAGGATGACGCGGTCTATCCAGGTAAGGACGGCCATGTGCGATATGACGAAGGTGTGTTCGTCGGTTATCGGCACTACGACCGCCACGGCATTAAGCCGCTGTTCCCGTTCGGTCATGGTCTCGGTTATTCAAGCTTTGCGATGTCGGACCTGACGGTAGGGCTACCAGACGCTGCCGGCGCGGTGACAGTGACACTGGAATTGACCAACATCAGCGAGCGGCCAGGTTCGGCAGTGGTGCAAATCTATGTCGGCGATGTTGAAGCATCTATACCCAGACCGGTTAAAGAGCTGAAAGCCTTCTCGAAAATTGCCCTGGAACCCGGTGAGAAACGAAGGTTGCGTTTCATACTTGACGCCCGAACATTTGCCTTCTTCGACACGACCGAGCGGCGTTGGCGGATAGAGGCGGGGGAATTTGCAGTGATGGCTGGGTTCTCGGCCACCGACATCCGTTTGAGTTTAACTGTCACGCAAAAGGGCGCTGTCTTGGCGCTCTGAATGGGCCGCAAATCAATGACCACATTGGGCAGTGGTTGAGTTCCAACGTATGCGGTTTTGGCGGTGAAGCTGGGTGAGTTGAGTGAGAGAATGCCTCAAAACCGGTACTTGGTTAATGGCATGGCGAAACACCGCCTGCGCCTCCAAAAACAGGCAATGTTTTCTGAACGATCGTAAGCGCGATTTTCCCCGCACCTTCTGCAATTGAGTGAGCTTTGGCATGAGGTGTCCACCAAAATAGGTGGACACCAAGGGATGGAAGAAGTGACCTGCCACTGAATTTTCATCCGGCGGCGATTAGAGCCTCGGCCGGGGTCTGGTATCCGAGCGATGAGTGCGGCCGGAAATGGTTGTACAACACGACGACAGAACACCCACGGGACCGAGGTTCGCGAGCTTTTGTATCGCATCCCTGGTCCGGGCAACCCGTTCACGTGCATGAGGCGGTGTCCAAAGGGAAGCATATTTCCGCTGCAGCCTTTCTGGTTCTTCTTCTGGTCGACTTCTTGAGGTCCCATCGTGGATGTTCGACCGATCAATGAGTGGTTGTTGGCGCAGCCTGGCGGTCCCGCACGTCGATCTCGCAAGCCTGCATTCTTTGGCAAGATTGCTGAAGGACGCTGATGCCTCATCGCAATCTTCTGTAATGGGCGCAGCACTTTGGTCGACTCAGCCTATTCAACGCCATGGTGAGGCAGCTAAATGCTGACTTCCAAGAGAACCTTGAGCCTGCCCATCGATGCAAAATAGCTAAAAGTATAGCGCGGCAATCAGGATGAGACGCTTGCGACAATCTGGATGAGATTCTTAGGTCGCGGTCGGGATCAAATTATCATGCTGATTGCCGCTGACAAGTCTTCGTCGTTTTCTGATTGCCGCTCCGCGACAGACAGCGTTGATGTCCTGATTGTCGCAAACGAGGCCGGTCGGCCGCGCTGGCGTTTTTCCTCAAGCGCAGTTCTGCGGCGATAGCTTTCGACGTTCATCTCGAAGATCGTGGCATGGTGCACGAGCCGGTCGACTGCTGCGAGTGTCATGGCAGGGTCGGGAAAGACCCGGTTCCACTCTCCGAACGGCTGGTTGGCGGTGATCAGGATCGACCGGTGCTCGTATCGTGCCGAGATCAGCTCGAATAGCACGCTTGTTTCCGCCTGGTCCTTGGTGACGTAGGCGAGGTCATCGAGGATGAGCAAGTCGTACTTGTTGAGTTTGTCGATGGCAGACTCAAGCTGCAGTTCCCTTCGGGCGACCTGAAGCTTCTGCACAAGATCGGTGGTCCGGGTGAACAGGACCCGCCATCCGTTCTCGATCAGCGCAAGGCCGATGGCAGCAGCAAGATGGCTCTTTCCTCCGCCGGGCGGACCGAACATGAGGATGTTAGCTCCCTTGGCAAGCCAGCTGTCGCCGGCGGTGATTGCCATGACCTGCGCCTTCGAGATCATGGGTCCGGCGTCAAAGGCGAAGCTGTCTAAGGTCTTTCCGGGCGGCAGGTGCGCTTCGGCGAGATGCCGTTCAATCCTGCGATTGGCACGCTCTGCCAGCTCGTGCTCGGCAATAGCCGACAGGAAGCGAGCTGCCGGCCATCCTTCCCGGTCCGCCTCTTCGGCAAATCGTGGCCACAGCATTTTGATCGTCGGCAGCCGGAGCTCGTTGAGCATGATGCCGAGGCGTGCTTCATCGATAACGTGGGCGTTCTTCATGCCGCTTCTCCCGTCCCGATCAGGGCCTCATAACCGTTGAGCGATGCGAGTTGCACATGAACGGTCGGCAGCTTGGCTGGATCCGGACCGAAGAGCGCTCGCATGGTAGCCAGATTGGGTAAGTCACCAGCATCGAGTATCCTGGCCAATTCTTCGGCAAGTTCGCGTTCGCAACCACGGTCATGCGCGAGCGCCAGGAGTTCGACGGTGATCTTGCAAGCCTGCTTGTCGGGAAGATGCTCGATGAGGGCTTCGAAGGCCTTGCGATATTCCTGACGCGGGAAGAGCTTGTCGCGATAAACGAGGCCGCGGAGCGCCATCGGCTTTTTGCGCAGGGAATGGATGACGTGGTGGTAGTTGACGACCTGGTCGTGTCGGCCGTCGGGATGGCCGCGTCCTCGGCGCAACGTCATCAGATGCGTACCGCCGACAAAGACATCCACCCGATCGTCGAACAGGCGAACTCTTAACCTGTGGCCGATCAGGCGGGATGGCACGGTGTAGAAGATCTTGCGCAAGGTGAAGCCGCCCGTCCGGGACACCGTAACGACAATCTCTTCGAAGTCCGTGGTCCGGCGCTCGGGCAGCGCCTGCAGATGGGATCGCTCAGCATCAATGCGCTTGCCATGGGCAGCGTTGCGACGGCTGACGATGTCATCGACAAAGGCGCGGTAAGAACTGAGGTCGTCGAATTCCTTGGCCCCCCGCATCAGCAGGGCGTCATGAACAGAGTTCTTGAGATGGCCATGGGAGCTTTCGATAGAGCCGTACTCATGCGCGACGCCTTTGTTGTTGCGCGTCGGCGTCATTCGATAATGGGAGCAAAGCTGATCGTATCGGTGGGTGAGATCGACCTTGGCATCGGCGTCGAGGTTGCGGAATGCCGCCGACAGGCTGTCGCTTCGATGATAAAGCGGCGTACCTCCCACGGACCACAGGGCATTTTGAAGCCCTTCAGCCAGCGCGACAAAGCTTTCGCCGCCGAGAATGACATGGGCATGTTCGAAGCCCGACCAGACAAGCCGGAAGTGATAGAACAGGTGATCAAGCGGCTGGCCGGCGATGGTCACACCAAGACCGCTGGCGTCGGTAAAATCCGAAAGGCCCAACCGGCCTGGCTCGTGCGTTTGGCGGAAGATGACCCCCTGCGCTTCGCCATGGACAGCACGCCACGACCGAATGCGTCGTTCAAGCGTGCGGCGGATACCTTCAGAGAGTTCTGGATGTCGGCGCAGCATCTCGTTGTAGACAGCGACGGCACGGATACCGGGTGCGGCCTTCAGGAGCGGGACGACTTCGGTCTCGAATATCAGCTCTAAGGGATCAGGGCGGCGGCGTCCGCGCGGCGCTTTGCTCTGAGAAGGCAGTTGTACCTCCTTGTCGAGGCGGTATGCCGTGGCTCGGCTGATCGACGCTTTTGACGCGGCGACCTCTACGGAATGCGTTTGTCGGTACTTCATGAAGAGTCTCATCTGATGATCGGTTAAATGGCGACCCGGCACAAACTGGTTCTCCAATCCAGAAAACCGCAAATGTACCGGACCGACCGCGATCATGAGACGCCGAAAATCTGCGCCACGCCGGGGTATGACTACGATCGGGCTACGCCCTCACTCCGTCACACCCCGGCGCGAGTCTCATCCTGATTGACGCTGAATCTCATCGAGATCGCCGCTACGCATAAAAGAGCCAGCCTGCCCGTCTAACCAATGCGAGCAGAACTCTCGGGACATTGTCACCCAACTTGTAGAGGGCCATCTTCGGCGTCAAGGCGCAGACCTCAACCGCTTCCGAGCAGAGAACTACGTCGGGTGCTGGACATATTTGTGAAGAACCCAACACGGCACAATACTTTTATCATCACGGAATGGGCGCGGCAGTCGGCCAGCAGCCAGGCGCCTGTAAAATCCAAGTGTCGAGCCGACAGGGCCTTGAAGGCATGCCTGAAACCAGGATGAGGGAACATATCGCCGGATTGGGCCGAGTTGAAGAACGTTGTGGGCAAGAATCTGTGCCCTCACCTCATCAGTCCAATTCCGCCGCTGCCGCCGACAGGTGATCTTTGAGCTCATTTGGGGATCGTTAGCGTTCAGCTTCGGTAGGCGGACGTACATTTTTGCGATGGTGGAAGTTGTCGGCAGGTGGGCAACACGTGAAATATGGTTCTTCACTGAAATCGAGGGCATCAGACACGTCCCGCGCTCGCCGCGACAGAGCGTCCGACGAGACCTCGAACCATCTTCCGCGAACACTTCATAGCACTGCCTGCAACATGCTTCGTGTAGACTGCACTCTTCAGTACATCGTTAAGCGAGGTCGTGTCTGAACAACACCGTAGGCATGCCGGATCCTCCGTATTCGAGATGGAATAGAGCGCCTCAGGAATGGTCCCATTTCATCCCGAGGAGGAGAAGTGAAATTGCCATAGTGGCGTGGCGGCGTTTGTTCGCGAGGCTCATGCTACGTGAGTGTCGAGAAGATTGCGACGGATTTAAGTTTCGATCGCCGTGGTTTACCGGAATGCACCTTCCGCTATCTCGCCGCCGAGACGTTGGTCGAGTTCCTCGTGCTGGCCGTTGCGGCAACTTGGCGATTCACGCCGCCACCGCGCGCCTATCGCTGCGGCAGCACAGCCGGCTTCGACACATCTTCATTCAGACAAGGCGATGGCAAAAATCATCGTCACGCCCGGGCTGGCCCTGTCGAGATTGCGGCCTTCCTGATGAAAGGCGACGTCGATCCGCTGGACGCCAAGGAAGTGACCTTCGTCTTGTCGACCCCCCTGCGGGAATAGAGCCAATCAAGCGTGCGGCGCGCCAGTGGGAGGACGGCACTTGGCGCGAGAACGTGCCGTTGCGGCAAGTGGAACATCCGCGTCGATTCTCGCGTCAGCGATTTTGAGCTTGCTCGGGCTTCCGGCGAGATTGAAATTGGGAATTAGAATGCGTTCACTACAAACACACCGGATCTTCATTTTACGTGGCGCAACTTTCCTCAAACGAACCCGCACCCGTGCGGTATTTGGCCACATCCTCGCCGAGGCCGGAGCCGGAATAACCGGGTCCGAGCTTCACTCTCATCACATCAAGGGTGCCTGCCACGAGCAAACGCCTAATAATTGGCGCGAAGCCAAACCGCGTCGGTGACAGGGCACTCACAGTAATGGGCAGGTGCGGCTGTGGGCCGGCAATTGCTTATTTTGACGCGTCGCTTTTGTTGGCATGCGCCTGAATTTGCGTGCATCGCTCGATCAGGTGCTCGAACGGCTCGGAATCGCCGAGCAGCAGGCCGTCGTCGACCATGCGCGCGTAATCCTCGCCGAGCGCACGCACACCTTCTCCGGATGGCGTCAGAACCAGATTGCCGTTGACGGCTGCGGCGTAGTCGATGGGCGAGCGGTCGGCCGCCTTTTCCGCAAAAAACATGGATTTGTGTTTCGCCACGGCATTGGCGAGTTGCCGATCCGCGGATGCTTTGTCGGCGAAACCAGCATCGTCCAGCCGGACGACATCATGCCAGTGGCGGGCAAAACGATCGCCGCGAAGGCGCTCCTGCAGGCAGAAGACATGGATGGCGGTCGCTTTCTCCCAGAACGTCCGCTCCGCGTGCATGACGCGGGGACTCGCTTTCGGAAATTCGACACCATCAACCTGGCCCGACGCGTCACAGTCGATATCGCGGATACTGGCCGGCTCGCCGGTCGACCGCGCTCCGAATTCGAGCATGACGCTCGGGGCGACATAGCCGGATCCGCTGCTCACCGCTTCATAGTCGAGGTAGAGCGTATCGTCCTCGAGGCGGATTGCCGCCGGAAGAGATTGAACGCGCAACGCGCCATAACCGGCTCCACCGAGCCCGCCACCCAGACCGGAAGCCGCTTTCGCACCTCGCTGGTCCAGTGTTTCTCCTCGCTGCGGGTTTCGGCAGTGCTTCGTCATTGCCGCCAACCAAGTCCGGCGCCAGGGCGCGGATATCGTAGGTCAGGTCGACATCCTCGGAGAACCTTTTGATGACACCGTAGGCTTTCGAAAGCGAAGTGCCGCCCTTGAAGACGAGATGCTCACCGAGCTTGGACGAAAAGAGCGTCTGCAGCGTCCAGACGACCCAGACATCCTTTTCGAGGAGATGAATGGGCCGTCCGGTGCGGTCGGCCGCCACCGCCAAGGCTTCGCGTCGGTTATCCTTTGACAAGGTCAGAAACAGATCAGCGATGCGCAGCCTTTCCTACGCTTCTTGCAAGCCAGGTCGGAAACTGCGGAGCCGCCGCCACCAGCTCGCCGAACGCGTCTGGCGGCAGCTTTCGCTTGATCCGCGACAGTGCTTCATCGACCCTCTCCGGCCCAAGCCATGCAAGTGCGCGGACCGCCACGCCAGCAGGCTGCCAAGGCCAATTGCCAGCGCGGCACGTGCTTGAGCTCGACCGTCTGCTGTCCAAGGGTCATCGTCCGGCTACGGCCGGATGTCAGGTAGACGGAGCGGACCGGGACCTGGGAGGTCAGGCCCAGGGCATTTGCCGCGGCGGCGCCATTCGAGACGATGACCTCACCGCGCTGCTGCGCCACCGCCTCTACGGCCTGTTCGACCGTCGGCGGCCGACTGCCAAAGCGACTTTTGACGGGCCGCATATAGATACCACGGCCCGCCCGGACGAGCTCGCCACGCTCGGCCAGGCGCGACAGAGCCCGATCCAGGGCGGCTCGATTTCCGAGATGCAAAAAGCTCTTTGCCGAAAGCGCGGATCCTTCCGGCAGTCGTTCAGCATGTCCCATGATTTGCGATGTCAGCTTTTGCATGGCATTTCTCTTGTCAGAAATATATGCAAGTTTCTGACAGTTTGCAATGAGAGGGGAAGACGGCGAGCCCGGACGGTGCTGACCAATTTTTATCGGTCAGTGACCCGCTGTCTCTTCACAATCACGATTCATCTATCAGGCCGTCAAACACTTCCACCATCGCATCGCTGATGGCCTTGCCTAGCGCGGCTGCAGCGTTTGCAAGCGCCTCGTCGTCCATATCGCGAGCGGCCATCGCAAAAGCAGTTCCCTCGGACGTTACGATTTCCCGCGCCCGCTCAATTGCCCAAAGGCCGAAGTCGCTGCGGCTGCTGATTTCCACGGTTTCCATGTTGTCTCCTGATTTGTTCGAGAGGACGGCTTATACCGATTTGCCGGACAATGCAGTCTGAAAACCGAGCCCGAGGACCGACTTCGATCTGTCTCGTGAGCGCATTCCCTACGGGACCGTGCTCTATTGCGCCGCACCTTGGCGACTGCGGTGTCACCAGCATTTGTACTGCGGTATAATTTGGAAGCGCTATGTGGGGGTCAATGGTTCAATTTTGCCGCTCCGATAGCACCCATTTGTCATATCACTGAAAAACTTCTGACCTAACGAGGCTTTCCGGGCCTCCGTTCAGGGTGCGGCCGTCGATCAGGAGTGACGAAATCATGTTGGAACGTGTTGGCAGCGGATCGAAAGAGGTCGAAACCCTGGTCGTGGACCTCGGCCAGAAAGACGTGACTGGCCGTTCTGCATCGACAAAAACCATCGACGCCGGCGAAATACGAAAGATCGCGCCGAGCGGTAACGGGCAGGCACTCGACATCTCCGCTGCGCGGGGCTTCGTCGGGTTTACCCAGAGCAAAAGCGGCGCCACCGCGATCCTGGTCGATGCAAAGGTGAGCACGCCCGAAACCGACCCGGGCAACGATCTCAAGATCGACCTGGACGGCTTGAAGAAGGTTGCCGCTTCCGAATTCGGCAGCACCGTGCCCAACAATATCACCCACCTGTTCAACCCGACCATCCAGGCGATGGCCAACCAGCTTTACGGGGGAGACAGCCCCGAGGTGCGCGATCAGTTCAAGGCCGACGTCAAGGCGCTTCTCGGTCCGCTGCTCGACAAGGTCGGTGCCGGAGAGGTCAGTCAGGCTGATCTTGGCGGCCTTCTGGAGCGCCTGACGTCGCAGTTGGCGGCTCCCGGCGGCAAGGAAGTCTGGGGTTACCGCCACGCGGTGCAGACCGCGCTCGAAGGGCTCGTCATGGGCGCCAGCCTGGTCTCGAAGTTGCCGGCCAATGCCGAGTGGGACAAGAGCGTCTCGCCGCTGCCCTCCAACAATCTCGCCAGCTATTCGTTCAACGACGTCATGGCGGCGATCATGATCGGCACCGGGCTGGCCGGCAAGGGCATTGCCGCCAACGGCTCAGACGGCGGGCGCTTCTTCGCCGGCAGCGGCGGCGACGCCTGGATCGCCGAGCGCATGTTCGCCACCAAGGACAATGGCTGGAGCAAGACCATCCAAAGTCTCGATCTGCCCTATATCGACAGCGACTATCTGACATCCAGCCTCAAGAAGATGGACCTTGTCATGTCGGGCTCGGATGCCATCGAGCCGGTCGTGGAGCGCCCGATCGACGAGAACGACATCCTGGAAAGCAAGGTGCTGCGCGGCTACGCTCCGTCGACCGCCTATGAGCCGACGCTGAAGAAGCTCGACGAACTCAAATACGGCATTCTCGGCGACGCCGTGAAGGACGTGAACCGGGATTTCGTCGCGCCCGACAACATGGACCACCTCGACCAGCTGACGCCGGAACAGAAGGCGACGCTGCTCTACGATCTCATCGAGATCAAACAGCAGTTCAATGGCTATATGAACCAGTATGGCGACAGCGTGCCCGATGGCGAGCGCGTCGGCAAGGACCTCGATGCGCGGATCGAAAAGCTGACGGCCGATCCGGCGACGCAGCAGCATCTCTCGGATATCTTCGCGAGCGGCATGAAGGAATATCTGCAGCGACCGGAGAATTCCGATCTGCTCACCAACATCGAGGACGCCTATCTGATCGACATCGGCGGCGGCAAGGCGATCGACCGGGCGCTGAGCGCCGGCAAGAGCTTCGAAGATGCCCTGAAGGATTATTATTCCGAACTCAACACCCTCGTCGATCTCCTGCCCCAGGATTATATCGATGCGCATCTCGACGCCGCGAACGTCACCTTCGCCAATATCGTCAAGGAACATTATATCGGCGACGGCCAGGGTGTCGATCTCGAGCCGCTGCTGTCGGGGCCGGATGACACCTTCGAGCCCGGGGCGACGAATGACGCCATCAGCCAGTTGGCAACTACGTTCGCCGGGGATTTCATCAGCAAAAACGGCCCGGCCGATGGCGGCGAAACGCTGAAACAGAACCTGGCGCAGGATATAGCGCGCGACGTCGACGGCGTTCTGCGGATGGTGCGCGGCGGTATGAAGCTCGACGATGCGCTCGCCTCCTTCAAGGATTCGCTCGATCTGCCGCGCCAGACCCGGACACCTGCCGGCATCGATGCCGAGGTGTACAAGGCCGGTCTGGTGCACGCCGTGCAGATGCTGACGATGTCGAGCGTGCTGGTGGCGCGCGGCCTCGGCGTCGGCGGCAAGTGGACGCCGGCCGATATCGCCGCCGCGGTCGGCTCGGCGACGCAGATCGTCGGCATGACGATGGAAGGTCTCGGCAAGAACCTCGACGTTGCCGGCAAACCGTTCAGCGCCTTCGGCAATCAGCCTGGCAGCTGGGGCAAGGGGATCTCGATGAACTTCTCGCCGAAGACGATGGAAGCGGCAGGCAAGATCCTCGGCGCGGCCGGCGGCCTCGCCATGGCCGGCCTCGGCTTCTATTCGGCGTCGCGGTCGATGAAGGCCGGCGACCGCGCCAAGGGCGCGCTCGAAATAATCGGCGGCATTGCCGGTACCGGCAACGCGCTGATCGGTTTCTCCGAGGCGATGCTTTATCTGACCAATGCCATGTCCCGTGCCTTTTCCGGACTCGGAACGGTGGCGCCGGAAGTCGTGACCATCTTCAGCAGCGCCGCCAAAACCGGCCTTGCCGCGGCCGGACTGGTCACCGGCCTCGTTGCCTCGGCCGTCGGGCTGGCGCTTGGTCTGTGGGATATGGCCAATGGCGTGAAGAAGCTCGACAAAATGGAAAAGCAGCTGAACGAGAAGCTTGAACGCTACACCGGCGAGTCCGTGCATCTCGAATTTTGGCCAGACCCGTCATTCATCTGGTAGAGGCAGAGGGGCGGCAACGATGACCGCCACAGCCTGGGAAATACCCTGCGACCCCTCGGTAAAAATGTGATTTTTGATCTCCAGGCGCGAGGCCGCTGCATTTTATGCAACCGCGATGTCGCGATCGGGCTTGAATTATCACGCAAAGGTCGATCTTATGCCTAACGTAAGGTAAACGACGTCATCCGCGAAAAGCGGAAAAAGAAAATCAAAGGGAACGCATGTCATCGATCGCACCAGCATCTTCGGATATCGATACGGTTTCATTTCTCCGGCTAAACGCCAATTCCGATCCGAAGTCCGAAAATTCCACGAGCCAGGGCAAAACCACGAGCACCACGGTCAAGAAGGCATCGCCTTTTGCCTCTGACGGGACCACGACGGCAGCCCTGACGATTTTCTCCTCTATATCGGCGCAGACGAGCAGTCCGAAGTTCGTTTCGCTGGCCGCCACGTCGAATGGCACGTCCCGCCCTACCGCGCCGATCCAGCCGGTCATCGATCTCCTGTTCAATTCCGATTTCATGAGCGAGATCAATCAGGGCTTCATGGAAGGGCTGAAGGACAAGGACAAATCCTTCGAGAGCATCGACGTCGTCAAAAACCCTCACAATTACACTGCCGAGCAGAAACTGATCATGTATCTCGATCTGCTTCAGACCAAGGCGACCTTCGGCCAATACAAGGACAGCCTCGGCGACAACCAGCGCGGCATCTACAACGACCAGGAGATCCTGAAGGATCTCGACAAGTCAATCGCCATCCTGGGCTCGGACCCCGACGTCAACTCGCTGATGACGGAGAAGGCGCTGAAGGCCTTCAAGCTGATCTTCTCCGGTTATCGCGTGGCGCCGGCCGATACGAACAAGGACGCTTCCGAGATCATCAACGACACGATAACGCGTGACGAGAAGATGAAGGACCTGCGTACGAAGGTCGAGGATGCCTTTGAGCGCGACATCGTCAATGGCGGCCTGCTGAATGACGGTCTCAAATCCGGCAAGGACGTCACCACCATTCTCAAGGAATATAATGCCGCCCTCGGCTTCTATTCCATGGTGCTTCCCGACGATTTCGTAAAGCAGCGCTCGGCGATTGCCGACAAGACCTATGCCGAATTCTTCGACAAGAACGTGCTGCCGACGATCTCCGATCCGACGACGGCGCTCGATGGCCTGATCCGCATGGGACTGGCCGGCAACAAGACCGAGCGGGAACTGAAGGGGCTCGGCTCCATCCTGCCGGTTGTGGATTTCGACCAGTCGCTCGGGCTCGGCGGGAGCCTGTTCCCCGATCTCAAGATCGACCTCGACGGTTTGAAAAAGGTTGCCGCTTCCGAATTCGGCAGCACCGTGCCCAACAATATCACCCACCTGTTCAACCCGACCATCCAGGCGATGGCCAACCAGTTTTACGGGTCAGACAGCCCCGAGGTGCGCGATCAGTTCAAGGCCGACGTCAAGGCGCTTCTCGGTCCGCTGCTCGACAAGGTAGGCGCCGGAGAAATCGGCATCGGCGATCTCGCCGGCAATCTGGAGCGCCTGACGTCGCGCCTGAGCGCACCCGGCGGCAAGGAGGTCTTGGGCTACCGCCATGCGGTGCAGACCGCGCTGGAAGGGCTCGTCATGGGCGCCAGCCTGGTCTCGAAGTTGCCGGCCAATGCCGAGTGGGACAAGAGCGTCTCGCCGCTGCCCTCCAGCAATCTCGCCAGCTATTCGTTCAACGACGTCATGGCGGCAATCATGATCGGCACCGGGCTGGCCGGCAAGGGCATTGCCGCCAACGGCTCAGACGGCGGGCGCTTCTTCGCCGGCAGCGGGGGCGACGCCTGGATCGCCGAGCGCATGTTCGCCACCAAGGACAATGGCTGGAGCAAGACCATCCAAAGTCTCGATCTGCCCTATATCGACAGCGAATATCTGACATCGAGCCTCAAGGACATGGGACTTTCCATGTCAGGCCTGATGAAGACGCTGATGCCCGGCACGGATGTGATCGATCCAATCATCGTCGACGGCAAGACCGCCGAAGAGGCGATCAAGAAGATCATCGCCCCGAGCCTCGACGCGCTGGCGGAAACCCTGTTCAAGGGCAATGCCGATGCCATGGCGCAATACAAGACCAATTTCACGACGATCTTCACCGCGCTTTGGGCGACGATGCGACCGGGCGGCAGCGTCGAAACGATCAAGGCCGACCTTGCCAAGCTGATCGACAAGACCGCGACGGCGGCGCCGGCAGGGGTCGATCCTGTCAAATACAAGGCGGCGCTCTCTTCCGGCGTGATGTCGGTGCTTACCGCATCCCGCTCCATCTATGCCGGCCTCAACATGACGAGCCCGACCTGGGACAGCATCGGCATCGTGGTTCTGCACGCCCTTGGCGCTCTCGCGCACATGGGCAGTGCGCTCGGCTCGGCGATCAAAGCCTCGAATTTTTCGCTGCTGGATGGGATCAGTTCACTCGTCGGCGTTTCCGACGAGCTGGCGCGGGCGCAGCGCAGCGTGCTCTCCGCCTTTTTCAAGAATGGTGCGACGACGGTTGGCGCCGTTGCCGGCGTCGCTTGGCTGCCGGTGGAATATTACCAGTTCCTGCAGGGGCTCACCAGTGGCAAGGGCGATCCGGTCGATCTCATCTTCATGGGTATCGGAACCGCGGCGGACACGGTCGGCGCGATCGAGGGCATCGCAGGCGTTGCCAATATGCTGGTGAATTCCACCTTCCTCGGGCGCACGGGCGCAACGGTAGCGCTCGTCTCCGGCGGCTTCTCGCTCGCCTTCGCGATCGCCGGCGCGGTGTCCTGGGCGGCCTGGGCGGGCTTTGCCATCTACCAGAGCATCAAGCAGGAAAAAGCCTTCCACAAGCAGACCGACATGATGAACGACATGCTTAAGCGCACTGTCAACGACACGGTCGGCATCTACGCCAAAACAGGTCAGCGCGTCGGCGCCAAGGGCGGCGTCGCCCCCGCGCCCCGCGACCCGGAACAGCGCGAGCTGACCCCTGAGAACTGGGACGCGATCATCGCCGATATCGAGAAGCGCCGCGGTACGGCGGTGGGCTGATCCGGGACGCTTTCGCAACACCAAATATCTGGGTACTCACAGGCCCGGTTGGCGTAGAGGCGGTCGGGCCTGTGAATATTTGATAGCAATAAATTTAAGTATGAATTTCATGCGCAATCTGGATATCTGCTGCGCTTTATGGATAAAAACGTTCAATTTTAATATAAAGGTCGAGAAAGTTGTCAAAGCCGATTGTAATTTCCGAAAATTAACCATCGGTTAAGTTTAAACAATTGACCGGCCGTTTTTTTATCCATATCAAATCATGCATTCATTTTGATAACTCCTTGATGGAAGTGCTCATATGGCCGTAGATGCAGTGAATTCCGACCTGAACCTGGCGCCTGCAAACCCTGTCTCGGTGGAACTGACGATTGATAAGACAGGTTCCAAGGACACCACAGGCAGCACGACGAAAAAGGTCGATCCGAACAGCGAGAGCGAGATTCTCTCCGCTGCCGTGGACGCGTTTCTGCCAGGCATGATTTCCAACACCCTGATGCTGAACAATTCGCTTTTCAATTTCGCCAAGGAGGCGATCGACGAAGGCAGCGACGAGTAGGTTCCCGTTCATCGTTTGCAGTTGACGTGTACCGAGTTGAGGAATTGCAATGAGTGGAGAAGAACTTACCGGCCGCGCCTTTACGCCGCCCGTCGACGGCGTATCGACAGGCAATGTGCTGAAGACCTCGGAGATCGTGGCGGAGCGGATCGGGCTGCAGCCGGCGGATTTCGCCGGCCTTCGGCCAACCGAACTCACCTCCATTCCCAACATCCAGGGCCGCAAGATCGCGCCTGAGTCCGACGCCGTCCCGCCCTCCTATTCACCGGAAGGCAATACCAGGCCCTCCAGCATTCTCGACCGGCTGTCGGCATTCTTCATGCCGGTGGCCGGGAACGGCCAGCCGGAGACGCCGCTGGTGCGATTTGCCGCGGACAAGGATCACAGCGGCCCGAAGATCGAAGACATCACGACATCGATCGACCGGCTGGAGAAATCACAGCAATTCGCGACCGGCACGACGCTGCTGTCGTCGCTCACCCAGTCGGTGATGTCGTCGTCCAAACGGCTGACGCAGGGCCAGTGAATATCATGATCACATCGGCCCTTGCGAGATCACCGATCACTTCGCCCGCGCGCAAAGTCCTTCCGAAGGCCGCCATGCTCGCCCTCTGCCTGTTCCTCGCCGCCTGCAGCCAGGACGTGCTGACGGGACTCGATCAGCGCGATGCGCTGGATGCTCAGGTCCTGCTCGAACGCGCCGGCATCTCCGTCACCATGAAGAGCGAAAAGGGCGGGACCTATGCGATCGCCGCTGAAACAGCCGATCATGCCCGGGCGATCGAGTTGCTGGCGGGCGCCGGTCTGCCGCGTCAGTCGTTCGGAAATGTCGCCGAACTCTTTCCCGGCAACGGCTTCCTTGTGACGCCTTACGAACAAAAAGCCCGGATGAGCTACGCCATCGAGCAGCAGCTTGCCGAAACGCTTTCGGGGCTTGACGGCGTGGCGACGGCGCGCGTCCATGTGGTGCTGCCGGAGGAAAACGGCCGCGGGCTCATCAAGGAAAAGGCGAGGGCGGCGGCCGTGCTGCAATATCGCCCCGGCGCCAATCTCAACGAGATCGACATGAAGAGCCGATCCGTTCTGGTCAACAGCATCCGCGACCTCTCATATGAAGATGTTTCGGTGGTGGTCAGCCCCTGGTCGGAGGTCGGCGCGCCGGCGGCCCCGGCGGCAACCGTGACGCCGGCACCCGCCGCAGCGCCATTCTCGATGGTGCAAAGCGCTCTCTCGGCTTTCAAGGCCCCCAATCTGGCCATGATCGGCGCAATTATCCTCGCCATCGGGGCATGCCTGCTGCTGCTGTTGCCGCAGCGGAAGGAGCGCTGAGCATGCGCACGCCGCGTTCGGACGGCGAGGCGATCTCGGATGCGGCGAGGATCCGCAAGGCAGCGCTGCTTTCCGCGGATATGCTGACGGCCGCCCGATGGGATGGGACCGCGCCGCTCCTTGCCGATGGGTCTACCCTGTCGTCGCGGCTGCACCGGCGGCTTTTCACGGAGATCGCAGAAGCCCATGGCGACCCCGCCACATTTGCCGACGGCGCGCGCCGCCTGATTTCCATGGACGCGGACGGACTCGCAAAGGCCGCGCTCCGGGCGGGCTTCGCCTATCATCTCGCAGCCTTCTGCCCCGCGGTCGATCGCCCGACCCTTGCGAGGCTCAGGGCCGCCTACGGCGAGGAAGCGGTCGCATTCGCTCTCGGCCACATCAATCTTTCCGCGGCAACGCCGCCGCTCGATCTGTTGAGCGAGCAGGCAAGGCATGTCGTTGAGGCCGACGGCTGGTCGATGCTGGCGCTTCTGGCAGACGAATACCGGATCTCTGCGGCATGGCGGTGGGCGGGCTGGCGCGACATGGCCGAAAACGGCTCGGCTTCCCTCTTGAAGAGCCCAGCGCTCGCCCTGGCGACGGCCGCCGTCGACGAGGTCGCCTCCACACAGGAAGGCGCCGGACGATGAGCTCCGGATTTGCACGCCACGACCGCATCATTCCGGCGGAGAGTTTCGGCCAGATCAGAGAGGCGGCGCAAATTCTGGAGGCTGCCCGCCACGACGCCGCCCAATCGCAGGCGACACTTGCCGCCGCCAGCGAGCAGGCCGCCCAAAACGGCTATCGCGACGGGTTCGAACAGGGCGTTCGCGATGCCGCCGCACGGCTTGCCGCCTCACTCGGAAAAGCCGAACAGGAAATTGCCAATCTCGACAGCTGGGTCGAGGCGGTGGTTCTGAAATCGGTCGGATTGATCCTCGGATCGATGGAGGCCGACGAGCGCACGAGGCGATTGGTCCGCCACGCCATATCCCAGACCGCTGAGGCCCAGGAGATCGCCCTGCATGTCGCCCCCGACGATGCCGCCATGATCGCCCGGGCAATTGCGGATATCGATCACCGCATCACTATCGCGACGGATCCGCTGATGTCTGCCGGCGAGATCATTCTGGAGACGTCGGCGGGACGCAGCCAGATCGGCTTGAAAGACCAGCTCGCCACCGTGATCGAGGCCCTCGTCCATGGTTGACGCGTTGCTTCGGATGGAGCGGAGACTCGAACAAACGGACGTGCGGCGGCAGAGCGGCCGCGTAAAGAGTGTTTCGGGCCTGCTGGTGCGGGCGCTCATCCCCTCGGTCAGGATCGGCGAGCTTTGTGAACTGCATGAGCCGGGCCGAGGTCGCATCGGCCTTGCCGATGTCGTCGGCATCGACGGCGAGACGGCGCTTCTCTCGCTTCACGGCGAAACCCGCGGCATCTCCCAGCGCACGGAAATCGTCCCGACCGGCCGGGAACCGGCCGTCTCCGTCGGCAATTTCCTGCTCGGCGCGATCGTCGACGCACACGGCAATATCCTGCGTCCCTCCGCCAACCCCGCCGGCGAGGACGCGCGTTTCCTGCAACCGCTCTATGGCCAGCCGGTCGATCCTCTGTCGCGGCGCCCCATCCGCCAGCCGTTTACCTCGGGGATTGCCGCCCTGGACGGATTGCTGACCTGCGGCCAGGGCCAGCGCATCGGTATTTTCGGCGCGCCTGGCGCCGGCAAGTCGACGCTGGTGTCCCAGATCGTCGCCAACAACAAGGCCGATGTGATCGTCTGCGCCCTGGTGGGCGAACGCGGACGCGAGGTCGGCGAATTCGTTGCCGGCAACATGCCGGAAGGCGTCCCCTCGAATGTGGCGCTGGTTGTCGCCACATCCGATCGCCCGGCGCTGGAGCGGTTCAAGGCGGTGATGACGGCAACGGCGATCGCCGAATATTTTCGCGAGCAGGGAAAACACGTGCTGCTCGTCATCGACAGCGTCACCCGCATGGCCCGCGCCTTGCGCGAAGTCGGGCTTGCCGCCGGTGAACCGCCGGTGCGGCGCGGCTTTCCGCCTTCCGTATTCGCCGTCCTGCCGCAAATCTTCGAGCGCGCCGGCAACAGCGCAAACGGCATGATGACGGCTTTCTATACGGTGCTCGTCGAAGGCGAAGAGCAAGACGATCCGATTGCCGAAGAAACCAGATCGCTGCTGGACGGCCATATCGTGCTCTCCGACAAGATTGCCAGGGCGGGCAATTTTCCGGCGATCGATGTGCTGGCCAGCCGAAGCCGGACGATGAGCGCAGTGGTGAGCGAGAGCCATCGCCAGGCAGCCGACAGGCTGCGCGCCCTGCTGGCCCTCTATGACGAAGTGGAACTGCTGATCCGCGTCGGCGAATATCGCCAGGGGCGCGATGCCGCCGTCGACGAGGCCGTCGCCAAACACGGGCTCATCCAGCGCTTCTTGTTTGACGGCCAGCGCAAGCCGCAGCCATTCGGCGCGATCGTCGAAGCGCTCGAGGAGCTTGTCCGATGAACATCGCCGCGCCCGCATGGCCCCGCTCATCGATGGCCGAGAGCTTCTTTTCCCGTTCCGGCACGACGATGCGCGCCGCCTGGCAAGTTCTGGTCCGGGAGCAGACGCTTTCCGTTCGCCCGCTGTCCCCCGATATCGCAGCTGCGCGGATCGCCGATCCGGTCGGTCTTCTCTGCCGCGTCGGCGAGCGGGATCAGATGCTGATTGCTTCGGCCGGAGCATTGCGGTTGCTGGCCGAAAGGCTTGAACCGCTGATCCTCTGGGAAAAACTGTCGCCGCATGAACAGGCGGCGGTGGTCGAACATCAGTTCACCGAGGCCTTCGAGGCAATCGAGAACAAGATCGGCATCAGCCTGTCGCTGCTGCAGATCGGTGCAGAGCCGCAGCCGGATTTCAGCGGCAATTTCGGCTTCGAAATCGGCTGGAGCGGCATGAGCCTGCCCTTGAGCGGCCATTTCGATGAAACCTTCCTTGCCGGCCTCGTCGGCTGGGCAAGCCGCCTGCCGCGCCGCACGCTCAATGCCCTGACGACGACCGTTAGCATCCGGCGCGGTTATGCCGTGCTGTCGGTCGGTGAGATCCAATCCCTGCGATTGGGGGACGGCATCGTCATCGATGGGGGGACGCCGGAAACCGTGATCGCGATCACGGGTGAACGTTACCTTGCAACCTGCATGCGCTCGGACAAAGGCGCGGTCCTCACCGAGCCGCTCCTGTCGACGCCAACCGGACCAATGAGGCATTTCATGACGAATGACACCGTCGATCAGGAATTGCAGGGCGAGCCGCGTCCATCGCCTGTCGACAGCATCCCGATCAAGCTGGTCTTCGATGCCGGACGGCTGGAGTTGCCGCTGCGCACACTCGAGACGATCGGCGAGGGCTATGTGTTCAACCTCGACAGGCCATTGTCGGACGCCGTCGATATCATCGCCCAGGGTCGCATTATCGGACGGGGCGAAATCATTTCCGTGGATGGGTGGAGCGCCGTTCGCGTCACGGCGCTGCACGACTGATGGAACAGAGCTTTCCTCTTGCCCAGAGCCTCGCGGCAATGGCGGCGATCTCGATGCTGCCGGTCATTGCCGTGATCGCAACCTCCTTCACCAAGATTTCAGTCGTCCTGCTGATCGTGCGCAATGCGATCGGCATCCAGCAGACGCCGCCGAATCTCCTGGTCTTTGCGATTGCCATCGTGCTCTCGGCCTTCGTGATGAACCCGGTGCTGCAAAACAGCTGGCAATTGCTGCTCGCCCATAGCGGCGATTTCGGCACGGTCAGTGGCATGGCGGACGGCATGATCAAAGTGGCGGCGCCGCTGAAGGATTTCATGCTGAAATTTTCCGACGCCGAGGTGCGCGACTTTTTCGTGCAGGCGTCGCAGAAGATCTGGGCAAACGCGCCGGCAACTCCCATTGCCTCCGACGACATAACCGTGCTGACGCCGAGCTTCCTCGTTTCGGAACTGACGCGGGCCTTTGAAATCGGATTTCTGATCTATCTGCCCTTCCTGATGATCGACTTCGCCGTCTCCGCCATTCTGGTGGCGCTCGGCATGCAGATGATGTCCCCGACCGTGGTGTCGACACCGCTGAAGCTGCTGCTGTTCGTCTCGATCGACGGCTGGCGGCGATTGCTGGAAGGTCTGGTGCTGTCCTATGCGCAGTGAGCATCGCGCCTTCACGAAAGCCCCGGTTCGAGCGCCTGCCGCGCCCACGCGAAAGGCCTGCCGTCATGGGTGAAGACCAGGTCGCAGCCGAAATCGGCATGTCCGTCATGGCGACCTTCGCCTTGGCCGGCCCCATTCTGGGCCTGGCCGCGCTTCTCGGGCTGATCATCGCCATTTTCCAGGCGGCAACGCAAATCCAGGAGCAGACCATCGCGCAGATCGTCAAGATTTTCGTGATCTCCATCACCCTGCTGCTGTTCGGCCGGGTGCTGGCAACGCCGCTGATCGAACATTCCGTTCATATCCTCAACGACTTCCCGACCATGGTTCAGTGAGGCGGGGCGGATGGGGCCGGATCATCTTCCGCTCGTCGGCATCGAGGTCGCGGCACCGGCCGCGGCGATGCTCGGCGCCGCCCGCGCGCTCGGGATCCTGCTGATCTTCCCGATCTTCTCGCTGTTCAGCATCGTCGGTATCTTACGTTTCGGCCTGGCAATCGGCCTTTCGGCGCCCTCCGTCGCCTTCGCCTATTCGGTGCTGGCTATCGGAGATACGTCCTGGTTCGATCTGGCCGCCCTTTCGATGAAGGAACTTTGCTTCGGGGCGCTCATCGGCATGGGGCTCGGCATTCCCTTCTGGGCGGCCCAGGCGGCGGGTGATATGACCGATGTCTATCGCGGCGCCAATGCCGCCAATCTCTTCGACCAGATCAACGCGCTGGAAACCGCGCCGCTCGGCTCGCTGATGATGTCGATCGCCCTGGTGATTTTCGTCAGCGCCGGCGGCATCATCGATCTGGTCGCGATTTTCTACAAGTCGTTCGAGTTCTGGCCGCTCTTCAAGCTCATGCCCGCCATGCCCGACGATCCGCTCGACATGATCCTCGGTGTATTCGGCCGGCTGTTCAAAGCGGCCGGATTGCTTGCCGCCCCGTTCATGATCGTCACCTGCGCGCTCGAATTGTCGCTGGCCTTCGTTGGCCGCTCGTCGAAACAATTCCCGCTGAACGATAGCCTGCCGGCCATCAAGAACTTCGCGGTCGTGGTCATTCTCGTCATCTACACGGCCTTCATCTCCAGCTATTTCCACGATCTCTGGATCGATGGATTCAACGAGGTGAAAGCCATGCTGGAGGTGACCCATGGCCAAAAATGACGATACCGAGGAAAAAACCCTGCCGCCGAGCCGGGTGAAGCTCGATCGGCTCCGGCGCGAGGGCCAGGTTCCCCGCTCGAAGGAAATCCCGGTTGCGATCTCCGTTCTTGCCATCGCCGTCTACGTCACCTGGGGCTTGCCTGATATCCTCGAGGATTTCACCCGCAGTTTCGATAGCGGCCTGCAGTCCGCCGCGCGGGCCGACCTCTCCGACGCCGTCACTGTCGGCTTGAGCGAAACCGGCGTGGCGCTGCTCGATCTCATCTGGCTGCCGCTTGCCATGGGTCTTGCCGCGACCATCCTGGTGTCGATCCTCGACGGGCAGGGGTTTCCCGTATCGTTCAAACATATGAGCTTCGATTTCACCCGGCTCAATCCGTTCGAGGGCATCAAGAGGCTTTTTTCGCTCGCGAGCATCGCCGAGTTCGTCAAGGGGCTCGTCAAGTTTGTCCTGCTCGCCACCGCCGGCGGCGGTGCGATCCTCTATTTCCTCAACAGCATCTTCTGGTCGCCTCTTTGCGGAGAAGCATGCACGCTCTCCACGACAGCCCATCTCCTCGGCTCGATCCTCGTCATTGCCGCCGGCATCATGGTGGCGGCGGCGTTTTTCGATATCCGCATTTCGCGCGCGTTGTTCAGGCACGAACACCGCATGACCAAGACCGAGGCGCGGCGCGAATACAAGGATACCCAGGGCGATCCGAAGCTGAAATCGGCGCGCCGGCAAATCGGCGCGGAAATGCGCAGCAGCCCGCCGCGCAGGCAAGGACCAGGCCGGCGATGAAAAGCGGGAGCCTAAGCCGCCCGCTTGATCTTCGCTTTGCGGTTCCGGTGGTCGGGCGTCTCAGACGCCCGATTGGTTGTCACCTACACGCGTCCAGTTCTTCACATCGTCCAGCGTGATATCGGAGAGGAACGTCACGCTGGCAAGTGAGCTATCGGTGCGGAAGACGTTGCTGCCGTGGGAGAACGCCCCGCCATCGATGGTGACGTCGGCGTCGATCTGCTTGCCGCCGTTGGTGCGCACGAGCGTGGTAAAGCCGTCAGCGACGAAATCCTTCAGATAGAACCTCGTGTCGGCATTGATCTGGAAGATCTTGTCGGTCGCGCCCTTGGCGGAGCCACCGATAATAGTGACGTCGCCGGCGCTTTTTACCGTCAGCGCATCCTCGCCGACATTCTGCCAATTGACGTTTTCGAGCGTCGCGCCGCCATAGACGTGGATTCCGTCGGCGCCATTCTCGCCGAGATTGACATTCTTGAGCGTCGCGCCGTTCTTGAGAATGAACAGCGGCGATTGGGTTTCGGACTGGCCGCCATCGCCGAGCTTGGAAGAGGCCGTATAGGTCGCCCCCTTGCCGTCGAACACGCCGCCATCCACGACGATCGGCTCGTTGACGACGATGACGCTGCCCTCTTTCGAGAGGTCGGGTTTTTCCGTCGTGGTCTGCAAAGTCGTGGCCTGTTTCTCGTCGGATGGATCCACCTTCTTGGAGTCGGATTGCCAGTTGATGTGCTTGCGCAGCAGATCCTTGGGGTCGGAATCCATGCCGTTTTCCGACGTTTCCCGCGACTTCGGCACATAGGAGGTCAGCGTCGGCGGGTTGCCGGAGAAATCTTCGAAGGGCGAGACCTTGCGGGTTCGGATGGCGGTGAAATCCGTGTCGGCACTATTGCTGCCGCCAAGGCAACCGGACTCAAGGTCGAAACGGGAGGTTCTGTCGAAGTCTATGGGCCTTTGTCCATCTACGCCACACATTGCATTCATCCCCAGTTGGTCTCGTCTACTTCACTTGCTCTATTAGCCCGGCCTCTGTTTGGAGCCGGCAGCGTTCCGGATTTGCCCGATCTCTCCGATGGTTTCGATCGTTATGTCCCTGTCGATCTCCTCCGCCGCCAGCACCGGAATGCGGCAGTTGTGGTGGATCATCAGCGTCTGGGTGAGCAGGCGCCATTCGCCCGGCACGATGATGACGGGATCGTATCCCCGCTCGTTGGCATCCTCGAGAGCCTGTCTGGCTTTCTCGGCCAGCAGGCGCAGTCTTTCGGCTATTTCGATCTTCTCGGTCGCTCCAGCGGCGTCATAGGACCGGATGAAGTGGTTCCATTCGGCGGGAAGCACCAGCGCCGGCAGCAATCCGCGCCGGTCGAGAAGCCCGAAGGCGATCTGCTTGACCAGCGCGGCGCGCGCCATTTCGGCCAGAGTATCCGGCGCGTGATCGGTGCCGGCGTGCAGCATCACTTCCAGCAGTCCGCGCGGCTGGGAAAGCGTCACGCCGGAATCCAGCAGGCGTCTGACGACCGCGACCGTCAGCATCAGCGGCACCTGGCTGGCGACGTCGATCGCCAGTTTGCCGAGACGCGGTTCAAGGCTGCCCAGCCATTGTGCCGCGTCGTCGACGCTGAACAGGGCGCCGATATGGCGGCGGACGATGCGCACGATGTCGTCGGCAATCTGTTCGGCCGTCCGTTCAGGATCGCAGCTGACGAGACCGGCGGGCACGTTTTCGACCTGAAGATGGATCAGATCCTCGGCCATGCGGGGATCGGCGTTGAACGTCGGCACCGTCACGGAGACGCCGACGGCGCGCGCCGCCATGCGGATCCGCCCGTCCAGCATTTCGCCGAGCCGCATCGCCTCAAGCCGCGCCAGCGTTTCCACCGCGACGGTGGCGATGACGGGATCGCCATATTTCGTCCTGTCGAGCGGATAGGAATTGGCGCCTTCCACGGCATTCGCCGATCCGGCCGCGGCCGGGCCGGCGCGCCGGCGATGCACCATGAAGGCAAGGCCCGCCAGACACAGGCCGATCGCGCCGAGCACGCCTGTGGGAAATCCCGGCACGAAGCCCGCGCAGATCGTCAGCGCCGCCGCAATCGCCAATGCACGGGGCTCCCGGAAGAGTTCGCGGCCGATATCGCTGCCGAGACTGCCGTTGCCGTCATCGGACACGCGGGTCACGACGATACCGGCCGAGACTGCCATCAGAATGGACGGAATCTGCGACACCAGACCGTCGCCGATCGACAGCAGCGTATAGAGATGGGCGGCCTCGGCAAAGCTCAGGCCCTTCTGGAAGATACCGATCGCCAGGCCGCCGATGAGATTGACGGCGACGATCACCAATCCTGCGACCGCATCGCCCTTGACGAAGCGCATCGCGCCGTCCATCGCCCCGAAGAACTGGCTCTCCTGTTCGAGGCGCGACCGGCGCTTCTGCGCGGCTTCCGTGGTGATATGGCCGTTACGCAGGTCGCTGTCGATGGCGAGCTGCTTGCCCGGCATGGCGTCGAGCGTGAAACGGGCGCCGACCTCGGCGATGCGCTCGGCGCCCTTCGTCACCACGATGAACTGCACCAGCGCCACGATCAGGAAAATGATCAGCCCGACGACGACATTTCCCGCAACGACGAAATCGCCGAAGGCCATGATGATCTCGCCGGCATCGGCGTCCGCCAGCACGAGCCGGGTCGAGGAAATCGTCAAGGCCAGGCGGAACAGCGTGCCGATCAGAATGACCGCGGGAAAGGTCGAGATTTCAAGCACGCTCTTCAGATAGGTCGTGGTGATCAGCACCACGAAAGCGAAGGAGAGATTGAAAGCGATCAGCACGTCCAGAACGATTGTCGGAAGCGGCAGCACCAGCATCGTCACGACGGAGGCGAAAAACACCGCAAGCAGCATATCGGTGCGTTGCGCAAGCATGGCGATGGCGGATGACCTTACCTTCATGATCCGGCTTCCGACGCCATCGCCTATTCTTGTTCGCTGCTGGAAATTTCGGCGAGCTTCGGCTCGGCACTGCCGGCGGGGGCGAAATTGACCGTATCGTCCTCATTGTCGCGGGAAACGGTCATCTGGTCTTTGCCGATCTCCTTGATCCGCCAGCCGCTCGAAACGACATCGCCTTCCTCGTAGCGGCGGCCGTCGGAGCCGATGATGAATCTGACGGGCGTATAGCCGGCGGCGGCGACGAAGCCGTCGAGACCGGAAGAGAGGGCGGTGAGATCGACGATGGAAACGGAACCGCGCCGGCTCATCGAGGCGATGATGCTGCGCAGCTTGGCCTTGTCGGGCAGGCCGAGAGGGCGCGATCCTTCGCCGATGCGAATTTCGTCGGCGGTGGCGACGATGCTCAGATCTTGGGGAAGCTGAGCCATACGAATGACCTGGCGGATTTCGGCAGCAATTGCCGCCGATGACGGCGCCGGTTCCGGCGCGGCGGAAACCCTGACGAGCGGGGCTTCGTGAGCCGGCGCATCGCTGTTGTAAAGCCCGGCCAGCAAAAGCAACGCCGCCAGCCCGAGAAGGCCGGCAGCCGCAATCCGGCGTGGCGCGAACCGCACGCGCCCGGCGCCGAGAGCTTCGAGTTCGCAGGCCGTGCCGTCGAAGGAGATGGTCTGCCTCTTCGTAAGGCTCATCGTCCGATCGCGTGGGATGGAACGACCGTCGATCACGACGTCATCCCGCAGCGCGGTCAACGACACCGTGTCGGAGCCGCGGGAGCGCTGCAAACTGATGGCAAAGGCGGGTTCTGGTTTGGCGCCGAGGATGATCAGGTCGCAATCGGCGCTGCCGCCGACCACCTGCCGCTCCGCCGTCAACGGCAGAACGGAGCTGCGCCCGGCACGCGTGATGCGCAAGACCGGTCCGCCGCTGCCTGACGCAGCGTTGCCGGCGTTACCTCTGAATGTCGGCGAAGAGGAATCTAGATCCATAACCATCTTGTTCCCGAACCGTCCGTCGAGCGGCTTTTATTGTCTTCGAGAGCGGGGAAGCGAGACGGGCGAACCCGTCTCGCCATTGTTTCAATCAGCCTGGGCCGATCTTCTTGATGGCGTTTGCGACGCCGTTGATCTTGGTGATTTCGGTTGCAACCTTCAGGCTCTGCTCGGTCGCTTCGTTCTGGGCCGACTTGAAGGCGGAAATCGCCGAGCCGATGCCCGCATCAAGTGTCGAAGTACTAGCCATGTCTTGAACTCCTTGCATGGTTTTGGCGGCCAGAGCCTTGCAGAATTCAAGATCGAATTCAATAGCTTATGTTAAAAAGTTATTAATTCGCGATATGTACAACAAATGCGCGAAATGGATATCCGTCCTGTTCCCAGCGGACCGATGATCTGCAACAGTAGATCAGATAATTATTAATAGATTGGATTTCGCAGCCCCTGCCTTCATTCGTTCATTAGTTGTCGGGCGATATCCGGATCGTGAGGTAAACTCAGATGTTTGCGCGTTTTGTTTACATGGCCGCTATCGGACTGCTGGCCTCCTTTCCTCCACCGGCCGGCGCCAGCGAGCGGGAGGTGCGCCTGGATGTCGTCTCCCTGCCGCTTGGCGATGTCGTCCAGACGCTGTCCTTCATGTCCGGCATCCCGGTCACGACAGTCGGGACGCTGAGCGGCAAGGTCGAGCATTGGTCCGTCCGGGAAAGCGGAGCCAAGGCCTTTGTCAAGCTTGGCGATGCCAGCAATCTCTTCGTCGCCTATGACGGCAGCCGCATCATCATCGCGCCGAAGCAGGAGGTCTCCACCGTTGTCCTCGATCGCGGCGGCCGCAGCTGGAAGACCGAGCAAAACGCCATTCGCGCGCTGTTCCCGCTGCTGCCGGACGATGCGCTGCGTGAAGATCCCGCCAGCGGCTTGGTGCTGGTGCGCGGGCCCGCCGTCTTCACCAAGGCCGTCGAAGACGTGCTGAGCCGGCAGCAAGCCGACAGCATCAAGGTCATCAAGGGCGGCCAGCTGGAAATCCTGACGACGAACAACGGTGCCTGAGCGGCTGATATGAAGGCGTTGAAATCTCTCAGGCAGTTGCTGCAGATCCGCAGCCTGCGGGCGGACAATCTTTCCCGCAGCCTCTCCGAGGCGCGGGCGGATGCCGAAAGCGCGCGGGAGCGGGAAACGAAAGCCTCCGAAGCGCTCGACATCGCGGCAAGCCGGGCCGCCGGCAATCCTGTCGTCGACGTATTACGCGAGAGTGGTGTCATCGCCGCCGCCGAGCTTCAGGACGCGCTGATGCGACAATCCGTATTGCGCAGCCATGAAGCCGATGCCGGCCTATCGCTTGCGCAACACAAAGCCGCCCGGCGCGCCGCGCAAGAGCGGGCAGAACACGTCGCCGCCGATTTTTCGCGAGCACAGAAGGCGGTATTGCGCGTCGAATTTTCGCTGGAAGCAGCGGAGAAAATCGACCGGTAGGGAGCTAAGAACCAGCAGATGAACCAACCGGCTTCTGTTCTTCCATCTCTTCATCGACAATCGAGCTGACGAGGGCAACGACCCGGCTGCGCACACGCGGAGAAAGGAGCAAAACGTCGTCTATCAGACGCCGTCCCTCCGCCGTGGAAATGTAGGCAATCTTCTCATCGATCTCTGTTATGATTTGCTGGCCCTGAGTGGTTTCGGGATCTGGAAGACCTTCGAAAAACCTCGAAACAGGGATCTTGAGGCAATTGGCAAGCTCGTAGAGCATCGAAGCGCTGACGCGGTTCTTACCGCTTTCATATTTTTGTACCTGCTGCAAACTGACCCCGATGCCGGCGCCGAGATCCCCTAGGGATACATTCGACTGCATTCGGCGCATACGGATTTGCTGTCCGACATGCCGATCAACTGGATGCACCAACTCGCGCGCTACATTCGACTGTTCGGCTTGCGCAGGCCTCGAAGTCCGGACCTGTGCTGCTGCATAGCGCTTCATGGTGGACACCCCGATGGAGAGTTTCACGCGGTGCGCCCCCGCTGAAAACTCGCTAAACCCACTGATCGGGGAGTTGGAAACCGTACACGACGGTCCTGTGGCCTTTAGTTCCGAGGAACCTGGACATACGCCACAGGCTCCTCGACCGAAGGTCAAGGAGTGTGATGCCGTTACGGCCGGCATCAACCACGTGTAGGGGTTTCCACACCCCAGGGCAGCGCGTACTGCCCTATCGAAAAAGATAGCGGGAATCCGCCTGCTGCGCAACCGAATTCTTTACAAGATTCAATAGCTTCGCTTTACGCTCGGACACTTGCCTCAAAAGCGAGAGGTCACGCTTCGGGCGGTAAAGTGGTCAGAAAACCAAAGGAGGTGCGATCAGCGGAACGCCCATTGCGAGGATTGTCTGCCCACTCTCCCGGAAGAGATGACGATGACACCTTGGAGAGCGCGGACGTCGTGGCGATCGAGGAGACGGACGATACCGTCACCGTACTTCTCTGGCATCTGAAATACTCGCAGGCAGTAATGGGGCGCCGGGCGGACGATCTTTACCTCGTTTGCGGTCAAGCACAGAAGGGGGTGAAGGGGACATGGAGCTTGAAGAACCTCATCAACCACCTGACCGTGAGAGAAACATCGCATCTTAAGGGCCGGGCCCGTTTCATTCGAGGCAGCCTGAATGACTTGGCCACGCTTCGAAAGGCTGCCCGACGCAAGTTCATCGAGTACCGGATCGGGATTGTACAGCCGGGTCTTAACGGTGAAAACATACCCGCAGAACATCTTGCGCTTCTGGGAGCGACTGCCACTTCATACTGTCTGTCACCGGGTGTCCCCTAATGACTGTCGCGAACCGCACCGATCCAGCTTAGCTGCCGGCCACCGTCTCCAGCGGCGCTACTTTCCATGACGGCAGGGCCGCCGCGAACTGTCACGGCCTTCTTGGGGCTTTCGATATCGAACTTGACGTTGTAGCGGTTCCACTCTGTAACAGCGGCAGAGCCGCCGACAAAATCAGGGGTAGGAATGCTCGATGCCTTGCCGATTGTTGCGGCGGGTGCATAGCTGCAGTGCAACATAGACGCTGGCTTCATGGCGCTGGCCCGAGTATTGCTATTTTCATCGAAGCGATGCTCCCTCCCGCAACGCTTCGAAGTTTAGACGGCCCACTCCTCCTCCCAAAGGGACGTCTGTGGGAACAGCGGCACTCCTCCTCCCAGGTCGCCGTTCGGTTCTTTTAGGAAAGCCTGCCGCACCTCCTCCCGCGGCAGGCTTTTCTATTTCGGGGCGATGGGCCGTCAGAGCCCGAGATCAAGTTGGGACTGGGGTCGTGCATTGCCGATCGGAGGTCGTCAGCGTTGAAAGCGTGACGCCGAGCAGCCGCACTGGCCGCTTGAATGGATAGACAGTCGCCAATCGACGGGGCATCGTTCGATGGTGTGCTCGAAGATCTTGGCTGGTTCGGCAAACGGTTCACGCCGGACATGCGCGCCGATGTGCTGCTGTTTCGAGCGGGAGACCGGCGGCTGGTTGCCGTGGATCCCAAATGGATCCCGCTTCGGCTAACGTTGCGTTTTTATAAGATCGACAGGACGCGTTTGGCAAGCAACCAAGTTTTCCTATCTCCAGCGCCGGCTGCGGGCGAGGGCCCGGTCGCGTCTTTGAAGGCCATGATGTTCGGCTGCGTCAAGAGCGCGGCCATGGTCTATGACGATCAACCCATCGTCGACCATTTCCGGCGGATCGACGCCGAGAGGATCATGGGCGCGAAATTTCGCTCTGCGCAAGTAAGGCACGAACCGTCGAGACGGCAGTTCCTAATGAGCTCATCGAAAGGTCATATCATGCTGAAATACAAGCGTAACCGGTGTGCCGCTCCCACGTTGTCCTCGCCGCATTGATCTGTGATCGCCTTACCATGGACGAGCAACGGGAGTTTCTCCATGGAGAATACATTGGAGGTTCTCACGACCAGGAAGTCTGGCCGTGAGGTTCACCGGCACTGGCCGGACGAGGTAAAAGCGCAGATTTGAACGCACCAAATCCCCTTGCTTGGGGATTGTAGGGCGGGTTTGCCGCATCGTGGGCAGACAGTGGCAATGGAGCCAGTCCTGTAGGTCATTGCGCACCCCTTACCGCGACAAGAAAATTATTCGCCTACCCAATGCATACAGCATTGTGCCTGCCTTCTCCATTGGTCACGGAGAACTAAGTGGCCAGGAAAGCGGCCTTCGCCGGATGCTTACGATTTTTCTCCCCAGCTCAGAGCTAGAGCGGGCTGCAGCGAGAAGCGGCCGGGGTCCTCGAGCCAGGCACGATCATACTCAAACACGATTGTTTCGGCACCACGGGCGCGATTGCTCCGGGCCAGATGGGACGTGTGCGGCCGTGAGGGTCGAGATGAACTTCGAAATCAGCCATCGCGTGACGATCCCGGTGATCGCCTTGGGTGAGCGTGCTTGGGCAACTCTGCATTGGCCAGAGACTGGCCGACGCTGTCGTTACCGATGTCGGCGACTTGGCTCAGCCCATCTAGCAGGCCGAGTGCCTGGAGGACGCCTGCATAGATGCCGATGCTGACATTGGTGTCGCCGGCCTCGATCTTTTGAAGCGTTGAGCGTGAGGTGAAGGCACGTTCGGCTACTACCGCCATAGGCAGGCGGCGACGTCGACGTGCGTCGTGGATGTCTGCGCCCAGTTTGCGCAGCGCGCGCCGCACAGCGGCCGGAGGGTTGTGAGGTGTCGGAATTTGTCACCTTCGCACTACAGATTGCCCTAGATATGTAGCACGAAGGTTACAATTTTTCAAGAGAGATGGTCAGAGAGAAAAGTGGTTAGAATGGGAATTGCGGGAGCGATAGCGCAAGTACGAGCCAGGCTGGCAGGCGAAGAAAGATGGCGGATCTTGAGGCGCTCAAGATCGATGCCGCCTCCGGACTGGAGGCGCGATCGGAACCACTATCGTCTGCTGATGCGGCTTTTGCCGATTGCCAAGCTGCACCCGGCCCTTAGTCGAACGGGTGCTCCTGGAAGATGCGGTGGTGTCGGTGACCGTGGACACCTCGTCGATCAGGGTCGCAACCGTGGCTGGTTTTGAGAAATCGGCGGGCGGACATTGTCGGCCATCAGGACACCAATTGAACTAGGCCATTTGGACTAGAATTTCCACTTATGGCGCGCCAACCGATCGGTTCCTCATGGATCGGGAAGCCGACCTCTACACAGCGGGCTCAATCCTCGAGAATAGTTGCTAATGACCGCTCATCAGACAATCTGATTGAAAGTTCCCCGCGAAGCAGCCATATATTTAGCTCAAATTCATTAGTGCTACGTAGGACATTGATCATGGTAGATGTGGAGCTGCAGGTCGCTCGGCAAAATGCCTCTCTTCGAGTGCAAGTCGAAGAAAGGCTCAGACAGGCTATTGCGACGGGCAAGTTCAAGCCGGGGCAAAGGCTCGTCGAGCGCGAGCTTTGCGAAATGATCGGCGTGGGTCGCACGTCCGTCCGTGAAGCGCTTCGGCAGCTTGAGGCAGAGGGATTGATCACAAGCTTCCCCCACAAGGGTCCAGTTGTCAGTATCATAACCTATGAGGAGGCCGCTCAGCTCTACACCGTCCGCGCGCTGCTCGAGGGGTTTGCTGGTCAGCAGTTCGCCGAAAATGGAACGGCGGAAGATATTGCCACTTTGCAAGATGCCGTTAGAGAATTCGAAGCGTCGGCGGAAAGCGGCGTGGGACACAGGCTCATCGCTGCCAAAAACGCCTTCTATGACTGCTTGATGGATGGCAGCAAAAACGTCTTCGTCAGGCAAATGCTAACATCGCTGCACAACCGGATCAATCTTCTGCGCATGACTTCGATGACACAACCGGGGCGCCTCAAACATAGCATTGCAGAAATCAAAGAGATTGCCGAAGCGATCCAAAATCGCAACGGACCCAGGGCTGCGGCCGCTTGTAAGCACCACATTGATATGGCTGCGAAAGTCGCACTCGAGTACCTGCGCAACAACACCTCAGGCTGATGCCATAAGATTTTCCGAAAATTGACAGATTGTCTGATGCTGTAGGTGGCCGGGTGTAATCAAATCCTTCCGGCACGGTGCTTTTGACAACGCAACAACCTCTCTGGTGTCCATCGGACGATAAGATGGGTGCTGCTTGCACGGTCATTTTAAGTGAGGTGATTGAAGAAGCGACAGCAAAATTGGCGTCGTAGCGAGGGCGCGCCGGCCCAAGCATGAATTTTCCGATTGACAGATTGTCTGATAGGTCGTTAACTACTCCTCACTAACGGAGGTAGCTGATTGTGCTTGCCTCACATTCGGGAGCGGGACGTTGTCACCACGAAAAAATCTGCGCGTCGCCTTTATTGGTCTCGGCGCAATGGGCGGGCCGATGGCACAACATCTGTTGTCGGCTCAATTCGAAGTCACTGGCTTTGATCTATCGGCCGAGGCTAGGGAAAGGTTCGCGGCCGTCGGCGGCGTTCCGGCAGAGACGGTAGCGGAAGCATTCAATGGCGCCGATGTTGCGGTTACCATGCTTCCCAACGGCAAGATTGTTCAAGACGCGCTCTTCAAGGATGGGGCCTGGCAATCCCTGAGTGCTGACGCGCTTGTCATCGACATGAGCTCATCGGCGCCCAATGATACTCGTGAGCTCGCAGAGCGCTTGCATCAGAAGGGCTTGCGGCTGGTCGATGCTCCCGTGTCAGGCGGAGTGAAGCGAGCCGTCGAAGGCTCTCTTACTATCATGGCAGGCGGTGCTTCTGACGATATCGATCAAGCTGATCCCATCCTGTGCGCCATGGGCGGCCAGATTTTTAGGACAGGCCCGATCGGCTCAGGGCACGCCATGAAAGCCATCAACAATTTCGTATCGGGAGCCGGGGTTCTGGCAGCTATCGAAGGCGTTCTTCTTGGCCGAACGTTTGGTCTCGATCCTAGAACGATCGTCGATATTCTCAACTCGTCGTCTGGCAAGAACAACGCAACAGAAGTGAAGATGAAGCAGTTCATCCTCTCGGAGACTTTTGGCTCTGGTTTTGCTTTGGGGCTTATGGCGAAAGACATTAGGATTGCAGCGGACTTGTCGAAGGCGCTCAATCTCCATCTGCCGACATTGGCCGGTACCGCTGATGCCTGGGATGCTGCTCGGCATGCTTTAGGCCCCGATGTCGACCATACGAAAATTGCGCAGTTCGTGAAAGATCAGGCCTGACCGCGAAAAACTACGCCAAACTGACAGTTGAAAATTGTCTGATAATCTGTCAAATATGATGAAGGGAGCGAAACCCAATGGCCACTTTGGACAGGAAAGATAAGGGGTCTAAGGCCGGCGAGCGAACAGCTCCATCGGAGCAGTTCAAGCGCGGACTTGCTACTCGTCGGCAGGTGATGGGGGACGCTTACGTTGATGCGGCCCTCGGAAAGGCGACCGACTTCACCTGGCCGATGCAGGAACTCGTCACCGAGTATTGTTGGGACAATATCTGGAACCGACCTGGCCTCGACCGTCGCGCTCGATCGATCCTCAACCTTGGAATGATAGCGGTTTTAAACCGACCGCACGAGCTCAGAGGCCACATCCGCGGCGCCATCAACAACGGTGTTACGAAACAGGAGATCCAGGAGATCTTCCTTCAGGTGGCTATCTACGTTGGTGTGCCAGCAGGCATCGACAGTTTCAGGCATGCCCAGGAAGTATTCACCGAAATGGGCATTTGAGAATGTGCTGTCCCGTGAGGGGGCATGTACAACATGCGCGGAGTTCTCAGCGCTTATCAACAAGGGAGGAGCCTAAAATGGCGATAGATCTCAAGAAATTCATAGAATTCGTGCGGGAGGATTTCGAGTTCAAGCGCGAAACTCGTTATCTTAACGGTATATTAAAATGCGATTTCCCTACCCGCAGTGTAGCGCTTCATTTCGAGGACGGTACGCTGCTAAAGGTGGAAGAGGCCGAATACGACGACGACAAGTGCACTATCGTCATACGCGGGACCGGTTCACAGTGGGAGGCGCTGCTTCAGCACAAACCCTTGCCGTTTTATCAGTGCTTGCAGTCATCAAACATCAAGCATGGCCTCTACCTTAGCAGTAACAACGAAACCTTCGCGTATCTGCCTGCTCTCAACCGCATGACCACCCTGATGCGCAATGCCCGTTCTGAAGGAGCAGCAGCATGACCAAGTTTGACCCCATTATCGGCCGTTATCTCTATCTCACCGTAGAAGGTATCGAGTACCGCGTCTATTACGAAGAAGCGGGCCAGGGGATTCCGCTTCTCGTCGGTCATACGGCAGGGTCCGACGGTCGCCAATACCGTCATATGCTTTGCGATTCCGACGTGACGAAAAATTTTCGCGTCATCGCGTTCGATCTGCCGTATCACGGCAAGTCCCTTCCCCCCTACGGCGTTCGCTGGTGGGAGAAAGAATACAACATGACCAAGAAGTTCATGATGGACTTCCAGCTCGAACTCTCAAAAGCGCTCGACCTAGACCGCCCCGTTTATTTGGGCAGCTCCATGGGCGGCCATCTCGCGATCGACCTGGCATCGAACTATCCGGACAACTTCCGCGCCACGATCTCGGTCGAAGGTGCGTTGCGCTCGGCGGCGGAGTACGTCGACGTCGGTATGGCTGGCATCCGCAGGGAGTTCGACAATCCGAACGTCAATCGCACCTCCATCGGTGCGGCGATGATGCTGAATATCTCACCGTACTCGCCAGAAGCGAATGTCCGTGAAATCCAGTGGGAATACAGCTGCGGTGGACCGGGAATCTTCGCGGGTGATCTTTATTACTACTACTACGACCACGATGTGTCGCCAGAAGAAGCCAGCAAAATCGATACGTCGAAATGTATGCTATACTTCCTCACGGGCGAATACGATCCAAACACGTCCCCGGCCGATACCAAGATTGCTGCAGACCTGGTCAAAGGCTCCAAGTTTTGGACAATGGAAAAGCTCGGACATTTTCCCGTTACTGAGGACTATAGCGAGTTCCGGAAGTATCTGTTGCCGATTCTTGAGGAGATCCAGCAGTCATCAGCAGCCCGGTCTAAGGTTGCCTGATCCTTTTCTCGGGAGGAGAACTTCAATGAGGTGCATTCTGAATGTCACACTTGGGGCGCTGATCTCGGTTAGCGCCCTGGCGACAACCGCTTACGCGGATGGTGTCGATCAGCTACCGGCTACAGAAAAGAAGATCTATGAAACTGTAGATCCGCAGATTCCATTGGGGGCGAGCGCCTACAAAGACTTCAAGCCCAAAAAGCTTCCTCCGTGGAAGATCGGCTATGCAAGCAGCTACGCTGGCAACACCTGGCGAGCCGCAGCTCTCGATGCGGTCATGAGCGATCTTTTACCGCGATCAAAGGCTGCGGGCCTGGTGTCTGATGTCGTGGTCACCCAGTCGGATCTTAAAGACGCCGTTCAGATCCAGCAGATGCGTCAGATGGTGGACGAAGGCGTCGATGCAATCATCATCTGCTGCTCGAACGTCACGGCTCTTAATCAGACGATCGAATATGCCTACAAAGCCGGTGTGCCGGTGTTCTCATTTTCGGGCTACGTGACGTCGCCATACGCCATCAATGGCGCGGCCAATCACGCGCAGGGCGGCGCCGAGATGGCGACGTGGCTGGCGGAAAAAATAGGAAAGAAGGGCAATATCCTTCTCGTTTCTGGTATTCCCGGTTTCGCTTCTTCGGACAGCTTTGACAAAGCGGCTAAGGAAGCACTTGCTAAGTACCCAGACATAAAGATCGTCGGTGAAGTTGCAGGGAAGTGGACCGACCAGGTGGCCCAGGTCGAAGTTCAGAAGTTTCTTGCGACGAACCCGACGAAGATTGATGGGATCCTCACGCAGGGGGCCCAAGAGAACGGCGTTCTCAACGCAATGCTGCAGTCAGGTCGAGACATGATCCCGATTACTCTCGGGGGGGAAGCTTCCGCCGCGTGCTACTGGCGCAAGAACCCCGAGTTTGTGGACAGGAGTTTCCATATTTGGCCGCCGCGTCGCGAGATGCAACAGATGTGGGAGATCATGCTCCGCACATTGGAGGGACAAGGCCCTAAGGTTCAGTCCTTCCTTCGACCCGTCTTGCCTTACACCATCGATGAAGTCCGCGCGGCAATACCAGAAGATTGCGACTTGAACTCGACAGACTTCGTGGAGCCCAAGGCGGACGGGTGGTTTCCTGCTGCGATTGCTGCAGACTACTTCGAACGCCCGGCTGATCCCTGGAAGCCTGTGTCGAAGTGAAACTGTTCTGCCCGGTGGGTCTTGCCACCGGACAGAAGTTTCTCTTGTGGGAGGACCGCCTCGCGCGGCCGTTGGGATTAGAGGATCTCCGATGCAAAACCAAACTACGATCAAGTTGATCAATGTTGCCAAGTCTTTCGGCGAGACTAAGGCCTTAAAGAAGTGTGATTTTGAAGCCCGGGCCGGAGAAGTGCACGCCATCGTCGGAGAGAATGGAAGTGGCAAAAGCACGATGGCGAAGATCATGTCTGGAGTGTTGCACCCAGATTCCGGGAGCGTTTCGGTCCTTGGAGAAGAGATTTCGACTCCGACTGACGCCAAGCGCATCGGGCTGACAACGATCTTCCAGGAAGTGCTGGTGGCCGACGAGGCCAGTGTATTGGAAAACCTGTATGTCGGGCGCGACGGCATCTTCCGCTCGCAGGGCGGCAGTGGTCGGCGTACCGAGGCTGAGGAGATCCTGAAACGCCTCGTCGGCAAGCCCGTGGATCTCGATCAGAACGTTGGGGCATTGCCTCTGAGCGTCAAGCAATGGATAGTTATTGCGCGAGCGGTCTTGCGCAGGCCGAAGGTCCTCATCCTCGATGAATCGTCTGCGGCATTAGACCTCGATTCCACGATCCGCCTCCACGAGGAAATTGATCGTCTCCGTAGGGAAGGTGCGACCGTGCTGATCGTAACGCATCGGATCGCTGAACTTGTCCGCATCGCCGATCGAGCCACGATCCTTCGCGACGGCGTCACCATTGGTACGCTCGAGAAGCATGAAATAACTGAAGAGAACCTGCTTTCAATGATGACGCCCGCGGACCGAAACGCAAGCGACGCGAAGGCGTACGAATCAAAGCAAGTAGGCGCCGCCGCGCCGGCCGTGGTAGCGGTAAGAGACCTCGTTACTCACAGCGCGGCAGCGCCCTTCGATTTCGATCTACCGAAAGGAGCGATCATCGGTGTTGCAGGACTCGACGGGCAGGGGCAGGACGCTTTCGTACGCGCCGTTGCGGGTATCATCCAGCCTTTTGGTGGTAATGTCCAAGTCTGGTCATCCAGCACCGAGAGAATGAAAAAGGTCGCATCGCTCGAAGACGCTGCCAAAGCAGGAATCTCGTATATTTCCGGCGACCGCAAGCGTGAAGGTATCTTCCCTCAGCAGAGCATCTTCGAAAATCTTGCCATCGGCGTCTATCGCAAGAACCTCGGTCCTCTTGGTATAATCAATAAGGCCGGCCTCAAACCCATGTTCAAACGCGAGGTGGATCGGCTCCGGATTAAGATTGGAAGTCCGGCGAACAAGATCACCTCACTGTCGGGCGGAAATCAGCAAAAAGTTTTGATCGGCCGTGCCTTTGCAAACGAACCGTCCGTCATCGTCCTTAACGATCCCGCTCGCGGTGTCGACCTCGGAACGAAGCGCGATCTCTACCGCGAACTGCGCCTGTTCACGGAGAAGGGTGGCAGCGTGATTTATCTATCAAGCGAAATCGAAGAGTTCATCGGCTTTGCGGACCGCGTCGACGTCTTCTTTGCTGGAAGGCTTTTCCGGTCGCTAGCGGGCGAGGACATAGCGGAAGAGCCAATCTTGGCCGCAATGTTTGGAAAATCGCCAAACGCCTCCATCGAGTTCGATCTGGAAAGGACTGCATGATGTCTGGAATCGCATTCCGTCAAATCACCCAGGACCGTTCCCTCTTCGTGCCGGCCGGCCTCTTCATTGTCCTTTTGGTCGCCGTTGCCCTACGCGGACACGGGCTATTCACGAACAACGGCCTCGCAGGTGCAATCCTTGTCGCCACGCCCTTGATTCTAACGGCGCTTGCCCTCACCCCCATTGTCATGGCGGGTCGTGGAGCAGTGGACCTTTCAGTTGGCCCCTTGATGGGGTTCATCAACGTTACCCTTATTACCTGGCTTGTGGGTAACGGAATTACCAACCCTATCGCAGTGATAGTATGGGCAGTCGGCCTGGGAGCGGCATTCCAGCTACTCCAGGCGCTGGTTATCATTTATGTGCGTGTCGCTCCGATAATCGTTACGCTGTCGGGTTTTCTTGTCCTCTCCGGGTTGAACCTGATGGTGATGTCCCGACCGGGTGGAGTCGCGCCCGACTGGATGCTTAGCTGGGGGGCGGGGACCGACATCATGTCACCTGTTTTGCTGTTGCTGGTTGCAGCGTATGCATTATGGCTCCTTCTCAGGGGGACTATGTTTTACCGCAACCTTCGCATGACGGGTGCGGATGAGCGCATGGCGTATACGAGCGGCGTTCGAGTGGACGCAGTCCGCATCATCGCCCACGTTGTTGGTGGAGCATTCGCTGGACTTGCCGCCCTCAGCTACACGGCGCTGATCTCCTCTGGTGATCCGACGCAGGGCAGCACCTACACCCTTCAGGCTGTTACGGCCCTGGTTCTCGGAGGTGCGAGCCTCTCCGGTGGTCGTGGTGGAGCACTTGGATCTACGCTTGGCGCGATCAACATGTTCCTCATCTCCTATCTCCTCTCCACCTTCAACTTCGGCACGGTTTCGGGGTTCGTTACCCAGATGGCATTCGGCTTAATCCTCGTCGGATCACTTCTCGTGAACGTCTTTGTCATCAGTCGCCGCGCGGTTGTGTAAGGAGCAAGATAATGGTCGCGACAGTTATGAATTCCGAAATCAAATCGGCTCAGAAGTCTAACCCGCTCAAGGCTCATCGGAGCATCGTCATTGGCTTTGTTCTTCTGGCCTCTCTCTTAGCACTCGGTGCATTGCTGGTCCCCGGCTTCGTATCATCCCAAAACGCGCGTTCAATCCTTCTTCTCGCAGCGTTTCTGGGGCTTGCCTCCATTGGCCAGACGCTGTGCGCTCTGGTCGGTGCGCTCGATCTTTCGATACCATATATTATTGGAGGCGCGAACATCCTCCTTCCCAGCCTTATGGTCGCAGGTATTCCCGCTCCCCTCGCGATGCTGGTTGTCATGCTCCTCGGTGCGCTTGTCGGGGCCGCCAATGGCGCCCTGAGCTTCCGTCTCCAAGGGCAAGCGCTGATCATGTCGCTCGGAGTTGGCTTCGCGGCCGTCGGTGCGGTCCAGATCTACACCTCACTCGGCTCGGCGTTTGGTGGTACAGTGTTTGCTCCGGTACCCGAATGGCTGAGGAACATTTCGGCGTTCAACGGAAAGTTTTTCGGCCTGTCGCTGCCTCCGGTCATCGTGATCTGGGCTATCGTCGCCATCGCGCTTGGATGGTTCATGTACAACACCTGGTTTGGCCGCAGCATTTACGCCGTCGGCGGAAGCCGGACGGCGGCCGCCCGCCTCGGGATCTCCGAGTTCAAGGTCTGGACCGTCATCCATAGCGTCAGCGGTGCCATGTCTGCAATCACGGGCATGCTGCTACTAGGGTTTTCCGGTGGTGGCTTCGTCGGCGTGGGCGACCCTTATCTTTTCACCACCGTAGCAGCGGTGGTGATTGGAGGGACGTCGCTTCTTGGTGGGGCGGGCGGCTATGGCGCGACAGTGCTCGGTGTTCTTGTCCTGACTGTACTGACCTCGCTTCTAGTTGGCCTCGGACTGAACTTTCCGGCGCAGCAGGCTGTCGTCGGTCTGCTCATCGTTCCGATGGTAGCGATATACGCACGGTCACCACACATTCGAAATCAGATATGATCAATGCATAGAAAGGAAGATCCATGGCAATCTCCAGCACCCTGCTAGGCCGTTTAAAGGACCAGACTCTCGTTCGCGAGCAGATGCTGGTTGGAGGAAAGTGGTCGAGCGAAGGGGTAAACGGCACACGCATCAACGTGCTAAACCCCTCCACGATGGACGTCCTTGCCTCTCTGCCTAGCGCTGGCCTTGCTGAAGTGCGAGCCTCTATCGATGCTGCAAAGGCTGCACAGAAGAAGTGGGCTAAGGTTTCGGCGAAGGAACGCTCGCTGATCATGCGGAAGTTCTACGAAGAGGTGGTAGCTAACGCTGAAGACCTGGCCGTAATTCTGACATCGGAAATGGGCAAGCCACTGGCGGAAGCGCGTGGCGAGATTGCTTACGGCGCTTCCTACATCGAATGGTTCGGTGAGGAAGCCAAGCGTGTCTATGGTGACACCATTCCAGGTCACCAGGCCGACAAGCGACTGCTTGTCATCAAGCAGCCGGTTGGCGTTGTGGCCGCCATCGCTCCTTGGAACTTTCCGTCGGCGATGGTGTGCCGCAAGATCGCGCCGGCGCTCGCGTCCGGCTGCGCGATCGTATTCAAGCCTGCTGCCGAGACTCCGTTATCGGCGCTTGCATTGGCGATCCTCGCGGAGCGTGCCGGAATACCCGATGGCTTGTTCAGCGTCCTCCCGACGGATAATGCAAGAATGTTTGGCGAGGAGGTCTGCTCCAACCCGGTCGTCAAGAAACTGACCTTCACCGGTTCGACCGAAGTTGGCCGTATCTTGATGGCGCAAGGCGCCCAGAAGATCATGAAGCTGAGCTTGGAACTCGGCGGCAATGCGCCGTTTATCGTTTTCGACGATGCAGATCTCGACCAGGCGGTCGAGGGGGCTATGCTTTCTAAGTTTCGTAACGCGGGTCAGACCTGCGTGTGCGCGAACCGTATTTACGTACAGAGCGGGATCCATGACAGGTTCGTCGAGAAGCTGGCAATGCGCGTGAGTGCCTTGCAGGTTCTTGACGGGTTTGAGAGCGGGGCGACGATCGGCCCGTTGATCAACGATGAAGCGGTAGCAAAGCTCTATGGTCATATCGATGACGCTGTGACCAAGGGTGCGACTGTCGTGGTTGGTGGTGACCGCGATGCTCGCGGAGGCACGTTCGTTCAACCAACGCTTCTCTCGGGTGCGACAAAGGATATGAAGGTTGCGCGTGAGGAAACCTTCGCGCCTCTAGCTCCGGTGTTCAAGTTCGATACTGTCGAGGAAGTCATCGAACTCGCGAACGATACGGAATTCGGCTTGGCAGCCTACTTTTTCGCCAACGACCTCAGGAACGTTTGGAAGGTCACAGAGGCGCTGGAATACGGCATGGTTGGCGTGAACACGGGTCTGATTTCCACCGAATTAGCGCCATTCGGCGGCGTCAAGCAATCCGGCTTCGGCCGAGAGGGCTCAAAGTACGGAATGGATGACTTCTTATCCATGAAATACGTCTGCATGGGCGGGATCGGCGCATAGCGATCGCCCAAGGGTCGCTCGCCGACTGAACTTAAAGGGGGAGAGGTCTGTTGAATAGAGGCAGGACAGCAACATCCTCTCCGCCGGTTGCGAGGTCCCAAAAGGCTGGACTTTTCTAGAGGTTTCGCGGGAGCTGTCCTACGGATCTTCCCTTCCGACCCCTTCTGGGGCCGGCCTTGCAGACGAGATTTCTGCCTGTCTTTTCGATTGTCGATCCTTCCGCCAATGCCCTACAAGGTAAGTCTTTCCCAGATAGCTTGTAGCCTTCGAAGAGGTAACACGACATGAACGAGCTGTTGCACCGTGGCGTTGTCGTTTCAACGTATCAAAGTCCTGAGCAGGAGCATGATCACCACCCGATCGATGCACGCGTTCGTCCTGAAATCGATCAGGCCGACGATGCTGCACGTGCGAGCGTGGAGGGTCAAGCGAAAGCCATTCGCGTCAACCAGCGACGCGTCAAGGTGTAGTTGTCGGCGGCCGCACCCTCAGTGTCGGTTTGACGTAGCCGCCGATCTTCGCCGGCGCCAGGCCTTTATGGTAGATCCGGATGCGTCCGGGTCATCCAGACGTCAAACGCGTAATGCAGGAAGAGATTCGATAGGATCGGGCTGACCACGCCCCCTTGCGGGGTACCACGCGTCCGCTCAATGACTTCTCCGTTCTTTTCCATAGGCGCGGTCAACCATCTTTCGATGTAGAGCAGAGCCCAGTTGCATTTGACGTCTTTTTTGACCGCCTTCAGCAAGAGATCATGCGGAAGATTGTCGAACAGCCCTTTGATGTCGAATTCCAGAACCCAATCGTACTTCCAGCACCGCTGACGCGTTACCCCAACGGCATCCAACGCCGACTTCATCGGCCTGTAGCCATAGGAGTCTGGCAAGAAGAGCGGCTCTAAATCCGGCTCAATCATCTGCTTGACCACCATCTGCGCGATCCGATCACTGACCGTCGGCACACCCAAAACCCTTTCGCCTCCAGTCTTCTTTGGAATGGAGACGGCGCGCACCGGCGGCGGAAAGTAAGCCCCAGAAGACATCCGATTCCAGATCTTGTAGAGATTTCTCGCAAGGTCTTTGTCAAACATCTCCAGGGTCTCACCGTCCACCCCGGCTGCACCACGGTTGGCTTTGACCGCTTTGTAAGCTTCGTACACTTGCCGCTTCTCAATCCGAAACGGCTTGTCTGTCGTACCTATCGAAGTCATCCTGTTTCCAGTTGTTCCAAACAATACGACCACCTGATCCCTTTGCTCCGGCCCCATTACAGGGCCCTCAACGCTCATACGGATCGGTCCGCTCTCGCCTTACGGTTTCTCCGCTTGGGCTTCTCCCTTGGCATCAGGAGCCTGGTTCCTGCAGTTCCGCGTGAAAGCCTGTGTCCAACTCACGCCCCTCTACGCCGGTCGCCGCCCGCCCAATCATCAGGCACCCGGCGGACTTGTCCCAGGATGACGAAGCAGTCCTGGTTTCGACGACGCTTATATTCATAACGGCGCGTCTTCGGAGGGTTCACTTTCGTTCGTCTTTCGGACACGCACCTGCTCGGATCTCGTCCGAACTTTTCATCCGACGCGCACCACCACGGCTCTTTGCCGCAGCAGCTCGGACTGGTTTGAGACCCGCTGACCTGCCACTGAATTTTCATCCGACTGCGATTAGAGCCTCGGCGGGTTTTGAACCGCTCCTGAAAGCCGATCCCGGAGGGCCATCCTCCATCATTCACGCAGCTTCACGTTACGGGGTTAGCTCATACTGAACTCCTTCCGTGCCTCTGCAGCACACTTTCGTCGATGAAGATCAGTTTCTCCGGATCGAGATCCAGTTGGCCGTCGAACCAGGCGCGCCGGCGCTTCAGGACGTCCGGTCGGTCCTGCTCCAGTGCGTGTGCGGTCTTTTTTTAAAGGTCCACCCACGGCCTCGGAGCCAGGCGCCAAGTGCGCTGCGGCTGATCTTCACCTGCCGCTCGACGGACAAGCGCTCAACCATCTCATCGAGCGTCACATCCCTACGCTCGTTGATCAACGCGACACGAATTCCTCGTGTGCATCCACTGCCGAAGGTCGTCTCCAGCCCTGTGGCCGAGCAGTTAACTCACCCTCTTTCGCTCTTGCAATCCAGCGGATCGCCGTCGAAATCCCAACTCCGAACCGAGCTGCGGCCTGTCGAGCCGACATGCCCGCCGCAGACGCTTTCAAAACCCGTATTCCAAGATCATCGCTCAGTGCTTGTCCCATCATCCACCTCTTCTCTGTGGATGTTGAATCAGCTTCGATGGACGCCGTCACATCACAATCGATTCATCGATCGCAGGACTTGCTCTAGGGGGCTCGTGGCGGGGCGAAACTCGGTTGCTGAAAACGATGATGCTCTTCGAACGGCGCCAAATGAAAATTTGCCGGCTGCATCCTCCTTGTAAGCGCGGACGATCCATTGGACGCCTGACTATCCTTAAAACGTCGTCTTTTTGCATTCGAGACGGGCAGGAAAGGCTTCATTAACCAACGCAACCAATAGGTATTCTCAGCTATGTCACAGACCCACAAGATTGATCTGCCGTTCGAATGAATGAAACGGCAATTGGAAGATTTGAGTAGACAAGTCGATCGTCCACCTCACCTAAAAGGTTTGCCTTTATGCCCAAGTCCATTAGACTCGCTTTATCTTTGATATTTGTTCTACTCTCTCTTCTCGCGGCGGGCCAGGGCATCGTGAGTATCGTCAAGCTGCTGTCCATTAGGAGCAATATATCCGAAGTTGCCAGCAACTGGCTGCCATCGATCGATGTGATAAATCGGATCAATACGATCACCGGGGACTACCGCATCCTGCAGTTCAGGCTGGTGACAAAATCATCAGATTCGACGAGCCTTGCGCATAATATCACCACCTTCCGCCAGAAGATGGAGGATCTGGCGAATGCCCGTGGTGAATATGAGCCGATGGTGACATCCGGCGAGGAGCGTCAGGCCTATGACGCGTTCTCCGCTTTGTGGACGCAATATCAGGAGGATGGCGAGCGGATTGTTAAACTAATGCAGGCAGGCAAGAAGGATGAAGCATTTGCTCTTCTAACGAGTGACGCCACGACGAAACTGTATAATGATAGTGGAGCGCTCCTTGACCAGGATGTCGCAGTTAACAAGCGTGGTGGAGTTGCGGCCGTCGGAAACACGATGGGCGCCGTTTCATCGACGGTTTTGGTCACCATTCTTGCCATGGCGCTGGCAACTACGACGGGCATTATAGCCCTGCTTTACTGCATCCGGAAGATTACCGATCCGATCTCGCGGTTGACTACCACGATGGGCGTACTGGCAGATGGTAATCTCGACACTGAGGTTCCTTTCGCAATGCGCGCCGACGAAATCGGCAAGATGTCGAGAGCCGTTGAGGTATTCAAGAAAAACAGCATCAAGGCCCGCGATCTGAACGCGCAGGAGGCCGCGTTGCAGGCCAAGAGCGCCGACTTGCAGTCGAGCATTGCCGAGGTGGTGTCAGCCGCCGTAGCCGGTGACTTCACCCATCGCATCACCAAGAAATACGGCGATGCGGCTCTCGACCGTTTTGCAGGAAGCGTCAACGAGCTGGTCACCTCTGTTGACCGGGGCATCGCCGAAACTCGCCGAGTTATCTCAGCGCTTGCCGATGGGGATCTGACGGAAAACATGTGCGGCGAGTTTCAGGGAGCCTTTGGTGAACTGAAGAGTAATGTCAACGCCACCATGGCAGCCCTTCGATCCGTATTAGGCGAGGTTCGCTCCGCCGTCGACACGATCAACGGCGGAGCCGGCGAGATGCGCATCGCCTCAGGCGACCTTTCAAAGCGCACGGAACAGCAAGCCGCGGCTCTGGAGGAGACCTCTTCGGCGCTTGAGGAAATCACGGTGGCGGTAAAAAGCTCGACAGAAAGAGCCACGGAAGCCAGCCATATGGTCGATGAGGCACGCAGAAGCACCGAGCAGTCGAGCGCGGTTGTCAAAGACGCGGTCGCCGCCATGGGCCGCATCGAGCAGGCCTCGGATGAAATCGGCCAGATCATTAACGTCATTGACGAGATCGCCTTCCAGACCAATCTTTTGGCCCTTAACGCCGGCGTCGAGGCGGCGCGTGCGGGTGACGCTGGAAAGGGTTTCGCCGTTGTGGCTCAGGAGGTGCGTGAACTGGCACAGCGCTCCGCCACTGCCGCCAAGGATATCAAGGCGCTGATCAACCGGTCCGGCGACGAGGTCAAAACTGGGGTCAGGCTGGTAACGGCCACAGGCGATGCCCTTGGTCTAATCCGAGGCCACGTGATCAAGGTGAACGAGCACGTTCATACGATCTCGACAGCGGCTCGAGAGCAATCGACCGGGCTGGCGGAAGTCAGCACTGCGGTCAACCAGATGGATCAGACAACCCAGCAGAATGCGGCGATGGTGGAAGAATCGACGGCGGCCACCAACCGGTTGGCGGATGAGGCTTCCAATCTGGCGCGGCTTATTGCGCGCTTCAGGCTCGACGGTTCGACTTCTGTACGGCGTGTTGCCCACCAGAACGGTAAGCCGGCCGCCTCGCCAGCGCGTGCCCTCTCCCAGAAGCTTGCCGGCGCCTTCGGCGGACGTACTACAGCCGCTGTCGCGACTAAGGAATGGGAAGAGTTTTAATGAATTATGTCATAATTCACCGCAGGATATTATCGGTTTCCATCTGGCAGCCAGCAGTTCTGCATGAAGACGACGTTGATCCCGGAAATCCGGGGGTTAGCAGAGGCGACGCCGCTGCCCCTAACGCATGTTCTCGGTTCAGGGATCTGCCGGTTCTGTCATTCCGGTGATAGAGCTTGCTGCCGAGATAACCAATGCCATCGGTCTAGCCACAGCGCCATTGTCGTCGTTGAGGTAGCAGATGGTATCATCGGCCCGGTCGTCGATCAGGTCTCTGGCATTCTATCGATCAACGGCGATCGGATCCAACCGGTTCGGACTTAGGCGCGACGTCGACCCAACCTTCAGCTACGAAATCACTGCGCTTGAACAAGGGATGGAATGCTTCCTTAGTTTTGAGCAAAGGTTTGGCACCAATCAGGACGCATCGCAGCTGCCTAGCAGACTTTTGCTTTTTCACCTTCCGCGACTGTCTTCCTTCAAGACGCGGAGTATTAACGAAATTCAAGGAGAGTTCGAAGATGTCCAAAGTTATCGCAATCAATTTCGGGCAACAGGCTAAGACAGATACCCACTTAGAAAGCCACGAAGATGCACAGTCGCAGCGCCTGGAGCAAGAGCGGCTGCAAATGATCCAAATCACCAATCACCTTGAAGCACTGTACGCTCGGCTGCTGACCGTCTGTGGCGACAGACCGAAAAATTAAGGGCGCAGCGATGGTATAGCCCGGTGGAGCGCTGCGAACCACAGCGCCATCGCGAAGGGCTATTTCCGGGTCAGCTTTCGGGCGGAGAGGCCTGCGAAGCACACATAGATCGCCTAAGCGGCAGAACATCGCTCATATGCACTGTTTTAGATGGCAGTTCGCCGTAACGTCTCTTGTACTCTGCAGCAAAACGGCCGAGGTGTGTGAAGCCCCACTTAAGCGCTATTTCCGAAACGCTGATTTTAGCGCCGTTTTGCAGCAGTTCCTGTCGAGCTGCGCACATACGCAAGTCTCGGAGGTGCATTGTGGGGCTGGTATTGCGAAATTGTCGGAAGCCGTGCTGCAAAGTCCGCACGCTGACCTTGGCCGCAGCGGCGATATCGTTAAGGGAAATGGGTTGAGCCATATGCTCTTCCATAAACTCCATTGCCCGTTTCACGTGGCGAGGCGTGGGAGACGGAGCCGGACGACGAAGTTCATCGGTATAGCGATGCATACAGCTTTCGATCAAAAGGTACTCTATCGCGTCGAGGAGCGAGCTATAGGCCGACGGGCATTGTCGCAGAGCCCCCCCGGCACTGAGGCCGCGATGGGCAGACAGGGCTAGTTCTCGCATGAGCGTTCCCGCGCTCGATGCAAGATCAAGGGTCGGCTGAATTTGCAGATTTCCGCTGATCGTCCGATCGAGCATGCGAGAAAGCTTGTCACGCAAGGATTGCGTATCGATCGTCAATGACAGTTGAGATCTTATGCCATCTTGTCGGGCATTCAGCGGAGCATTTGCAACATGCGGCGACTCTACCTGTTGCCCAGACCAATGAAAGACTGCATTCCCGGACGCCGGCAGGAAGACCGTTACGACGTCAACTGGGGAATCTATCATGACCGAGAACGCCTCTTCATGATGGGCATCCGCAACGCCAAAACCATCAAGGGAAATTCGACTGCAGCGAGAGTTAAGCGATCTACTGTCGTGTTGAGCAAGGTCAGAGGACGCCAGGGGCGATGATATCAAAGGCAAAAGACGTTCGGGATCGGAGCCCTCGATAAAGCTGTCTTTCACTAAGGTCCCTTCATCGGGCTTGCTGAACAAACTTTCGGTCATCCAATATAAACCTATCTATGAACACCAACTCGCACATGCCGGGACTAGTTTTCCAAACATTCAAAGCTCGAGACCGGATGGCGTGCGAGCGATTTTGATCGCGTACATGACCGATTCGGACCTTTGTGGAGGCCGGTTGAATCTCTCATTCCCTAGGCTTTCGTGATGGCGGATCATCACCAGCACCGACATCCACGTTCTCCCGCTCGAGATGGCCTCCTAGTTTTTCAGCGCTGCAGTTGGGAAGCCTCTAATGTTGCGATGACTGGCTTTCACAAGCCCCCGAACAGATTGACAGATTGTCTGATATACGTTAATGCTATTCCTGATCAAAGGCAAGGCAGCATCAGGGAAATCTGCCACGGTTCTAGTGGAGTTCCCGCACGGGAAATCAATCTAAAGATGCCTCCCAAGGCGAGGGGTGACGGGCTGCTTTCGATCGCAGCCCGTCACGGGAAGGGTGGGAGTGCTATGAGTGGGAGAGAACCTACGCCAACCGACCTTGGAGGCCGTTGAGTCGACACGGAGAAAAATGATTGTGCTGTAGGATGGCCCCACGATTTCGCCACACGCTGGTCCTCTTAACCTGCGCATCAGCATACTTCGGTTATGGCGTATAATAGAGGCACGCTCCAGGCTCAACACTCGGAGACGCAAAGACGTCGACGAGTTCTTTTGGCCTACTAAGCGAGGCGGTCGCGGCAAATATCAATGCGTAAGCCGCGCCTCGTCGCATTGAGTTGACTTTAGGCTCTTCTTAGCGGGTACGCACTCCGGGCGATCTGATTGGGCAAAAGAAGAGCTTAAGGACGAAACCTGATGATGGTCAAACAGCTTGTGCTGCCATAGGCGTGCTGTTGTCTGTGCCGCGCGAACGCGAAAAGCGCGATCAAATCGGAACGTGGCGGCGGGAGAAAACTAACAGGAAAGACCACATCAAACTCAACCGGGTGTCGGAATACCGATGCTTACGGCATTGCGGGCATGAGGCCTCAAAATGACGCCGGTCTCGACATGTGTCCGCCGAAAATCGCAAAAAGGAATTGACAGATTGTCGGACAAAAATTTTACTATATCGCCCGCGCATTGCTTGTTCGCGGGAGACGCAGCGACGGACCGGGAGTTATAAGTGCTAAACTTGGCCAAAAATGCACAAATTGTCGACCTTCTTAATCTGCCGGAAGCGGCGACCGGCGCGTGATACAAGCGTCTCTGACTCACAAGGCGTGTCATACTCCATCGACCGAGGTATTGGTTGAACGTGACAGTGACGCCAACATGTCTCCTGGGGAAAAAGTCTGTGTCTTGATAGGCGCGTCAAATCCTGTTGGTCTTTGTTTGGCGCGCTCATTTATAGAAAAAGGCTATCGGGTCGCCGTAGGCGACGCCAATCCCGCCGACTTCGCCTCCCTGGCTGAAGGCCAGGGAAACAATTTTTTACCGGTCAAAGTCAACCCGAACAGAGACGTTTACGTCAACTCAATGGCTGACCAGGTGTATTTGCGCTGGAGACGGGTCGACGTTCTGGTGAACATAGTTTTCCGCAGAAATGAAACAACCCAAACTGTAACGGGATCACTATCCAGCGCGAATCTGGGGCTTGATGCCGTATCCAATCTAATCAGAGTTACAGGTGCCTTTAGCTCTCGACTTCAGGGCGCGGAGCTTGCCGTAGTGGACGTCGCATGGTTCGAAGAGACGACCTCGCTGGAAGCAGAAGCCGTCCTTCAAGCGGCGTTGCGCACTACTACCTCCGCAATTGCTAGGCAATATTTCGGTTCCGGGCTGAGGATAAATGCTGTACACGCCAGCGATGTGAACTCTACGTCTTCAAGCGAAAATGACGTGCTTCGAACAGTGATCCACGCCGTGCAATTCCTGGCGAATTCGCAACTGTCCGGAAAGCTGACAGGGAACGTGCTGGAGATCGATCCTCGGTGCAGATAGATCCACTCCCACGTTCTGATCCGGCAAATCTGCAGGTATTAACCTTCCGTTAAGTTTCTCGAAAGACGCAATGGGTAAGAGGTCAAATCCTAACAACACGTAAAAGAGTTTCGATTGTTTTAGTGAAACTCTTATCCATGTTCGTTCAGGCTCAAACATTACTATTCCAAAAGCGAGGCCCCAGCACCGTTTGAGCCCTTTGGAGGTAAGTATGTTCGTCGATCGCCTGTTGTCCACCTTTACCATAAGAGCAAAGGTGTTATTGGTACTTGTACCCTTGATCCTGATATTGGCGGCAGTTGGTGGGGTCGGCTTAAAAGCAACTGGCTTGCTTCAGTCTCGTCTTCGGCTTTCAAATGAGGTTCTTCAGACCTTGAGCGGGTTTCGAAGTGTCGCGGAAAGCATGAACCGCTTTTTGGCGCAAAGCTCAACGGAGTACCGAGATGAGGCGCTGACAAGTTTAAACGGGCAGAGCGCAACCATGCAGTCGCTCCAGGAAGCGGCGGCAGGTAGCGGGAGCGAAACTGGTGCGCTCGAAAACAGTGTATCGGCAATGTCCGTTATCTCGGGCAGCATCGGCCGCATGTGGTCTTTGCATAATGACGAGGAATCCGTTCGCAGCGACATTGTTTCCAACTTGTCCAAGATCAAGGAGGTCGGAGGCGCCCTTAAATTGGCTGCGGTTGATGTGCGCTCACAAGTACGCAATCAGGAGAACTCCGGGAAAACCATGCTCCGGGAGGCTACCCGCTCACTCGATACGGCATCAGTTATGCAACACATGGCGCAAGACTTGGTGAGCTTGCCGGACGGAGCGAAGCAGCCTCCGACTGTCGCCCAGCAAGGGCTTGTGATCAAAAAGTCGCTAAAAACAGTAAAGCGGGTAGTCTCGACTGCTGACGAGCAGGCCGTTACTAAAATTGAGAGGACTATCGCCAAGCTAATCGCCAACCCCGAATTTGTCGACCCTTCCACACGGCTTGCCGGCTCTGACCTACAGAGCTTTGCGACGAACCTGCGAGTGGATGCGATCCAGCACATGATTGAAGGAACAAATGCGATCCGGGCGTTGGATAAAGCGTTGACGGATTCCGAAATGCTTGTTGCGACGGCGACAACGATCGGGCAGGACGCCGATTCGATCGAAATCGAAATCAATAACCTGTTCCGTACAGCCAACGCAGAGAATCAGCAGCGCCTCGTTGAGCAACTTACAAAATTGGCGCGTGACACCGTTGCAGTTGGAGGCGTTGCCAGCTCGATATCTGGCTTCGATAAAATGCAGGAAGATCTATTCGCCCAGGTGGATTCTATCCAAGAGAACACAGAGAAGCTGGTCAAGATAGCGGAAGCCCGCCAAGCGCAATATTCTGAGGCGGACAAAACCGGCCAGGAGATCTGGAAAAACCTCGTAACCTTTGCAGCAACTCAGGAAAACGATGCTCGCAATGAAAGCAATCTTGCCCGCTTGCTGTCAACTATCGCCACAGTGTCCGGCGTCTTGGTAGCCTTGGCGGCTGGCGCCGGCCTGATGGCGACGCTTCGCGCCCCGATCGAACGGATCGCGAAGCGCATGCAAGAGCTTGCAAAGGGCGATCTTCGATCGCAGATTGTCGGGCGTGACCGGAGAGACGAAATAGGTGAAATGGCTCGCGCACTCGAGGTTTTCCGTGAAAATGCTGTCTCGAAGATGGACATCGAGACACGAACGGAAGCCGATAGGAAAACCGTTGAACAGGAGCGGATGGATCGTGAACGCGAACGCGCTCAGATGGAGGAGGAGGTCGCAACTGCCGTCACCATTCTAGGAGAGGCGTTATCTCGATTGGCGCGTGGCGACATCTCTCAAGAAATTGACCGCCAATTCCATCCCAATCTTGAGCCGCTGAGGCGCGATTTCAATCACTCGCTTTCGATCCTGAGAGAGACAGTGTCTCATATCGACGAGAATACCAATCAAATTCAATGGGGAACCAGCGAGCTTTTCAAAGCCTCAGATGATCTGTCGCGGCGAACTGAATTGCAAGCCGCCTCACTGGAGGAGGCTGCGGCCGCCGTCGAACAGGTGACGGTCACGGTCAGAAAATCATCCGAAAATGCCTATGAAACCCAGGCTTTCGTGTCTGTTGTTAAAGAACACGCCGAGGGTGCGGCAACCATTGTGACCGATGCGATCAACGCAATGGGCAGAATAGAAGACGCGTCCCACAAGATCGGCCAAATCATTGGTTTGATCGATACGATTGCGTTCCAGACGAATCTTTTGGCACTAAATGCTGGTGTCGAGGCGGCTCGTGCTGGAGATGCCGGAAAGGGTTTTGCAGTCGTAGCCCAGGAAGTGCGCGAACTTGCCCAGAAATCATCAGCTGCAGCCCGCGAGATTCGCCACCTGATTTCGGAATCCTCTTCGGAGGTGGCGATCGGCTCAGATTACGTGGGGAAAGCAGGTGAGGCGTTACACAACATAACGGCGTCGATCTTGAAGATTTCCGATCGGATTGATCAAATCGTCAATTCGAGCCGCGAGCAAGCGGCGTCCCTCGCCGAGATCAACAATAACGTCAATGTACTTGACCAGGGAACACAACAAAACGCTGCCATGGCCGAGCAGACAAATGCCGCGGCAAAGACTCTCTCGGATCAGACTAACGAACTCAGCGAGCGGCTCGCTTCATTCAAATTGACCGAAGATAAGTCGACGCGTCGGGTTAGGTTAGTGGCGTAAGCTGCGCATCGAACGAGACTGCCACGCGTCGGATGGCCACTGTGATAGCGGCGTTCTACTGAAGGGAAATCCGCTTACGGAAGCGAAATCCGGCCTTAGGCGCTTGGTCTCCCTTTCGCCGCCCGTCTGACTGTAAAAAACCCACTTAGAGCCGATCAACCTTCAAGAGATCAACTGCTTTGCAATGCTCAGAGACACGAGAGGTATCAAATCCGTGCGCATACGTGAAATTACAAGAGCCATTATTCTAATCACCGGCTTGGTGATCCCTTCTGTAGCGGCCGCCGGTGGCCTTACGGAATTGCCGCGGGAGGAACGAAAAACCTACGAGTTGCTCGATCCAAAGTTGCCTACAGGTGAATCTGTCTTCCGCACGTTTAAGGCACAGCGAGCACCGCCGTGGAAAATTGGGTACGCATCGACATATGCTGACAATTCTTGGCGTGCGAGTATTCTTGATGAGTTCACAAACAAGATTGTTCCAGCTTTCAAGAAAGCGGGGCTAGTCTCCGAGTTCATCGTCACCCAGTCAAATCTTGAAGACGCTGTCCAGATCAGGCAGATGCGGCAGATGGTAGACGACGGCGTCGATGCAATTATTATCTGCTGTTCGAATCTCACGGCGCTTAATCCTACGATAGAGTATGCGTATTCAAAAGGAGTGCCTGTGTTCTCGTACTCTGGTTACGTAACATCGCCGTTCGCCGTCAACGCAACTGAGAACAACATGCAAGGCGGGTTTGAGGCGGCGAAGTGGCTCGCTGAAGAAATCGAAGGAAGTGGCAATGTGCTTCTCGTTTCGGGGATCTCCGGCTTTGCCTCCTCGGACAGCTTTGACGTCGGCGCAAAGAAGGCTCTGGAGTATTATCCCGAGATAAAGATCGTAGGTCATGTCGACGGGAAATGGACAGACAAGGTCGCGCAGGCCGAGGTGCAAAAATTCCTTGCAGCGAATCCCGGTCGAATTGATGGTATTATCGTTCAGTCGGGAGCTGAGAATGGTGTTATCAACGCGGTGCGCCAGTCCGGGCGCGACATGATCCCAATCGTTCTAGGGGGCGAAGCTTCGGCAGCCTGTTACTGGCGACGGAACCCCGACTTCGTAAGCAAGAGTTTTCATTTCTGGCCGCCGCGCTCTGAGGCGGGTTTCGTATGGGACGTAATGATGCGAACTCTTGAGGGACAGGGCCCCAAAATTCAGACAATCCTGCGGCCAGCAATTCCCAGTACCATAGAGGATGTAATGGCGGATTTGCCAGCTGATTGCGATCCTAACTCTGAGGATTGGATCGAGCCGAAGAATACAGCTTGGTGGTCTGCCAGCGCTGCTGCTAAATATTTCGATAACCCAGCGGATCCGCTCTCCTGGAAGCCGGCCGATTGAAGATCGCATGCGGGGTCTGTGTGGAATGCGGTGCCTTCATGATCGGCTCTCGTGCAAGGTAGGCTGCGCTAAGGAATGACAGTTCAAATTGGGAAGTGCCCGGGTCGCCTCAGGAGACATGAGACAAGCGATCCGGTTCCAACGAACATATTTGCTCCGCGGTAGCATTCTTCCTCCGGCCCTCCTCTCGCCAAACGGGACAACATACTCATTGCGCCAATCAATCTACGTGCTGCCGCGAAGGTTGTTGCTTCGAATGTGAAAGCAAAGTTCATTTCCGACCGCACTATCCGGCTCAGGCCGACGCGCGGTTCGACGCCTTACTGACATATCTGCATCAATTTGTTGCTCGAATGATTTGGGTGGCGTTCCCGGAATTCCTGATCGGATGGATGATGCATCCTGTCTTGGCCCTCGGTAAGGAGCTTCACGATGAATTCGACTTTACAACCGCTTTGGCAACGCTCCTTTTTTCAGAAAAGGCGCAATCGCCGGAGAGACGAAGCGCTGCATCATGATACCTCAGCCGACCGAGGAGCGCTGCTTGAAGCATTGATCGGCGTGTTGCCCCTCCCAATTTTCTTCAAAGATCTGCGCGGTCGCTATGTCGGTTGCAACAAGGTTTTCGAAGATCTCCTCGGTCGCTCGCGCGACGAGATCATCGGGAATACAGATTTTGATCTCAGTTCAACGCAACTGGCGGAAATTTATTCTATTGAAGAGAAAGGCCTTCTTGAAAGGGGTGGAGCCCAAGTCTCCGAGCGTAAGATCGCTCTCGCAAACGGCGCCATCCTGGATGTTGTCTGCAACAAGGCAGTTTTCAGAGGTCACGACGACGAGCCCGCGGGTCTGATTGGCGTTATCATCGACATAACCGAACACAAGTTGGCGGAGCAGGAACTCAAAAACGCTCTCGAACTAGCCCAAGGGATCGTCACCGCTATTCCAGACGTTCTGTTTGAGGTCGACGAGGATGGGCGATATCTTCAGGTCTGGACCAGAAATCCCGAACTACTAGCCCAGCAGCGGGAAATGCTACTGGGTAGGACGGTCGACCAAGTTCTTGCGCCTGATCAAGCGGCTATTGCAATGGAGGCGCTTCGAACTGCAAGCAGTGAAGGAGTTGCCTACGGTCGATGCATTAGCGTATCCTTGCCAAACGGCGAGACCCGATGGTTCGAGTTGTCGGTGGCTAGACGACCAAGCGCCGATCCTGACGCCGCCACCACGCTCCTGGCATTTTCGCGTGATGTCACGGAACGAAGGCAGGCGGAAGACGCCATCAACTCCGTGCGGACGCAATTGCTAAGTGTGCTGCAAACCATTCCTGACATGGTTTGGGTAAAGAATGTGGATGGCGTACACCTGTTGTGCAATCACGCATTTGAGCGGCTGACCGGGAAATCGGAGGCGGAGGTCGTTGGAAAAACGGACCTTGAATTGTTCGGGGCTGAGAGAGCTCACATTTCCGGAAAATCTGATGAGGCCACGATCGAAGCCGGTGGCATACTTATCGACGAGAATTGGGTGGTTTCCCCGGAGAACGGTCAGTCCATTCTTCTCGAAACACGTAAACTTGCGGTCCTCGGCGCCGGGGGAGAGGTTACAGGAGTCCTCGGGGTCTCTCGCGATGTCACGGAACTGAACGCCTCGCGGGAAAAAATCAGGCAAATGGCCTTTTACGATCCGGTGACTTCTTTGCCGAACCGCTTGCTGTTTAACGAGCGATTGCAACAGGTCGTCAGTGACGCGTCGTCTCAACGTCGGCGGACAGGGGTAATGCTGATTGACATCGACCATTTCAAAGTCGTGAACGATACGATGGGTCACCCTGTGGGTGATCAACTACTCTGCCAGGTCGCTATCCGGCTTAAGAAATCTGTCCGCGATCTCGACACGGTTGCGCGTCTCGGCGGCGACGAGTTCGCGATTCTGTTGCCGGAAATCCAGACAACCGACGATCTCGATTGGGTTGCGTGCTCGATCCTCGAGAGATTCAAGGAATCTTTCCTATTGGATAGCAAGGAAGTCTACGTGTCATGCAGTGTAGGCATCGCGATCTCGCCCGACGACAGCACAGATGTCAACGATCTGGTGAAATACGCCGACTCTGCGATGTATCTTGCCAAACGCTCGGGGAGAAACAGTTTTCGCTTTTATTCGAAGGATTTGACTGTTGGCGTGGAGGAGCGCATGCAGTTGGAATCTGAATTGCGCCGCGCTATCGAGCGCGAAGAATTGGAGCTGCACTACCAGCCCAAGGTGCTTCTGGACAGCGGCGTTATGATAGGATCGGAAGCGTTGTTGAGATGGCCTCATCCCGAGATGGGCATGATTCCGCCGGTTCGATTCATTCCGGTCGCTGAGGATACCGGGCTGATCGTTGAACTCGGGCGATGGGTGCTGCGTGAAGCGTGCAAGACGGCGAAGGAGCTGAACGCCGATTGCCACCACCTGCACAAGATTGCAGTCAACCTTTCGGGTAAGCAATTCCAATGCTCACGGTTGGTAAACGAGATCGCTGAAATCCTCGGTGAAACCGGTTGCCGCGCGGAATGGATCGAAATCGAAATCACGGAGAGTCTGCTTCTCGATCGGAAGGGCGAGACCCTGCAGACGCTTCTTAAGCTGCGTCAAATGGGATTTTCGATTGCTATCGATGATTTTGGCACCGGTTACTCGGCGCTCAACTATCTAGCCCGCTTCCCGATCGACACGCTGAAGATCGATCGGTCATTCATAAATAGCTCGGACAAAAGGAACGAAGAATTGGTCAAAGCGATTCTGTCCATTGCACAATGTCTTGGACAGGACGTGGTGGCGGAAGGTGTTGAGACCGCCGAGCAGGCAGCATTTCTCGCAGCGAACGGATGCGGTTCGGCGCAAGGCTTCTTTTACAGCAAGGCCCTGCCGAAGATGGAATTGATCGCTCTTTGGGTGCGCGCGTCCGCCACCGGCTTCGTTTCAGATCGTTACGCCGCTTCGCGATGATGAGCGCGAATAAGGGAAAATGCACCTGTCTGATGGACGGTGATGCGGTGCGCGCTGTGAGACAACGCAACTTGAGCCTCGTCAATCTCTGAATGTCTGCGGTTTTTCGCGGAACAGGGGGCAACGCTGGGTCAACGACCATGCGTTGTGCGGCCCCGCGAGCCGCATTCTCGAATGCTCTGCTCCTACTGCGCGGCATTCGGTAGGCCGCGGAAAACGCGGTACACCGGCTCCTAAAGCAAGGCAGTCGTTCTCGATATGGCTTTCTTCAAAAATATTTGACAGATTATCATACAATCTGCCAAAAATGTCGCCAAGCACCTGATGGGAGGAAAATCAGTGTCTCTTAGTATGCATCACCTGGCCAAGCTTCCGTATTTTTATCCGTTCGAATTTGGCGATGGAAAAATCACGGTACTGTCCGACGGGCCGTTAGAGCTAGGAGATCCTCGCCTGAACTTCTTGGGGGTAGAGCCACGCACGGTCAGCCTGATGCTAGAGGACAATTTCCTGCCAACGAACAAAGTTGTACTCGAGCAAAACGTGCCGCTTGTTGAGATAAATGGAAGAACAATTCTATTTGATACCGGGATGGGGTCTTCAAAAGCTTTCGGGCCCACCACAGGTCGACTCCTAGCCAGCCTGAGAGAGGCAGGTCGAGATCCGACGGAGATCGATGCGGTGGTTCTGTCGCACGCCCATATCGATCATATCGGCGGTCTGTGCGATGCCAATGGAAGGTTAAATTTCCCGAACGCCGACATCTTCATCAGTGAGCGAGACTTCACGGACTGGACGGACGGGTCGTCGATCGATTCTTCATTTCAATTTCAAATCGATAACGCTCGGCGAAACCTGCTTCCCCACAAGGATCGGACCTTCTTTTTCAAAGACGGCGAGGAGTTCTTGCCGGGCGTTCACGCGATTTCGGCCCCCGGCCACACGCTCGGTCATCATTGTTTTATGCTGCAGTCGGGAAACGATCGCCTCTGTTTTCTCGGCGACCTTACGCATCATCATATCCTGTTGATGGAGAGGCCGATGATGGAATTCCGATACGACACGGACCCGAAGCTGTCAGCTAGATCCCGCACGCGCGTGCTTGATATGCTGGCGACAGATCGCATTGCGGTAATGTCCTATCACTTCGCATGGCCAGGTGCCGGGCATGTGGTGCGAAACGGAGACGGATTCCGCTACATCCCCGCTCCAATGCAGTTGCTTGCACATCGATAAGGAATTTCAAAGATGCAGATACGTTCGGTAATCCTCAGGGAGTCGGGTCTGCCGAAGCCCTATTCAAATTCGAAACCTCTTAAGATTGAGCTTGTGGAACTGACGCCGCCTGGCCCCATGGAGGTGTTGGTCAAGATCAAGGCTGCCGGTGTCTGTCACTCTGACCTGTCCGCAATCAATGGGGACAGACCGCGCCCGCTTCCAGTCGCTCTAGGCCATGAGGCATCTGGCGTCGTCGCAGCCATCGGACCGAGTGTCGAGAAGGTTGAGGTTGGTGACCATGTAGTCATGTCATTTCTGCCGGTTTGTGGCCATTGCTCATATTGCGCTGAAGGCCGCGCCAGCCTCTGCGAACCGGGCTACCAGGCCAATGCTGCAGGAACGCTTCTATCCGGCGGCAAGCACATCCGTTTGAGAGGATACGAAATTAACCACCATAGCGGCGTTTCTGCGTTTTCCGAATATGCTGTCGTGTCGGCGAGCTCGGTAGTCAAAGTGACCAAAGATATCGATTTGGCGACAGCTGCTCTCTTCGGCTGTGCCGTTATGACCGGCGTTGGTGCTGTGATGAACACGTGTGGGGTCCGCCCAGGCCGTAGTGTGGCGGTAATCGGGCTCGGCGGCGTAGGCCTTTCGGCGATACTTGGCGCTGTTGCGAGCGGTGCAAGCGATATCGTGGCGATCGACCTAATCCAAGCGAAGCTGGATCTTGCCAAGGAGCTGGGAGCGACGAAGACTTTTTTGGCCACCTCGCCGGATATTGTTGCCCAAGTAAAAGGCGCGACAAGCGGCGGGGTAGACTACGCGATAGAGATGGCTGGATCCAAAAAGGCATTCGAGCTTGCATATGAGATTACCCGGCGCGGAGGGATGACCGCTACGGCCGGACTGGCCAGCGCAAATTCCCGTTTCGAGGTTTCGCCCTTGCCGTTGGTCGGAGAGGAGAGAACGATCAAGGGCAGCTATATGGGTTCCTGCGTGCCATCGCGCGACATACCCCGCTATATCGACCTTTACCTCAAAGGTAAGCTGCCAGTGGACAAATTGCTGTCGAGCACTGGCCCCCTTGATGAGATCAATGAGGTTTTCGACCGTCTTGACAGGGCCGAGATCAATCGACACCTAGTCTTGATGGACTGATGGCGGGGAGAATTCTCTTGAACGAGTGGACAGTGCTCGCCATCCATTACGGCACCGCGCAAAGACCAGTAAGTGACCTGATACTAGAGACGGATGACATTCATGATCGTCCATCACAAATCGACTACTTCGTGTGGCTGATCCGTCTCGAGGACCGATTAATTCTTGTTGACACTGGTTTCGAAGCCGGAGAGGGCGCGGCCAGAGGGCGGACCCTCTTGATCCATCCGGTGGCAGCACTGAGCAGCCTTGGCATCAAATCCAGCGATATTACTGATGTCGTTGTGACACACCTGCACTACGATCACGCCGGAAACCTCCCGGCCTTTCCTAACGCCACTTTTCACATTCAGGATCGGGAGATGGCGTATGGAACGGGGCGGTGTATGTGCCATGAGCGAATGCGTCGGCCTTTTGCTACAGAAGGTGTCGTCGACGCGGTCCGGCTCGTTTTTCAGTCACGGGTACGGTTCCATGATGGGGATGGGGAAATTGTTCCTGGATGCAGGGTGCATCTGGTTGGCGGTCACTCGAAAGGTTTGCAAGTTGTTACGGTGGCAACAGGCGGCGCTTTGCTGGTTATCGCTTCCGACGCGCTTCATTTCCAGCACTATCTTGAAAATAACGGCGCGTTTCCCCTGTTTGCAGATTACCTAGAGGTCATCGAGGGTTACAAAAAGCTCCGCGTCCTTGCCGGATCAAACGGACTCATCATTCCGGGTCATGACCCTGAGGTGCTACAGAAATTTTCTCCCCTTGCGCCAGACCTCCAGTTCGCTAGAGTTCTCCTGTGACCCACAATAAACCGATTGAAATTTTTTGCTGTTTGCAGACAATCGGGTTGTCCTACGAAACGCTCCGGCAGTATATTGATTCTGTGCGTCACTAGAAATTTCATCGAAGGTTTGTTGTGAATGGGAACGATCGACCTCCAGATTACACGTCAAAACGCCTCCCTTCGAATCCTTGTTGAGGATAAGCTCCGGCAGGCTATTTCAAGTGGCCGTTTCAAGCCCGGGCAGCGGCTGGTGGAGCGCGAGTTGTGCGAACTCATCGGGGTTGGCCGAACTTCAGTTCGCGAGGCGCTACGCCAGTTAGAAGCTGAAGGGCTTATTACTAGCTATCCGCATCGGGGGCCGGTTGTCAGCACTATCAGCTACGAGGAGGCTAGGCAGCTTTATAGTGTACGCGCGCTGCTTGAAAGCTTTGCCGGGCAGGAGTTCGCCGAGAACGGTTCGAATGAAGAGATCGTTGCTCTCCTCGAGACCGTGGAAGCGTTCGAAGCCGCAGCCAAGAGCGGTTCCGGAACGCGGATCATCGAAGCCAAGACCGCTTTTTACGATTGTTTGATGACCGGCAGCAAGAACGTGTTTGTGAAGCAAATGCTCACGTCGTTGCACAACCGGGTCACATTGTTGCGGATGACATCGATGACCCAGCCAGGGCGGCTGCAGAACAGCGTTTTCGAGATAAGAGAGATTGCGGCCGCTATTGCGTTGCGTGATGGCGACAGGGCAGCCGCACTTTGCAAGCGCCATATCGAAATCGCGGCTAAGGTGGCGTTGGACTACTTGAGCAAGAACCCCGTCGAAACCTCCGAGTAGTTCCACAAAACCAAGTTCAGGTGACGGCTAAGGTTGACAGATTGTCTGAAAATCTGCTTACCTCTTTTATGGGAGGTGAGACACACGAAGTGCGGCTTCCCAACAACATCATTTTGTTAGGGAGGACGTATGGGCGCCCATGCCGAGCTGATTAAACGCGTAACCCTGGCGATCGAAGATCCGGAGCTACCGCGACTGACCCCAGGTCTTACAACACGGATCTCGTTGCAAGTTGGACCAGAAAAGTCATCACTTGCTGTGGGAGGCGGGATAGTCGCACTGGATGGCGCGGACGAAAATGCTGACGTCATACTGAGTGCCCCAGAAGGAGCTTGGGAAAAGGTTATGCAGGTGCCGCCGCCGGCAACCTACCATTCGTTCACCGCCTTTCAACTCGCTAACCCTGAGTTCACGTTATCTGGTTCGCCCGTAGCAATCGCTCAAGCGCGTCCCGCTCTGGAGCGACTGTTCGAGATCGTCGTAGCGTCTCCGCCCCTAGTTGCGCCGAAGGTCGATCGAAATATTGAACAGGTCACCGGACGCTATAAGCGGGTAGAGGTCGGCGGCGTAGAACACGATATCTTTTACGAGGAAGCCGGTGCAGGAACTCCTATCCTTTTCCTCCATACGGCTGGCGCAGACGGCCGTCAGTTTCTACCGCAACTCTCCGACACTGGGTTTGCGCGTACGAACCGATTGATCTCAGTTGATCTGCCGTTTCACGGACGTTCGATGCCTCCTTTAACTTGGGACGGCTCGCCCTATCAACTCACAACGGATCTCTACCTGACCTGGTGCACGGCGATACTCGACCAGCTCGTCGGAGACAGAGCTATCGTCGTTGGAGGATCTATGGGCGCGGCGATGTCCATGGTGCTGGCGGCGGAGCGACCGGAACGTCTAATGGGTGTAATTGCGGTCGAGCCGCCGTTGAAGTCAAAGGGCCGTCGCAACCCCTTTCAACACAACGTCAACGTTCATGGGTCGCTTCATAACTCAGCCTATGTCCGCGGAATCATGAGCCCGCTCAGCCCGCAAGAAGAGCGACGCCGCGCCAGTTGGATCTACTCGCAGGGTGCTCCGGGAGTTTATCCCGGCGATCTTTCGTTCTACAGCGACGAGTTCGACGGTGCCGTCGTCGGTCCGAAGATTGATGCCAAGCGAACACCGACCGTTCTTCTCTCCGGGACCTATGACTACTCTGCGACGCCTGCAGACGGAGCAGCGCTAGCGGCCCTCATTCCCGGCAGCCGTCATGTCGTTATGGAGGGGCTTGGGCACTTTCCGATGTGCGAAAATCCTGACTATTTCCGGAGCTTCTTGCAAGACGCGATTCGGTTCGTCGAAGATAACGGCTGATCACAAAGCAACCGCGTTGGCCAGTCTACCGATCGTGTCCCAGCACCTGGTGTAGCTGACGGGAGGTAGCAAAGCCGAGTGCCCACGCGCTTCTCGCTGCGCTGTAGCGGGTGATCGGCTTTGCGGGCGGCCATCAGTGTTTTCCGCTAGGGTCGGGTTGTTCAAGACCAACCTGACGGAAAGATCACCGATGACCAATGACATGATGAACGTGCGCTCCCTTGTTGAGAAGAGTGCCGATGCAGATTTATTGCGTGAGATGATTGGCTTTGCCGCCGAGCGGCTGATGGAGTTGGAGGTCGGCTCGGCTACGGGTGCAGACTTCGGTGTGAAGAACTCGATGCGGCTCGCACAACGCAATGGCTACCGTGACCGCGATTGGGAGACGCGAGCTGGAACGGTCGAGCTTCGCATTCCGAAGCTGCGCACAGGCAGCTACTTTCCGAGCTTCTTTGCACCGCGCCGACGGTCGGCGCGAGGTCCCGGGTATGGAAGTTGGCACCTCGGAGGCCGAACCGATCTGGGCGGAATTCCTTCGCAGGCTAACGCGCCGCGGTCTACGCGGGGTGAAGTTGGTTGTCTCTGATGCACATGAGGGCATCAAGGCTGCCGTTTCCAAGGTTCTCAATGCCACTTGGCAAAGGTTCGGGTTCACTTCATGAGGAACGTGCTCGCGCATGCTGGAAAGAGCGGCAGGCGGGTCGTATCCGCCTTCATCGCGACGGCCTTTGCCCAGGAGACCCCGGAGGCAGCAAGCCGCACAATGGCGCAGTGTCGCCGATCAAATCAGGCCGAAAGTGCCGAAGCTTGCCACCATCATGGACGACGCTGAAGAGGACGTGCTCGCCTACATGACCTTCCCGAAAGAGCACCGGGCAAAGCTGCACTCGACGAATCCAATTGAGCGTCTCAACGGCGAAATCAAGCGACGCACCGAGGTCGTCGGCATCTTTCCGAACGACGAAGCCATCGTCCGTCTCGTCGGCGCACTGCTGCTCGAACAGAATGACGAATGGGCCGTCCAGCGTGCCAGGTATCTGACACTTGAGACCATGGCCCAAATGAGATGATCCCCAAATCAGCCTGCCCGCTGTGGCACGCTGATATCCCCTCCGACCCATGTCGGGAAAGCACGGCCATCAGCCGCGACCTACACCACCTCCCGGGACACGATCGTATCACCTTGTATTCCGGACTAAACTTATGCCGACAGCGTTGCGATAGAGGGCATTCGGAACCAGCATGCGGCTATTCCGGAAGGTCGGCACTCGCATGACGTCATCTGACCGACATCGTGGGGTTATTCGACAAAAATTGCGAATTGTCCTTGATCCAGTTTCCGCTGTTAGATCTAGTTGTCGCCGGCAGTCCTTCTCCTTCTCTATCATATTTGCTGGAGCGTGCCGCAAGTCCGACAAGAGCTGCGCCTAGGCCAACAGCTCTGTGCTGTCATTGACGGGTTGCGAACACGTCAATGATCAACGAGGCTGGAGCCTTATACCCGGTGTTCCTGCCTCAAATGTAAGGGCATGACGAGTGCCGCCCTTTCCTTCACTTGACCAGGTGGTTTCCGATCGAGGAGCCGCCATCGACCGTCAGAATGCTACCGGTCGCGAACCTCGAACGATCGGACGCAAGAAAAAGCATTGCTTCAGCAATCTCTTCAGCTGTCCCCATCCGATCCATGACGGCACGGGCGTTGAAATCGCTGCGAAGCTTCGCGGGGTCCTTCGCTTCGGCGAAGATTTTCGTGAAGTAAGGAGAGTCGATGGTCCCTGGAGCGACCGCGTTGACACGAATTCCCTCTTTCGCATGATCCATGGCCATCGCGCGCGTCAGCGAAGATATTGCTCCTTTCGATGCTACGTAGGCAGTCCTGTCCGCGATTGCTGAGGTTGCGGTGTAGGAAGTCGTATTGATGATCGAACCTCCGCCGTTCCGTCGCATAACAGGAATGACGTACTTTGAGCAAAGGAAGATCCCTTTGACGTTTACGGACATAATCCGGTCCCAAGTTTCTTCAGGAATGGTCACCACATTCCCCGTCGTTCCGAACCCGGCATTATTGACGAGCACGTCGACCCGGCCCCACTTTGCGGTCGTCTTCTCAACCATGCTTTCCGCGTCCTTGGCGGACGAGACGTCGACGCGAACACCGAAAGCCTTCGAGCCGATCTCGTTCGCCACACGAATCGCGGCGTCTTCATTGACATCAGCAACAACCACATAGGCGCCGTTCTTTGCGAAAAGCTCGGCGGTCGCACGACCAATGCCGCTGCCGCCCCCTGTGACGATACAAACCCTTTGATCCAGATCCATCGACCATCTCCTCATTTTTGGGTGCCTTAGAAGACATTTTAGCAGACAATCTGTCAATTGTGAAAATCCGGTTGACAGATTGTCTGCTGATCTGTTTATCTAAGCTCGATCGAATTTGGCCGTGGGAGGACAATATGGCCGATACCAGCACTGAGGCGCAGTTGGCTTTTAAGGCAGCTATGCGTCGGTTCACATCAACCATCTGCTTGATCACGACCGAACTCAACGGGGTCCGTCATGGCATGGCCGCCACCGCGGTCCAGTCGGTTACCGCGGACCCACCAACTGTTCTTGTCTGCATCAACCAATCGGCTTCGGTGAATCAGCCTTTGAAGATCTCCGGGAAGTTCGCCGTGAACATGCTGCATCTTTCACATGCCGGTCTTGTGCCGCTGTTCAGTGGGCAATTGAAGGGTGAAGAGCGCTTTCATTACGGCGAGTGGCTGTCTCTCGACGGCATGCCGGTCCTGTCCGATGCGCAGGCGGCGTTTGTCTGCAAGCTAAAAGATGTCGTTCACGTTGGAACGCATGATGTTGTGCTCGGAGAAGTGCTCGAAGCACGGTTCATCGAGTCAATCGCGCCGCTTCTCTACGAAAACGGTCAACTCGTCAGGTCGTCGTCCATCAGTGGATCGGCCGCATAGTAGGTGGCTTTAACCACCAATCACATCACTCATCGAAAGCCCAAGGGCGGCAAGGAGAAAAGCGTGAGCAATATGGCACCCGCAAGAGAAATTCATGGACGTGAAGTCACAGAGCGCTTTGAGCGCGGACTAAAGACCCGGCGCGAAGTCTTGGGGGGGGCCTATGTTGATGCGTCGGTCAGCAAAGCCACCGACTTCAATTGGCCGATGCAAACCCTCGTCACGGAATACTGCTGGGACGCGATTTGGAATCGGCCGGGCCTGGAGCGCAAGCAGCGCAGCATCCTCAATCTCGGGATGATTTCGGCCCTCAATCGTCCGCATGAGCTGAAACTGCATGTTCGCGGAGCAATCAACAACGGTCTTACCAAAGAGGAAATTCGGGAGGTTTTCCTCCAGGTTTCGATTTACTGCGGTGTTCCTGCGGCCATCGACAGCTTCCGCGTGGCAGCGGAAGTTTTCGACGAGATGGGCATCTAGTTATTCAACGCATTTGAGTGGGCTGAGCATCATCCGTTGCCAGCCCGAGGAGGGACTACAGTGACCGCACAAGACGATTTCCGCGCTGCCGGAAACCCAATGTTCAATGATAACAAGCTCAAGCTCGGCGTATTTGGCACGAATTGCTCGAATGCATGCGCGATTACGCTCGCTGAGACAACGTTCGAACCTACCTTCGACCACAACGTCGAGATTGCAAAGAAGCTTGAGGCAGCCGGTTGGGAATGCATGGTGCCGATTGCACGCTGGCGTGGTTTTGGCGGTCCTTCAAACTTCAATGGCGTGAACATGGATACGTTCACCTGGGCGGCCGCTCTCGCGGCGGTCACCACGAAGCTCCAGTTCTTCTCAACGACCCACATTCCGACGCTAAACCCGATTGTTGCAACCAAGATGGCGACAACAATCGATCACATCTCGAAGGGTCGATACGGCCTCAATCTCGTTACCGGCTGGTTCACTCCCGAAATGGAAATGTTCGGAGTTCCTATGATGGAGCACGACACCCGCTATGAATACGCCACCGAATGGATGGATATCGTCGAGACGCTCTGGAAACGCAATGGCGTTACCTTCGAAGGCGAGTTCCTCAAAGTCAAAGACGCCTTCAGTGAACCCAAACCCTACAACAAGGCGGGTCGCCCGCTCCTGATCTGCGCCGGCGCCTCGGGCAAGGGACTGCATTTCACCGCCAAGTTCTGCGACTTCAACTTCGGCTTCATGCAAGACATGGAATCCGGCGCTGCCTGGGTCAAAAAGGTGAAGGACCTGGCGCGTACTGAATATAACCGTGATCTTGGCACATTCACAGCTTGCCCCGTTATCGTTCGCGAAACGGAGAAGGAAGCAAAGGAATACTACGACTACTACGTCAACCAGAAGGGTGACTGGGAGGCATGCGAGAACATCTGTGAAGTTCTGCAGGTGCAATCTCAAAACCATTCTGCCGAAATGTATCAAAAATTCAAGGAACGCTTCGTCGCTGGCTGGGGTGGATACCCGATCGTCGGCAATCCAGAACAAGTCGCCGACAAGCTCGTGGATCTCAGCAATACAGGCGTCAACGGCGCCTTGCTGACAATGGTCGATTACAACGAGGAACTTCCCTTCTTTAACGACCGTGTCATGCCGCTGCTCAAGCAAGCCGGTCTGCGCAACTGAACCAGTCCTCGGGACGGCGATTGCCGTCCCGACACGAACTCTGCCAGATTCTGGCAGGATTTTCGCGGCTGGCGGCCAAAGGGGCCGGCGGTTGAGCGGAACCACAAGGGGAGGAGGCCCTGAATGCTGAAGAAAATCGTTGCAGCGCTTTTTACGCTGTCGAGCCTTTATCACATGAACGGCGTGGCGAAGGCTGACGGCCTCGATTCGTTGCCGCCGGACCAAAAGGCGCTTTACGAGAATATCGATCCCGCCATTCCGCTCGGGGGGACGGTGTACAAGGATTTTGTTCCAAAACGTCCACCGCCGTGGAAAATTGGTTATGCATCCACATATGCCGGTAATACCTGGCGCGCGAACATCCTGGACGAATTCACCAACGTATTGCTTCCGAAATATAAGGAAGCAGGCCTAGTCTCTGATCTTATCGTCACGCAGTCTGACCTCAAAGACGCTGTCCAAATCCAGCAGATGCGGCAGATGGTTGACGACGGTGTTGATGCGATCGTCATTTGCTGCTCGAACATTACCGCACTTAACAAGACCATAGAGTATGCTCATTCGAAAGGCGTGCCAGTCTTCTCAGTCTCGGGCTATGTCACATCACCCTACGCAATCAATGCCACAGAGAATAACACCGACGGTGGCTACAAGGCTGCTGAATGGCTTGCCAAGGAAATCGGTGAAAAAGGCAACGTCCTGATGGTATCGGGCATCCCCGGTTTCGCATCATCGGACAGCTTCGACATCGGCGCGAAGAACGCGTTCGATAAATTCCCCGGTATCAAAATTGTAGGCACGATAGCTGGCAAATGGACCGACCAGGTCGCCCAGGTTGAGGTTCAGAAGTTTCTTGCCACCAATCTTGCTGAGGTTAATGGCATTCTCGTTCAGTCCGCTTCAGAAAACGGTGTCGTGAACGCAGTACAGCAATCCGGCCGCGACATGATGCCTATCGTGCTCGGGGGTGAGGCTTCCGCAGCCTGCTACTGGCGTAAGAACCCTGATTTCATAAGCAAGAGCTTCCATTTCTGGCCGCCGCGGTCTGATGCCCGCCTTGTGTGGGACGTCATGATGCGAACGCTCGAAGGCCAGGGACCAAAGATCCAGTCGATTCTTCGTCCTGCGCTTCCTTACACCATTGATGACGTGAAGGAAGTGCTGAAGGAAGATTGCGATCCCAATTCTACGGATTGGATCGAGCCGAAGAACAACGGCTGGTGGCCTGCAGACGTCGCTGCAAACTACTTCGAACGTCCTGAAGATCCGTTAGCTTGGCGGCCGAAGAAGTAATGAATGTTCTCCGGAAGGAGACCTCCCAGCCTCCCGCGTCGGTTTCTATAATCGGCGCGGGAGGTATCTGCGATTTGATTGGAAATAGTGTGCTGGACTTTCATAGAATTCAACGTTTGCCGCCTTATGTTTTCGAACAGGTCAACCGTTTGAAAGCAAGCGCGCGAGCGGGCGGCGCCGATATCATCGATCTCGGCATGGGAAACCCCGACCTTCCCACTCCCCAGTCGATCGTCGACAAGCTGTGCGAGGTCGTCCAGGATCCGCGCACCCACCGTTATTCCTCCTCCAAGGGCATTCCGGGGCTGCGCCGCGCCCAGGCCGCCTATTATGCCCGCCGTTTCGGCGTCAAGCTCAACCCGGATACCCAGGTGGTCGCCACCTTGGGCTCCAAGGAAGGCTTTGCCAACATGGCGCAGGCAATCACCGCGCCCGGCGACGTCATCCTCTGCCCGAACCCGACCTATCCGATCCACGCCTTCGGTTTCCTGATGGCGGGCGGCGTGATCCGCTCGATGTCGGTGGAGCCGGACGAAAGCTTTTTCCCGCCGCTTGAGCGGGCGGTCCGGCATTCGATCCCGAAGCCCCTGGCGCTGATCCTCAACTACCCCTCGAACCCGACGGCCCTTGTCGCGACGCTCGATTTCTACAAGGACGTCATTGCCTTCGCCAAGAAGCACGACATCATCGTGCTTTCCGACCTTGCCTATTCGGAAATCTATTTCGACGGCGCCCCGCCGCCGTCGGTTCTCGAAGTGCCCGGCGCAATCGACGTGACGGTCGAGTTCACCTCGATGTCGAAGACCTTCTCCATGCCCGGCTGGCGCATGGGTTTTGCCGTCGGCAACGAGCGGCTGATCGCGGCGCTCACCCGCGTCAAGTCCTACCTCGATTACGGTGCTTTCACGCCGATCCAGGTGGCGGCGACGCATGCGCTGAACGGCGACGGCTCCGACATTGCTGAGGTTCGCAACGTCTATAAACGCCGCCGCGACGTCATGGTCGAAAGCTTCGGCAAGGCCGGCTTCGATGTGCCGCCGCCGGCTGCGACGATGTTCGCCTGGGCGAAGATCCCTGAAAAGTTCCGTCATCTCGGTTCGCTTGAGTTTTCCAAGCTCTTGGTCGAGAAGGCCGACGTCGCCGTTGCACCGGGTATCGGCTTCGGCGAAATGGGCGACGACTACGTCCGTCTGGCGCTCGTCGAGAACGAACACCGCATCCGCCAGGCTGCGCGCAACATCAAACGCTGGCTTAGCGGCGACGAGAAATTTGAAATCAACGTAATGAATCAGTGAAAGGATACCCGATGCCAATCTTCGGATCATGCCAATGCAAAGCCGTTACGTACCAGGTTCAGGAAATTGATGGACCCATGTGGAATTGCTTCTGTCAAACATGCCGGAAGTCACACGCCGCTGATCACAATACCGCTGCGAAGGTGAAAAGCGAGCACTTCAAGATCCTTACAGGCCAAGATACGCTTCATAGCTTCGAATCGACGCCTGGAAAGCTGCGGTGGTTTTGTTCGGTATGTGGCTCGCACGTTTATGCGGAGCGGCCGGCCAGCCCGGAGCTCAAAGTCGTTAGAGCCGGCACGTTCGATACCGATCCTGGAAGTGTGCCGATGTCAAACGTATGGGTATCGCATGCGAAACCTTGGCTCGCCCATGATCCATCGAAGGCAAGCTCACCAGAGTTCCCGTAAGTGACCGGGATACTACCTGTCGTAACTGAGGTGGAGCCACGGCGACCGTATATCAAGCGGCAACGCCTCATTCCGTGTCCAGGAGGTTCTAACGCAAACGTGCTGGGTCGGTAAAAGCGGCAGGGATTGCAGACAATAGGTTCGCTTGCACGGCGAGCCCACCCATTGAGAGAATAAAGTCGTACGAGACAGAAGACTTCTGCGAAGCAATCCAGCCTTCGAGGTTCGGAAATTACGGGTTGTGAAGGCTCAGGACACCGCAGGACTATTTTTGCCCCCACGGGTCCTCAACGACCTCCATTGCGATGTGAGTGAAAATTGTAAGATTGTCTTATGCGAGAATGTTGGGAGTCCTGCGACATGAAAGTTGTTGTAATAACGGGGAATTTATCGCGCCCCTCGAAAACCCGGGCCGTAGCAGACTTCATGGTGGATCGGGTGCGCGCGTCCGGCAACGAAGCAAGCTGCTGGGACCTTGTCGACCTTCATCCGCACCTTGGGGCAACAGTGTTGCCCTCCAGCGCCGCTGAGATTGTTAAAGCGGCACTCAACGATATTTTGGCTAGTGACGTGCTAGTTGTTGGTAGTCCGGTTTACAAAGCATCTTACACTGGGTTGCTGAAGCATTTATTCGACCTTGTCGACATGAAAGCGCTTAAGGGCCGCTATGTGATCCCTTTTGCAACCGGTAAAGCATCGAGTCACAAGCCGCTCGTCGAAGCCTCGATGGAAGCCTTATTCGACTTTTTCGAAGCGCAAATACATAGCCGTTTCATTTTCGCTCTCGATGAAGATTTTCAGAACGGTGCTCTTTCTGAGAACCTGCGCGCGCTTGTCGACAGAGAGCTCGATGCCGCGCGTCGCGCCGTCAGCCCATAATAAGGAGGAGGATTCCATGTCTTTTTCGAGCATAGATGAGGCGATCGAGGCGATCGAAGCGGGCGAGATGGTTATCGTGGTCGACGACGAAAACCGGGAGAATGAAGGCGACCTAGTCGTTGCTGCCGAAAAAATAACAGCTGAGCACATCGCTTTCATGATGAAATATGCGAGAGGCCTTATCTGCGTGCCACTTCCAGCCGAACGTCTCGACAAACTCGAGATCCCCCTGATGGTCACACGTAATTCGGACTCACTGCAGACGGCATTTACCGTTTCCGTCGATTGCAAACACGGCACAACGACAGGGATTTCAGCCGAAGATCGAGCAGCAACCGTCAAGTCGCTCATCGATCCGCAGACGCGGCCGGAAGACCTATCGCGACCGGGTCACATTTTTCCTTTGCGTGCAAATCGTCTCGGTGTCCTGGGCCGTCCTGGCCACACCGAAGCTGCCGTGGATCTTGCACGACTGGCCGGTCTGGCGCCGGCTGGCGTAATCTGCGAGATCGCCAATGACGACGGAACCATGTCTCGACTGCCAGATCTCGAGAAGTTCGCAATCGAACATGGCCTGCACATAGTAACGATCGACGCTTTGATTGAATACTGCAGGAGTCGTGATACGAGGGTAAAGCGTTACGCGCAGTCCTTTATGCCAACGCGGTTTGGGGATTTCAAGGCAATTGCTTATCGCGATAGTTTGACGGGAACGGAACACTTAGCTTTGACACTTGGCGAGTTGTGCGAGAAGGAAGACGTTCTGGTACGGGTGCATTCTGAATGTCTGACAGGTGAGGCGTTCCGGTCCATGCGATGCGACTGCGGTCAACAGCTCGAAATGGCTCTTCGGGCGGTCCAGTTAGCGGGCGCTGGTTGCGTGATCTACATGCGTGGGCAAGAGGGGCGTGGCATCGGCTTAGGAAACAAAATTGCGGCTTACAGCCTGCAGGATCATGGTCGTGATACTCTTGAGGCAAATCGGGAACTCGGCTTCGCATCTGATTCCCGCGAATATAACGCAGCGGCGGATATCATCCGCGACCTCGGTATCGGCAGCGTTCGGCTTCTGACCAACAATCCTACAAAAATAGAGGCGCTGCGAACGTCAGGCGTCATCGTGTCGTCTCGCCAGAGTCTGATCGCCGCATCTAGCGCGTCCAACATCACTTATCTTAAGACAAAGCGCGATCGGTTTGGCCACCTGTTGGACCAGGACACGTCAGCTGAACACGTCGGCCGGAACAACGTCTTTTCAGTGTTTGGCGCGCAGGTGTTCTCTGGACCCCTTGGGTAACGGAGCCGCCCTCGCCACTTACCTGCCGGTGATCGTAGGGGGCCGCCTTTGACCGGCAGAGTCCTAGAGCTTTTGCGTGGGCCCTGCCAGCACATCATTCGTGCAGGCGTATCGGAGTGATGTGGCCCGCGATTGCATCGAAAGCAGCGTTCGACCATATCTCGTCTTGAGCACGGCTGTTCCGACGGATCGCATTTAATCGCGGTCCGTCTTGTCTTTCGAAAAGTCTCGCAAAACTAATGCTTCATGCGAAGGATCGGCTTAATGACTTTGCCGCTCTCGGAATCAGCCATCGCCTCGTTGATCTGGTCGAGGTCATAGAACTGAACCAGTTTGTCGAACGGGAAAAGTCCCTGCTGCCAATACTCGATCAACTGCGGGACGAACTCGGACGGAATGCTTTGTCCTTCGACAACGCCGATCAATGTGCGGCCGAAAAGGAAGTTCCCGATATCGATCGTGCCTTCAGTGCCGAGCGCGGACGAGCCAACGAGACCGCATGTTCCCGGCGTACCAAGGCAGTCGACTGCCTGACGGAAAACTCGCGGCGAACTCGTGCATTCCAAGCTGAAATCAACGCCTGCGGGGACGATCTTCCTGATCGCGGCAACGCTGTCCAATTTGCGGGCATTTATCGTGTGCGTCGCGCCGAGTTCGCGCGAAAGTTCCAGCCGTTCATCGTTCAAGTCGATCACGATGATGGTCGCGCATCCGGCGATTTTCGCGGCCATCGTAGCCGCCATGCCAACCGCACCAGCACCGAACACTGCTATTGACGAGCCGGGCTTCGGCTTGAGGCAATTCAGTACCGCGCCAGCACCGGTCTGAAGCCCGCACCCGAGCGGTCCGATCAACTCGAGTGGAACATCCTTTGCAACCTTCACGGCGTTTCGTTCGCTGGCGATGGCGTAGGTTGCAAATGACGACTGCTCGAAGAAGCAGCCACTAATCTGTTTCCCGTGAGAATCATGGATCGGACAGGTGCCATCCGGACGAGTGCCGCGGAAATTGCGACCGAAGAAGTCCTCGCAGTAGAAAGGTGTACCGGAAAGGCACTTTTCGCACTTGCCGCAATAGGCGTAGCTCAAAGCAACGTGATCACCGGGCACAAGATCTTTAACTGCGCTCCCGACGGCCTCGACGACGCCAGAGCCTTCGTGTCCCAACACAACAGGTTGAGGTACGTCATATCCCTGGTCCCTGACCACCAGGTCGGTATGACATACCCCCGATGCGACGATGCGGACCAAAATCTCGTCTGCACGAGGTTCCTCAATCCCTATGCATTCCAAGATCAAGGGCTTCGCCTTTTCGCGCGAAACCGCCGCATATGCCTGCTTCATGTAACTGTTCCTCCAAGGCTCACAACGCAATTCGCGCGAACGTACTCATCATCAGACAATCAGTCAATAATTACTCTAATAAATTAGATCAGTTCAACCGGAGCAGGGCTGCATTTTTGCAAAGTCACGAGTGAACGCCGATTTGAAGTGATCAAAGGGTTCCGATGCATGTTCGAAAGGGAGCATGCGTCTTGTCCCGCTTTGGGCTGAAAGATCGGCAGACGAAAATTTAGTAGCAACGTGTGAGGCGAGCCGGATGGCGTCGCTTGCCGACGTCGAGCCGGTTCTGAAGGCTATCGACAGCTTCGAGACACCGCTATTGCCAAGTTCAACCGACTACAAACGATGCTACTGCCAGCCAGGCTTAACAGACAGTACCAACCAGGACGTTAGTCTTCTCGATGATCGAGAGGTCCGACGCAATCCGGTATACAGTTGGCGCGGCGGTCGGTGACTCAATAGCGAGCGTATCCTGGATCGTGAGGCGTTCGATGCCCTGCTTTAGTGACCTGATCGTATTCCCGTGGGCCACCACAAGAACCGATTTCCCTCTCAGCAAGGCGGGGAACACTTCGCTTATCAAAAAGGGCAGAACCCTCGCGCTTATGTCCCGTATGCTTTCTCCCCCAGGTGGTGGAGTGCTGTACGAGCGGCGCCAAACCTGGACAACATCCTGGCCCCACCGCTCACGTGCCACGTTCTTGTTGATGCCGGTGAGCTGTCCGTAGTCGCGTTCGTTCAACTCGGTTCTCCTGATTGGCTCCAGCAGATCGCCGTTGGTTTCGTTCAAAATCGCTCTGCAAGTGTCGACTGTGCGCAAGAGGGCAGAGCTAAACGCGATATCGAACGAGATGCCGAGGTTCGCGAGCAGTGAGCCGGCTCGCCTGCTCTCAGACCAGCCCTCCTGTGTGAGCGGAACGTCGCTCGTACCCGTGAACTCCCCGCGCGCGTTCCCTTCGCTTTGGCCATGCCGGACAATCACCAGAGTGGACATTCATAACCCTCCCATCGATTTAGCGAACACGAATATTGTCGCACTATCGGACAATCAGTCAAGTGCGACTATGTGCAAGTGAAAACAGAACGATGTCAAAAAAACAAACGTCGAAGTTTATATTTATTGACAGATTGTCTGATAGCTCATACCAATGCACTCCGCCGTATTGAGGAGAGTCCGGCACGGCTTGGGAAGGCAAGGCTCTCGCCTTAACAGACAATGCCGCCCAGAGCGGCCGGAGGAGGAATTTTCATGAAGAGACGTACATTTCTACAAGCGAGCGGGGCAATTGCTGTAGCCGGCACGTTCGGAATGCCGGGGATTCTTCGCGCCGACGACGCGATCAGTCTCCTACCTGACACTTGGCCCTCCGAAGGCGCCAACCCAATTGTCGACGCGGGTAAGTTCAAGAAGTCAGGCCCGTGGAAGATCGGACACAGCCACTACGGCCTCGCTGGTTCAACGCATACCTACCAGACGGCGTTTGAAGCCGAATATGAAATAAAAAAGAACAAGGATCGGATCGCTGATTACCAGTTCCGGAGCGCTGATCTCAATGCCTCCAAACAAGTTGCCGATATCGAGGATCTGATCGCCCAGAAGGTCGATGCGATCATCATCGCACCGCTAACCACCGGTTCCGCCGTCGAGGGCATCAAGAAGGCAAAGGCTGCTGGCATTCCAACCGTAGTCTATCTCGGACGCGTCGACACCGAGGAGTTTACGGTTCAGGTCCAGGGCGACGACTTCTATTTCGGGCGCGTGATGGCTCAGTTCCTCGTCGACAAGCTTGGCAACAAGGGCAAGGTATGGGTTCTGCGTGGCGTCGCCGGGCATCCCATCGATGCAGATCGTTATGCAGGCGCCATGGAAGTCTTCAGCAAGTCTGGACTTCAGATCACGTCGACCCAGCACGGAAGCTGGTCTTATGAGGACTCAAAGAAGATCGCCGAAAGCTTGTATCTCTCCGACCCCGATGTCGCGGGCATCTGGACCGATGGAGCCAACATGTCTCTTGGCGTTTTGGATGCCTTGCAGGAGGCTGGCGCCTCAACGATCCCGCCAATCACGGGCGAAGCACTTAACGGCTGGATGCGTCGTTGGAATGACGAAAAACTTTCCTCGATCGGTCCGATTTGCCCACCCGCTCTGTCTACTGCCGCGCTACGGGCCGCCTTCGCCTTGCTGGATGGGAAGCCGATTCAGCGTAACTGGACGAACCGCCCCAAGCCGATCACCGACGAGACGCTCTCCCAGTTCTATCGCGCAGATCTCACTGATGCGTACTGGGCGCCGACCGAAATGCCGAACGAAAAGCTCCTTGATTATTTCAAGGCTTGATGAACTACGGGCACGATCACTCGTGCCCGTATCCCTGTCGAAGATGGAAATTCCCATGAGCACGCTTGTCGAGATGGTCGGCATCAACAAATCGTTTGGTTTCACGAAAGTCCTTTCGGACGTTCGCTTTTCCCTGGAACGTGGCTCCGTGCACGCTCTGATGGGGGAAAACGGCGCGGGGAAGTCCACCCTGATGCGTATTCTGGCGGGGGTATATCAGCCGGGCGCAGGAAGTGTTCGGCTCCGCGGGGAGGAAGTCAATTTCCGTTCCCCTAAGGAGGCACGGTTGGCGGGAGTGTCGACGGTGTTTCAGGAGTTTACCCTGATCCCTAATCTCACCGTTGCTGAGAACATGTTCCTGGGCCACGAACCTCGTCGCATTGACGGTTCGATCGATAGCGTCGAGGTAGTGAAACGCGCTCGCGCTTTGCTGGCTGACGTATTTCCGCAGCTCGACGCAACCGCGGTCGTCGAGACACTGACTGTCGCGCAGCAGCAGGCAGTAGAGATCGCGAAGGGACTTACGTCGAACGCGGACGTATTCATCTTCGACGAGCCAACGGCGGCGTTGAACTCGACCGATGTCGCGCATCTTTTCAAGGTTATCCGCGACCTTAAGGCTCAACATAAGGCTGTCGTCTACATCTCTCATCGCATGAATGAAGTCTTCGAACTATGCGACACCATCACCGTCATGAAAGATGGCGCTTGGGTAAGGACTGCAAGAGCGCAGGACTTCAACTTGCAAACGCTGGTAGCGACAATGGTTGGTCGCGAACTTCAGAACTTCTTTCCGCCGCGCTCGCAGGCCACCGGAGCGGCAATGCTGGAGGTTTCGGACTTGCGCCTCGACGACAGCAGCTCGACAGTCACTTTCGTTGTCAGAAAAGGTGAAATCATCGGGCTGGCAGGGCTCGAAGGACAGGGCCAGCGAGAGATAATGCGTGCCGTTGTGGGCGTTGAATCGCCAAAGGCCATCGCCGTGTGGCGTGCCGGCCCCGACAACAGCATGCACGTGGTGAATGTAGGGTCAGGGTTCGCTCGCGCGGTCGCATCAGGAATCGGTTTTATCCCTGAGGACAGGAAGCAGGAAGGGCTGTTCCTGCGCCTGCCTATCTACGACAACATCGCGCTGGGAAAACAGCTCAATCGGAATATGGCAAGCGTTGCGTGGCGATCGGTGTCGAGGGTCCGCGAGGTGATCAAGTCGTTACGAGTTGCGGCCGCCGATCCCAATGCGCCCGTAGGTAAACTCTCGGGCGGGAATCAGCAGAAGGTGCTGCTGGGCCGCTGGTTGCTCTCCGGAGTGGACATCCTCGTTATTGAGGAGCCCACGCGCGGCGTCGACGTCGGTGCAAAGGCAGAGATTTACAGATTGCTGCGGGACTTCAGTGATCGTGGCGGTGCGGTCGTGGTTTCGTCGCGCGAGCACGCTGAGCTTATAGGGCTCTGCGACAGCATTTTGGTCGTTCATGACAGGAAGATCGTCGGGCAGATGTCCGCAGAGGGGGCGACCGAGGAAAGAATCCTCGAGACTGCGCTGGGGGCGAGTGCGTCACCGGATCCCCGTGCTGCGGTGCATTGAGGAGGATAACTTATGAATTCATTTGCCAGTCGCCTGAAGCTCCCTTATCGCGCGGGAGCGATAGGGCTTTCCATTGGAACGCTCCTGGTGATGGTTGTCGCCTCGGTAATATTATTGCCGGACTTCATGGATCCGGAGAATTTGTCTAATCTCCTGGCGCAATCGACGGTGCTCGTCATCTCGGCTCTCGGTCAGACGTTCGTCATTCTCACTGGCGGCCTCGACGTGTCGGTTGGGTCCGTCATCAGTCTAACGACGACGATCATGACGCTTGATCTTCCTGAGATAACCCGCGTGCTTATCTGCATCGCGGTGGCGATGGGGTTCGGAGTAGCGAACGGTTACGGTGTCGCGCGCCTCAATGTACATCCAATCATCATGACGCTGACAACAATGGGCATCGGCCAAGGTATCGCGTTGATCATTTTGCCAATCCCAGGTGGGCGCGTTCCGGAGTGGCTTTCCGGCTCGGTAGCCGGATCCATCGGCCCCGTACCTAACTCGTTGTTTTGGTTGATCACGGCATCGCTCTTCGCATCCTGGATTCTCTATCGTCGTCCCTTCGGCCTCTACCTCTTCGCTTCCGGCGGCAATGACTTCAACGCACGGATGAACGGTGTTCCCGTCGAGCGCACCATCATCAAAGCGTATGTTCTTTCCGCTCTATTCGCATGCGCTGCGGGGATGTTTCTTGCAGGCCGCCTTGCATCGGGTGATCCTAAGGGCGGCGCTTCATTCGGGATTGAGTCTGTAACGGCTGCAGCATTGGGTGGGGTCCACCTCGCCGGGGGCATCGGAAGCATTGTGGGAACCGTCGTTGGCGCGGCGATCCTCGGGACAGTGAATAATGTGATGAATCTGGCCAACGTCTCTGCATTTCTTCAGTCGGTCGTCAAGGGTGTGTTGCTTCTCGTACTCGTCGTTTCGCAGCGACGCAAAACAATCGGACTTTGAAAGAGATGGACTTCTCGATGACCACATCAGACTCGAAAACTGAAGCACCATCTCGCTCATTGAGGGGTAAGAGCGCCATTTCGTGGATACTCGGGCTACCGCCCGCATACTATGTGCTCGCAATCCTGGTTGCGGTTGCTCCAGCAGTGAGCGCCACGCTCATAAATCCCAACTACTGGTTTGTAATCCTCAAGCAGTCAGCGCCGCTCGGGATCGCGGTGCTCGCCCAGTCGCTTGTCATGCGGGTGCGATCCATCGATCTCTCTGTCAGCGGTATTTTCGCGTTCGCGATTTATCTGGCCAGCTCGGGCCAGCTCAACAACTATCCACCGCTAATGACCGTCCTCATGCCTGTTGTGATTGGGCTAGCTGTGGGGGGTGTAAACGGAATACTCGTAGCATACGTGCGCGCTTCTGCCGTTATCTCCACACTAAGTGTTTCGGCCATTCTGATTGGGATCGTCCAATACATGAGCGCCGGCCGCGCGCCCGGTTCAACGCCAAGCTGGCTTCGAATACTTACGAGCGGCACTATCCACGGCCTTTCCTATTCCGTGGTCCTGTGGATCGTCATCGCCGCCGTGATTTCTATCGCATTTCGTTTTCTCATCGTCGGGCGTTACTTCAGGGCCGTCGGCGACAATCCGAGGGCGGCGGAAACTACAGGAATTCCGTTGGCACGTACGATTTTTGTCTCGCACACGCTCGCGGGCGCCCTGACAGGCATCGCGGCCCTGGTCCAATTATCCGCGTTGGCGGTCGGCACCATCAAGCCAGGCTTCGACACCTTCATGAATGCGCTCGCCGCCACGATCCTCGGCGGTGTGACGTTCGGCGTCGACCGGGGCGGCGTCGCCGGGCCGTTCGTTGCCGTCGTTGCCTTCAGCTTCCTGTTCGCGATGCTGACCGTCTTCGGCATCCAGGAGCCGGGCAAGCTTATCGTCCAGGGCGTGATCATTGCATTTGCCGCAATCATCTACGGTGCGCGCGCGGGTCGCGTCTAGTCCGTCGGGCCGATCAAGTCATTCCCGTAGCAATTGCGGGAGAACGCAGGAGAATATAATGGTGAAGATCACTGCGGCTGTCGCCGTGAAGCCAAAGAGCCCGCTGGAATTCCGTGAACTCGAACTGGCTGACCCCGAAGGCAACGAGATCTTGGTTCGCACGGTTGCGAGCGGGATCTGCCACACGGACTTGCTGCTTCGCGACGGTATTTTTGGCCCGCCGGCACCGGTGATCCCGGGGCACGAAGGCGTCGGCGTCGTCGAGGCGGTCGGACCAGACGTTCAGAGCCTCAAAGTGGGTGATCACGTCGCACTGAGCCAGAGCTCATGCGGATTCTGCGCCGACTGCCGCCGTTCTCACCCAATGAACTGCCAAAACTATACCCAGTACAATCTTACGGGGCTTCGTCCGAATGGTAAGAAGGCATTGCTCTGCGATGAAGTTGGCATTGGCAGCAATTTCGTGGGCCAGTCGTCCTTTGCGACGCATATCCTTGCGACTGAAAACAATGCAGCGCTTTTGCCGAAAACAGACCTCGACCTTACCGACGCTGCGCCACTCGGGTGCGGCATGGCAACGGGTGCAGGAACAGTGATAAACGCGATGAAACCGGAAATAGGGTCGACGATAGCCGTTTTCGGCGCAGGTGCTGTCGGCATGGCCGCCGTGATGGCCGCCAAAGTTCGTCGGTGCAGCAAGATTATCATCATAGATCTGAATCAGCAGAGGCTAGACATGGCCATGGGGCTTGGTGCCACACATGCGATCAACGGCAAAGATCCCGACGTAGTCAACCAGATCCATGCGCTGACGGGCGGCGGTGCCGACTTCGCGATCGACGCAGTTGGCATCATTCCGGTTATTCTGAACTCGATCAAGTGCACCCGTGCCGGCGGGCACGTTGTCTTGCTTGGCCTCGACGCGCTCGGGAACGACATTCCCATCCCCCTCGATCTAATGGTGTTCAATCGCAAGATCCAGGGTGCGATCCTTGGTGATCAGATTCCACAGCTGTTCATTCCGCAGATGATGGATCTTAATCAGGCTGGGCTTTTCCCCTTCCAAAAATTGATCACCAAGTATCCCTTCGAGAAGATCAACGAAGCGATCGCGGACGCCGAAGCCGGGCGAGTGATCAAGCCGGTCGTCGTTTTCAATTAGGAGCCAGCGCAAATGACATCGAAGAAGTCAGAGGAACAGCACCTTGTCGTGGAATTCAAAACCACGTCCCAAAATCGAAATCGCGTAAAAGAACTCCTTCAGGAATTCATTGGACCCGCCCGCGAAGAGTCTGGTTGTCTCTACTACGACCTCTACCAGCGGTCGGACGATCCGAACACTTTCATCATCTTAGACGGCTGGCAGAATGAGGCGGCTGTCGTTGGCCATGGCGAACATCCTAATGTCAAGCGGGTGCTGGAGCCTCTTCTTCCACTGTTGGTGAGTCCACCGTCGATTAATGTAAATACCCGTATCAGCGACTGATCGGGCGCAATGGCCATTTCTACGAGGCGCGCGCCCCGAGCGCGCAGGTTTGAGGGAGACGAAATGGATACGCATCGAGTTGTCGTAGTCGGCGGTGGCTTTGCCGGACTCCAGTTAGCGAAGGACCTCAAGTGTCCCGACACTTCCATAACGATCGTCGACAGGCGCAACCATCACCTCTTTCAACCGCTCCTCTACCAAGTTGCCACGACTGTATTGGCAACCTCGGAGATAGCCTGGCCCATCAGAGCATTGTTCAGAGGACGAAAGGATGTATCGACGCTGCTGGGCGAGGTTGTTGGCGTTGATACCGAGGCACGCGTAGTATCGCTCAAGGATGGGAATGCTATTCCCTATGACACGCTCGTTCTCGCGACAGGTGCAAGGCACGCCTATTTTGGCCGGGACGAGTGGGAGCCGTTTGCGCCCGGGCTAAAGGCACTCGAAGACGCGACGACCATCCGGCGGCGGCTTCTTCTCGCGTTTGAGAAGGCCGAATTGGAGGCTGATCCCGAACGGCGGAAGGCAATGCTCACGTTCAGCATAATCGGAGCAGGCCCGACAGGCGTGGAGATGGCTGGGATTATAGCGCAACTGGCCCAACGAACCCTTGTTGAGGAGTTCCGTAGCATCGACACCAGATCGGCGCGCATCCTTCTCATCGAGGCAGGTCCACGTGTCCTACCCGTGTTCCCGGAGGCACTTTCGAGATATGCCGAGCAGTCGCTAATCAAGATGGGCGTCGAAGTGAGAACAGGCATTCCCGTGACGGCATGCAACGAGAACGGCATCGCGATCGGAGATGAGTTCGTTTCAAGCCGGACCGTCATCTGGGCTGCGGGGGTGCAAGCGTCGAACGCCGCCGCCTGGGTCGGTGCTGAAAAGGACAGGGCGGGTAGGGCGGTCGTGCAGCCAGATCTGACTGTTGGCGGTAAGCCCGAGATTTTTATTATTGGAGATACTGCCTCCGTGAAGGCCGCTGATGGAACACCCGTCCCCGGAGTGGCTCCCGCCGCCAAACAGCAAGGCAAATATGTCGCTTCGGTAATTGAAGCACGACGTCTGGGTATACCCACTCCAAGTGCGTTCAGATATAGGCATCTGGGAAACCTGGCTACCATCGGGCCGAATTCGGCTGTTATCGACTTTGGGAAGATCCGGCTCAAGGGCGGAATTGCATGGTGGATTTGGGGGCTTGCCCATATCTACTTCCTGATAGGTACGAGGAGCAGATTGGCAGTGGGACTAAGCTGGCTATGGATCTTTGTTTCCGGCCATCACTCCGCACGTTTGATCACGCAAAAAGAAACCTTAAAGGATGAGGTTTAGTCGCTAGCGCGAGCACGCCCGAGTCTGCTGGGCCGTGAATGGAGACCATCAAAGGCCAGACATTTGGGAATCGGTTGCGAAGCGATGGTTGGCAGCAGGTAACAATTCTGTCGGAGTTCCATATATAACAATGATTGATCTTCGCACTATCAACTTAGGCGACTTCGACTGCGTCGAATTCACGGCGAGGACTGGCCGCGACAAGTCAATTGCCCTGTCCGCCTGTCGTTAGCGATAGGCGGGCCTCATGCTTGAATACCGTTTCGGGAAGGAAGTGATGATGTGGAGAGTTGAGAGTGTCCCCCTCTAAGATTGACCATTTCTCGCTCAAAGGTACCTGCAGCGAGGAACTCGCGGCAGCGCTTTCGAGGCTTTCCCCGCAATCTGAAGCGCATGTACATGGCGATAAGACGATCGCCTACGATGTACATGCGATTACCAATGGTCCGATTGCAGTTATTGCCGCGCACTACGAGGGCGACCTAACCGTCCAGCACCGGGGACCGGCGGAGGCAAACATCATCATGCTTCCACTACATGGGCGATCGGTCGTTACCGTTGACGGCAGACAAATCCCGTCAGAGGGAACGCGGGGCGTTTTCGTGAACAGTATGTCGGCGAGTACGACCCAATTCATTGGGCCCAGGAAACATTTGGGGCTTAGGATCGCCCATGATGAGCTGACGCGCCGTTTGGGATGTCGGCTCAATACGCCAATAAGAGGCAGCCTCGATTTTTCGCCAGAAATCGACCTATCGGTCGGGTTCGGCTCCCTTTTGGTTCAACTGGTACCAGTGCTGTATGCTGGATTACGAGACGGAACCCTCCTTCAATCACCGATAGCACTTCATCACCTCACTGAAACGACGATGGAGCTTTTGATCGAAGCTGCGCAGCATCGCTACTCATCTGAGTTATGCCGCGTTGCTGAATCACCCTTACCCAAGGCCGTTAAGCGGGCGGTCGACTATATGCGTGCCAATATTACTCGGCCGCTATCTCTTGAGGAAATCGCAACGGCTTGTGGCGTAAGCCGACGCACTCTTCAAAGCGGTTTTCGCAACTTTCGGAATACGACCCCTCTGGCATTCCTGCAGCACCTACGGTTGGAATTAGTGCATCAGGAACTGATGACAGGCGAACCTGGCCTCTCGGTCACGCAGGTCGCTCTGAAATGGGGCTTCGTGCATAGAGGCAGATTTTCTGCGGACTATCGCAAGCGCTATGGGGTACTTCCCTCGGAAACATTGCGTATATCATAAGCAGATTGCGCCGACCGAGCTACGATCAGCCGGCACGCTCGACCGTCCTCAAGGCTTGCAGCAACAGCACTCTCCAGAAAAGCCGACTGCCTCGGCCCAAGATCTGTCTTGCAGATGATCCCCTGAACGCGACGATGTTCCGATCTGCGCAACGCAGTTCAAGACCACTACAGGGGTTAATCTTATAGTAATTATGCCGAGGTCATCTCACACATAGCGGTCAATGTCGCAATGTTCTGGACCGCGTCGCTAATGGAAGCCGGTGTAATTTATAGTCGTCTATGAGGAACATATGTCGAGACTGCCGCTATCTCTACTTTTAATGATTTTGGCAATTATCCCGTTGACGGCGTTCGTAATCATCGGAGTATCAACATCACTGGGATATTACCGAGAATACTCTACCTTCCGCAGCGCACAAACAACGCAGCGACTTGGGCGGGAAGGCGGATTCCTCGCCCAAGCTATAGCGGCGGAAGCGTTTGCAGGCGCCGACGTGCGTCGGGCAAAGCAAGCTGCATCGGACAGGGCTTTTACAGCGGTCTTTTCCGCTTACGACTCTTGGAAAAAGGCATTCGACGATCCGGCCATAGAACGGGCGGTACAGATCATTCGTGAAAGGCGGGACAATATCGATAGCTTCCGCCGGCGCGTCGATGACGGAACGGCTAGCGAGGCGGAGGGAGCTGTTGCTTTGCGCCCAGCTGCCCTTGCGGGCTTGGAGCTCGTCCGTCGCACTGGGGCGACTGTCAATGATTTGGATTTAGCACGCCAAATTACCGGTTTTCACGCGCTCATGCAGATCACGGAAGCTAGTTTGCTGGAGATCAGGCCCGGCCGAGCCTACGTCAAAAATTCAGCCATGTCCGTCGATCTATTTTCGTCCCTCTTACAGTCAAAAAATCTAAAGCAGCTTTATGTGCCTGCGATGCAGGAATTTCTCCCCGCCGATCTCGTCAAATCTTATGACGACTTCGAGGCCAGCGCCGCAGGCAAGTTCATCGCGGGCGTTCGCGATCAGATGTATGCAAACCAGCCGGGCGTTTCCTTCCCCCCCGAGACGTTGGATCGATGGAATGAAATCACCCAACAGCGGGCTGCTTTGTTGACCGCACTCATTATGCGCACCGGCGACGAGTTGGACGAGATGGCATTTCAGCGTTACGCCGATCTTCGCAATGCCTTTATCGGCTACTCCGGCGCCACGCTTCTGATCATGTCTACGGTACTCATTTTGTGCATTTCGGTCGTTCGGAGAATTTCAAGCTCCATTCGGACTCTGACAAGCCGAATGAAGGCACTCGCAGAAGGCGATACGTCGGCGCCGGTGCCCTTGACGATCCGACGCGACGAGATCGGGGACATGGCGCGTTGCCTTGAGTTTTTCCGCGGCGCGGCCATACAGAAAAGTAACCTGGAGACATCCGCGGAAGCTGAGCGCATTCGTTCTGACCAAGAGAAGCTGGATATTCAGGTAAGGGCGGAAAAAGAAGCAGAAGAGCGCCTCATCCGAGCGACGACGGCATTGGCAACCGGGTTGAAGCGGATGGCGGATGGAGACTTGATTTATGAAATTGAGGAGCCGTTAGCGCCACAGTTTGAAAGTTTGCGCAGGGATTTCAACGCTTCCATTCGTCAGCTCCGGGACGTGCTTGTTACCGTCGGCCATTCAGTCGAAACGGTCACGAATGGCAGCTCGGGCGTCTCGGCCGCATCTGAAAATCTTTCAAGACGCACGGAGCAGCAGGCGGCTTCGCTCGAGGAAACTGCAGCGGCGTTGGAGGAGATAACCGTCAACGTTGCATCGACCACGAAGAGGACGGCTGAGGCGCGCGGAGCCGTCCAACAGATGCGAGATCATGCGGAAATGTCCGGTCGGGTTGTACGCGATGCTATCGGCGCCATGAATCGCATTGAAAACTCCTCCAAGCAGATTTCCCAGATCATCAGCGTCATCGACGCGATCGCCTTCCAAACGAACCTCCTGGCGCTGAACGCCGGCGTCGAAGCAGCGCGTGCTGGCGACGCGGGAAAAGGCTTTGCGGTTGTTGCCCAGGAGGTCAGGGAGCTTGCACAGCGCTCAGCGACAGCGGCAAAAGAAATCAAGGATCTCATCGGCAATTCAGCTCTTGCCGTCGACGAAGGCGTAAGGCTCGTGAGTGAAACCGGATCGGGCCTGAGAACGATTGAAGAGCTTGTGCAGGATGTAAATCTTCATATGGACGCAATCGCAACGGCCTCCCAGGAACAATCGTCGGGCCTGCGCGAGATCAACGGCGCGGTCAACCATATGGACCATGCCACTCAAGAAAATGCGAGCATGGTCGCGGAGATGAATACTGCAGGATCGCACCTCGCTCAAGAGAGCCAAAGCCTAGCCGCACTGTTGAAACATTTCCACTTCAAAGACGAGAGCGGGAAGCCACAGAAGGTCACGGGCGAACTTGGGAAGAGCTTCCCGCCCGGTCAGACAATGGTTGACCGCGGAGACTATCCGATGCGCCGTGGTAACCTGGTGCTCGCGCCTTCGAATGATGATTGGCAAGCGTTCTAAATGATATGGGCGGCGTCGCCGACCACATGCAAATACACGTCTCTGATGATTCTGAATGAGAGCGATATCCCGGTGGGGTAGCGGCATGGTACTCCGCCAAATGACTTGTGCGGTCCTAACAAAATGCTGGCTTGACGCATGATTGCTCAGCCACGTGACAAAGCAGGACAGGCACATGAAACACGTACGTCAATCGGAACGCACATCCCGCCCCGAACAGCCTGTGGAAGTGCAGATGGCGACTGATGCTCAAATCGACCAGGGGCGTGGAGCCTTCCGCAACGCGGTCAATGCCAGCCCTCCGCTTGCCACGGGCACGGCCCCGCCATTTTCGGAAGCCTCCGTTGTCCGGCCATCGCACGGTCACGACGCAGATGTCGCAAGTCTGAAGCAACCGTTTGAGAAGGCTTTCCGGGCGAATCCCCGGCATCCTGCGACAAACGTCGACTTGCCATTCAACGCCGAAGAGATGTCCAGTGCCGTCGTACTCGACGCGATCCCGTTACCCGTCTTCTTCAAAAACAGAGATGGGATACACCTTGGTTGCAACAGGGCCTTCGAAAGCTTCTCCGGCCGCTCAAAGGGAGATATTATCGGAAAAACCGTTTTCGATTTGGTGCCCGCACCCATAGCCGAGACGTATGCCGCGTTGGACGAGGCGCTTTTTGCAAATGGCGGTGTTCAGCAATATGAAGCAAAGGCCACCACCGAGAATGGTGGTGTCGTTGATCTTTTACTCAGCAAGACCGCAATCACTGATATCGCTGGTAACAGGATCGGCTTGGTTGGCGCGATGTTGGACATCACAGAGCGAAAACGTGCGGAGCATGATCTCAAAGAGGCTCTTGAATTCGCAGAGGGAATTATTGCCGCCATTCCTGACGTTCTGTTCGAGGTAAATGCCGACGGTCGCTACCTGCAGGTCTGGGCAAGGAATCAGGAGATCCTGGCGCAGCGAAAAGAAGTGCTGCTCGGCAAGCTTGTCCGCGATGTGCTCCCTCCAGATCAGGCCGACATCGCTATGCTGGCTCTTGAAGAAGCCGATGAAACCGGCGCCTCCTACGGTCGTTGTGTCCGTATAGCCCTACCAAACGGCGAATCCCGTTGGTTTGAACTGTCGGTCGCAAGGCGACCAAGCAGCAATCACTCAACCGTCACTTTTCTGGTGTTATCTCGCGATATTACCGAACGAAAGCACGCCGAGGGCACGACTATTGAAGCTCGGGCTCGCCTCCTAAGTGTCCTGCAGACCATTCCGGATATGGTATGGCTGAAAGACGTAACAGGCAAATATCTGTTGTGCAATCATGCCTTCGAAGAATTGGTCGGCAAGGCAGAAGCGGAAATCGTCGGGAAAACGGATTATGACCTGTTTACTCCCGAACTCGCCCAGTTTTTTCGTGACAAGGATGAGGAGGCCATGCAAGCCGGCCGTATTCTCATCAATGAGGAACGGTTTACCGCTCACGAGGACGGTCGATCAACGCTTTTGGAGACTCGTAAGGTTCCGGTATTCACGGGGGGAAAGCTGATGGGGATCCTCGGCGTCGCCCGCGATATCACCGAACTGGACACGTCCCGTAAGAAAATCCATCAGATGGCATTCTACGATTCTCTGACCGGCCTGCCTAACCGGACACTTTTCAATGAACGGCTACGCGAGATGATCGGGGACGCGGCTTCGGCGGGCCAGCGAGCCGGGGTGATGCTGATCGACATGGACCATTTCAAAGCGATCAATGACACTATGGGACATCCCGTCGGTGACGAGTTGCTGCGGCAGGTGGCGACACGCATGAAAAAAGGCGTCCGTGCCAGCGACACCGTGGCGAGACTCGGTGGAGATGAATTTGCAGTCTTGCTGCCCAATGTTCAGGACAATGACGATTTGGCTCAAATTGCCAGCAGAATGCTTGCCGCATTCGGCGAACGCTTCATGCTTTCCGACAGGGAGATCTTTGTATCCTGCAGCATCGGGATATCGGTATTTCCAAATGACGGCGACGCTCCCGACGATTTGGTGAAATATGCGGATTCTGCGATGTATTTGGCGAAGCGCTCGGGGCGTAGCAACTTCCGCTTCTACTCAAAGGATCTCACGATTGGGGCTGAAAAGCGCCTAGCGCTAGAATCAGACCTACGCCTAGCTTTGAAACATGAGCAACTTGAACTCCATTATCAGCCAAAGGTCCTATTGGACAACGGAAAGGTGATCGGTTCAGAAGCACTGCTACGATGGCATCATCCGAAGATGGGAATGATCCCTCCGGGAGAATTCATAGGTGTCGCCGAGGAAACGGGATTGATCATCGATCTTGGACGATGGGTGCTGCATGAGGCGTGTTGCACGGCTGCCGTCATGAATGCAGATGGACTGCCCCCGCACAAGATTGCGATAAATTTGTCTCCTAAGCAGTTTCAATGCCCGCGTTTGTCGCAAACGGTGGCGGACGTATTGCAGGAAACCGGTTGTCGTGCGGAGTGGATCGAGGTTGAAATAACTGAGAGTCTCCTGCTCCATAACTGCGAGGGCGTTTCGACGACACTCTCTCAATTGCATGCGAGCGGAATTTCCATAGCGATCGATGATTTCGGCACCGGCTACTCATCTCTGAGCTATTTGGCTAACTTTCCCATTGATACCCTCAAAATTGACCGGTCATTCATCAATCGATCCGACAAGCGAAGTAGAGAACTGGTCAAGGCAATTCTCTCAATTGCGCGCTGCCTAGGGCAAAATGTAGTCGCTGAGGGCGTGGAGACGGTCGATCAAGAAAAATTCTTGGCTGAAAGCGGCTGCGCTGTGGCACAGGGGTTCTACTATAGCAAGCCCATCCCGAAGTCCGAACTTCTCGCTGCAAACGCAGTGCCCGAGTTCTCTCGCGCTGATTCCCATCTTACGCCGATGCCCGCAGAGGAAGGGGTGGCACTCATGCGCTTGCCTCCCGCATCTGTTGGGACCCGAACCGCGTGAAGCCTACGGCTAACAGCGCGCAGGATCCACGCCACCTGCGGCGCTGTTTATACCGCACTCATCCAACGGAAGCCCAAACTACTCTGGGCGATTGGATAAAACGCGGACCAATAGGAACTACTGAAAACTTCAGGTGCTTTGATGTTCCGAAATATGCAGGCCCTGTACCGAATTGCGCGACGAAACATACGTTGACGTGTTTTCGCTTTCGATTGCCATTGCAAAGACTTGCCCAGTACAATCTACTATTCTGAGTCAATATCGTCAAAAGCATAACCGTGCAAAAGCTCATCCCATTTCCCCATCCGAATAGAAATTCTGCGGATTTGAAAAGTTCAACTGCGAATTCGAATGGCTCCGGACATTTCGACATCATCCAATCGCTGAAATCGGAACTTCACGATTTGGCTAGTGCCGTAAATCAGTTGGAGGCGCTATGTGAGTCATACCGATCCCAAGCTGATACGTGCTCGCAACCTGACTGAACGACTGAGCGTCCGCGCTTGTCATCGTATTCCCTATGACCCTCTCTGGGCGTGGCGGCCAGTGGTTCGTTGAATCTTGCCAAACGTTCCCGGATCCCACCACTTCCCGAACACGGGAGCTTCAATTCGATCAACTCGAAACTTTCGGCCATTTGAACGGGTGGCGGAAAAAAAACGCCAGTGATTGCGCCGTGATTTCGTAATGGTTCTGCCTATTTGCTGAAGGCGGTCGGCCGATTGGAATGCTCCATCAGACCTCAACTTACCGGCAGCAAGGACTGCAGGTTCGATAGCTTCTTTTCGTGGATGAGGATATACGGATCCTCGAACTCTACCCGCATCTTGTCCTGGTTGGCGACGAAGTAGGGGCTGAGGTACGGGTCGAATTGCATGCGCGCGAAGACTACGAGTTTGGTCTCGGCGGTCTTGGCTTCCTCGACGAAATGGCACTCTCGTTGCTAACCTTCTCCATTGCGTCGACGAGGAACGGCCGCGCAAGGTCGATGCCACGCTTCGGGTCCATCGATTCATCCCGGACGCTCCCGCCTTGCGTAATAGACTGGATTTTTCATTTCTGCCTGGGTTTCAAACCTGTCTCGCCGTGGTGTTGCTGCATCCCGTCCTGCCCCGGCTTTTGGTCCTGCCAGGCTCGCGCTGCCCGCAACGGCTTTGCCGTCCTTCACTTCGTTGCGGCCCTGCGGGTGCTGGCCGCACTTGCAGCCTGGCTTTTGGACCGCCGTAGCAGGTCGCGATGGCCGCGACCTCGAACGGAGGTTCAGAGATGAACAGGCAGCAATCCAATCAACGATCCGATATCTACCGCCGCATCACCACCAAGATCATCGCCGATCTCAAACAGGGCGTCCGTCCATGGACCAAGCCATGGACGACGGGAGGCTGGACAGCCGAGGTCAGCCGGCCACTGCGCCACAATGGCCAACCCTACACCGGCATCAATGCTCTGCTCCTCTGGTCTGAAGCCATCGCCCGCGGCTTTGCATCACCAAGGTGGATGACGTTTCGCCAGGCAATCGAGCTCGGCGGCGCCGTCCGCAGGGGCGAAACCGGCACGACCGTCGTCTTCGCCAGCTCTTTCATCCGCGCCGAGACGACGGAGACAGGCGCCGAAATCGAACGCGACATCCCCTTCCTCAAAACCTACACCGTGTTCAACACCGACCAGATCACCGGCCTTGATGGCCTTGCCCATTCCATCGCGCCTGACCAGGATTGGATGAGCCGCATCGGTGCTGCCGGCCGCTTCTTTGCCAATACCGGCGCCCTGATCCGCCATGGAGGATCGGCGGCCTATTATGCTGCTGCCCGTGACTACATCCAGATGCCGTGCTTCGACGCTTTCCGGGACGATGCATCCTATGTCGCCGTTCTCAGTCACGAGATGACGCACTGGACCGCTGCACCGCGAAGGCTCGATCGGGATCTCAGCCGCTATGCGAAAGACAGGAGCGAACGCGCCCGCGAAGAGCTCATTGCCGAACTCGGCAGCTGCTTTCTCTGCGCCGATCTTGGTATCGTCCCCGAGCTCGAACCACGCCCCGACCATGCAAGCTATCTCGATGACTGGCTCAAGGTTCTCGGCAGCGACAAGCGTGCCATCTTTTCAGCGGCAGCTCATGCCCAGCGCGCGGTCGACTATCTGCATGACTTGCAGCCGGACCTCAACGAGGAGGAGGCGGCGTGAGCCGTCTCCTTCTTCGCCACCCGGACGCCGCCCACTGCCGCGACCCGACGGCCGGAAGCTCCTATCCCGCGAACCGGCGTCTAAAATCGTCAGGCATTGACCTCGCGCAGCTAGTGGGGCGTGTTCACCGGCATATTGAAGTGACGCGCGAAGTATTCCGACGGCGTCGTCATGCGGCCCGTGGTGAGAACCAGCGCATCCCCTCGACCGTCGATGCTGAAAATCACGCGACTGTGCAGGCTTACAACCTCCTCCGGCAGATCCTCCCTTAGCATCGCGATGGCGGAAGCCATCGTCCGCCGAGGGCGAACGAGAACGATGTCCCGCGCGAACGAGTCGTCGTGCGTAGCATCGAGAGAAGCGTTGATGACAGCGGGTCGTCGGATGATCTATTTGGAACTAGCAAAAAATATTGCTTTGATAAATTTGCGCTGACAGCTTTGGCCGCGGCCTCAACACGAGCGGGTGCCTGCAGCCGCTGGCGCGCATTGGAAAGATGGAGGCGGACGGTTTGAATGGATAAGTTTCAGTCTCCTATGGATAGCACCGTCACTATCGCCGTCGGATAAAAGCTGCAAACAACGTCTTTCCTGTTTCGTCAGATCCTGCCTGGGATTAGCGATCTCTCCGTCCAAACGCGTTGGACCCGTTCATGAAATCTGTTTTCGCTTGGCGCGTAATGCCGGATAGACACTGGAGAGCCAACCATCGGCGCCCTCACCGGTAGGTCATGTTCCAGCCGAGTTCGCCGGTGCGCAACGCGCTCCATATGCTGAGCGGCGACGGAGATAGGGAACGCACGGGCGGGGGCAGTCGGTCCCGCCTCCCTGACGGCCGCTATGCTGAGGCTCCTGCGGCTGCCCTTGTTCCGCCCTTAGCGTGTCGAGAATTCCCGAAATCCGCCTGACGGCGCCGCTATGCTGATTTCTCCGATACTCTTCATTGTTTGAGTGGAACCCGCCTGCGGGCGGGTTGCCCCCGGATCGCTGCCGGCAACCATACGATCGGGACTGCCAGATGATTCGCATCTCACTCCATTAAAGCCGAAAATCAGTCAGTTTAACCCCGCCTCCTGGCTGGTGCGGAAAGAGCTCAGCTTGCTCAGGAGGTCCTCAGAGATCTCGAATTGCCGCGCCGTCCCGCGGCCCATGGAGTTCTTCCCCATCGTCTCCACCAGCATTCCCCGCTTTACCAAAAGGTCGACCGTCTCCTTCACACCGCTGCGTGTTAGCTCGGTAATCTCAATGATATTAGAGAGTGTTAGCTTCTGGTGGGCCTGAGTCATGGTGTAGAGGATCGTCATCATGCCGATCTGCTTCAGCCTCGCCTGCGGGGTCTCGTCCTCCAGCGGATGGTCGAGGATCTCATGGAGAATAAGTCCCGAGAAGGCAAGGTTGTGCCATTGCGTTTTAATCGCGCTTGTCATGTCATTTAACTATGTTATATACGGCAGTATGAATGCGGGCAGGCGGATTGGGTCTCCCGAAACGCGATACGGCGCCATCGTCTCGAAGGATCCTGTTCATGAAAAGCCTTCTCCTGAATTCACTGCTTACGGTCTGCTTCGTTGCGCCACCCTATCTTATTTTCGGCAGTAAAGCGCGGGCCGAGGATTGGGGATGCCAGGTTATCCTATGCCTTTCCAATCCCGGCGGGCCGACGCAATATGCAGAATGCCGGCCGCCGATCCAGAAGCTGTGGCGGGAGCTTGCCGAGGGCCACTCATTCCCGACCTGTAGCGGCGTCGGTTTTCAGAGTTCGCGGCCGGTCTATGAACCCTATTATTGCGATGCGGGGTACAAGCTCACGACTGATAGCGGTCGCGGCGGTCGGCAAGCAAGCTGCGTGTCGACATCGCCGCAGCCGGTCAGCAACAGCCTCTGCTGGGATGGGAACGACTATGCTTCCCGGGACAATTCGGTCCTGTCGCCACATTGGCAGCGCGTGGACGGGCACCGCCAGTGCATGGGCTATCCGATAACGCGCCCGAATGTGCGATCGCAGCCGCACTATGTCGATGTCACCATCGACGGCGCCGGTAAACAGCGCGTTTGGTACTGACCGATGGGTGCTGCATTCGTCGAAATCGCGCAAACCTGTGCGCCGATGGTTCAGGTCGAGACGCTGGCCGGCATTGTCAGCCTTGAGAGCCGGTTTCAGCCCTTCGCCATCCGCATCAACAGCGCCCCGCCACTCGCCGCTCAACCCGCATCGAAGGCCGAAGCGATCGAGGTTGCCACGTCTCTGATTGCCGATCGCCAGGATATTCAGATCGGCCTTGGCGGTATTGGCATCGAGGCGCTCCAAAAACTGAAGCTATCCGTCGTCGACGCCTTCGATCCCTGCATGAACCTCAAGGCCACGGCTACGCTTCTCGACGGATACTACCGCGCCGCATTACGCGCGGGGGATCCGGCTCAGGCCGAAAGGGTGATGCTCCAGTCCTATTATGGCCGCGATGATCGATCCCTCGGCGCCATGGTCAAATATGACGAGCAGGTACGCCAGGAAGCAAAGCAGTTATTGCCGACGCTTGCCTCGCTCACGATTGGCGAACGAGGTGACCAGGCCGGGTCTGGCGTGCCGACGCAAGATGAGGCGCCGCCGGCGCTTGCGAAACAATCCTCCCAAACCGCTGAGGCCGCATCCTGGGATGTTTTCAGCTCAGGGCGGCGATCCACGGTTCTCGTTTTCCAGAATGATTGATCGGAGCAAAGTGAATGATCTCCAAAGCCAGTCTTCGCCCCCTTGCCGCATCCACGCTCATGGCGGCCGCCATTGTCATCTGCTTGGTCGAGCCAGCTTTCGCCCAGGCCGCCGGCATCGAAACCGTGCTGCAGAACATCGTCGACATGCTGACAGGCAATATCGCCCGTCTGCTGGCGGTCATCGCCGTCATCATCATCTGCATCGCCTGGATGTTCGGCTACATGGATTTGAGGCGGGCCGGCTTCTGGATTATCGGGATCGGCGGCATCTTTGGCGCCACCGAACTGGTCAACACCATCGTCGGGAATTGAGCGCCATGGCGAGCATTCCGATCCTCGAAGACGACACGCTGTTTCTCGCCTGCACGCGCCCGGCAATGATCGCCGGCGTGACGATGGAGGCGATGGGCGTCAACATCATGCTGACGACCATCCTTTACATCACCGCGGGATCAATCGCCTACGCGCTGGTCGGGATCGTCTTCCATGTCCTGTTTCGCGCGCTCGTCAAACACGACCACAACATGTTTCGGATCCTGATTGCGTGGATTGAAACCCGCGGCCGCTCCCGCAATGCCGCCTATTGGGGCGGGGCCACGCTCTCGCCCCTGGCGCTCATCCGACGTTATGACGAAAGGGATCTCAGCTTTGTCTAACATTGCAACGCTCCGGTCGCGCGAGCTCGGGCCGGAAACCTTCATCCCCTATGTCAGGCATGTCGACGAGACGACCATTGCGCTCGAATCCCGAGCGTTGATGACGATGATCGCTCTCGACGGCGTTTCCTTCGAGACATCAGACGTCAGGGACCTCAACGGCCTGCACCGCAGCCTGAACACGCTCTATCGCAATATCGCTGACGAGCGGCTGGCGCTCTGGACGCATGTGGTGCGCCGCCGCGACAATGCTTATCCCGAGGGACGCTTCGCCAATCCCTTCTCCGACGGTCTGAACGCGCGATACCGCGAGCGCATGGTGAGGGAAGACCTGTTTCGCAACGATCTTTACCTCACCCTTGTCTGGCATCCCGGCCGGGATCCTGCCGAAAAGGCGGCCAGGCTTCTCTCCCGGCTGCGCAAGGCCCGCCGATCCGATACCGAGCTCGACGGGCAGGCTCTGAAGCATCTGCGTGACCGCGTGGCGGATGTCGTCGCCGGCCTGCAGCGCTTCGAGCCGCGGCTGCTCACCCTCCACGAACAGGACGGGATCCTTTTCTCCGAGCCGAGCGAAGTGCTCCACCAGATCGTCGGCGGCCGGCGGGAGCCGATCCCATTGACGGAGGGACGAATTTCCTCGGCAATCTATTCCGACCGGGTCATTTTCGGGCGTGAGACCGTCGAGATCCGTCACGAGGCCGACAGCCGCTATGCCGGCATGTTCGGCTTCAAGGAATATCCGGCGACGACGCGCAGCGGCATGCTCGACGCTATCCTGACCGCACCTTTCGAGCTCATCCTGACGCAGTCCTTCGCCTTCACCTCAAAGGCAGATGCCCGAACGATCATGGGCCGCAAGCAGAACCAGATGGTCAGCGCCGGCGACAAGGCGGCTTCGCAGATCGAGGAACTCGGCGAGGCGATGGACGATCTCGAATCCAATCGCTTCGTTTTCGGGGAACATCACCTTGCGCTTGCCGTCTTCGCGCCTTCGGTCAAGGAGCTGACCGATCACATGGCGAAGGCGCGCGCCTATCTCACCAGCGGCGGCGCGGTCGTCGCCCGCGAGGATCTCGGGCTCGAGGCCGCCTGGTGGGCGCAATTGCCGGGCAATTTCCGCTATCGCGCGCGCTCGGGAGCGATCACGTCGCGCAACTTCGCAGCCCTGGCGCCCTATCATTCCTATCCGGCGGGCAAGAAGGACGGCAACGAGTGGGGACCGGCCGTCGCCATGCTCAAGACCGCGTCCGGCTCACCCTTCTATTTCAATTTCCACCACGGCGACCTCGGCAACACTTTCGTCTGCGGCCCGTCGGGTGCGGGCAAGACGGTGCTGTCGAACTTCATGCTGTCGCAGCTCGAAAAGCACGATCCTCATATGGTCTTCTTCGACAAGGACCGCGGCGCCGATCTCTTCGTACGCGCAGCCGGCGGTACTTATCTGCCGCTGAGGAATGGTGTCGCCACCGGCTGCGCGCCGTTGAAAGCACTGGAATTCACTGCGGAAAACAAAGTATTCCTAACCGGTTGGATCACCAAGCTGGTCCGATCCGGATCTGGCGAATTGTCGATCACCGAGTTGCGCGACATCACCTCGGCGATCGACGGGGTGGCGGACCTGCCGGTGGAGCGTCGCTCCATCGGCGCCCTGCGCACCTTCCTCAACAATACCGATCCCGAGGGCATTGCCGCACGTCTGCGACGGTGGGAGAGGGGCGGGCCGCTTGGTTGGGTCTTCGACAACGAGGCTGACGATATCGGTATCGGCGCCAGGTTCATCGGCTACGACATGACCGATTTCCTCGACAATGAGGAGATCCGCACCCCGTTGATGGCCTACCTGTTCTATCGCATCGAGCAGCTGATCGACGGGCGTCGCATCATCATTGTCATCGACGAGTTCTGGAAGGCGCTGCAGGATGAAGGCTTTCGTGATCTCGCCCAGAACAAGCTCAAGACGATCCGCAAGCAGAACGGTCTCATGTTGTTTGCGACCCAGAGCCCGCGCGATGCCATCGTCTCGCCGATCGCCCACACGATCATCGAGCAGTGCCCGACCCAGATCTTTCTTCCGAACCCGCGCGGCGACCGCGCCGACTATGTCGACGGCTTCAAGCTGACCGAGCGCGAATTCGAGCTCGTCTCGCGCGAGCTCTCCGTCGAGAGCCGCCGCTTCATCGTCAAGCAGGGGCACAACAGCGTCGTCGCCGAGCTGAACCTCAACGGCTTCGACGACGAACTCGCCATCCTCTCCGGCCGGACGGCCAATGTCGAGCTTGCCGATGCCATCCGATTGGAGATCGGCGAGGGACGGGAGGACTGGCTTGCCGTGTTTCACCAGAGGAGGAAGACAGCATGATCCGAACAGGAACGATGCGGCCGTTGTTTGTATCGGCCGCTCTTTTGGCGTCGGCGATGCTGGCATCGGCCCAAGGCATCCCCGTCATCGATCAGACATCGATCGCTAAGCAGATCGAGAGCATCACGCAGCTGAAGTCCCAGCTCGACACCTTGAACCAGCAGCTCCAGCAGGCCCAGCAGCTCTACGGCTCGCTGAACAAGATCACCAACATGGCCGACGTCGCCAATCTGCTGAACGATCCGTCGATCCGCAAGGCGCTTCCACAGGAGTTTAACGCGATCGAGGGGCTGCTCAAAGGTTCCGGCAGCGGCGTCTTCGGCAGTTCCGCTTCGAAATTCCGCCAGGACAACTCCAGCTATCGCACCGATGCCGACGATTTCTATGCGCAGGAGTTGTCGCGCATCCAGAACCAGAACGCCGGGCAGATGAGCCTCGGCCAGCAGATCTACGATGCAGCGACCAAGCGCATCGACGGCATCGATGAGCTTCGCCAGAAAATCTCCAGTGCTGCCGACGCCAAGGACATCGCCGATCTGCAGGCCCGCCTCCAGGCCGAGACCGCCTTCCTGCAAACCGACGTCCTGCGCATGCAGGGCCTGCAGATGGTCCAGCAGGCCCAGGTGCAGGTCGACGACCAACGCAAGGCCGAGGACTGGCGCAAGCGCATGGACACGATGGGAGCGGCGCTCAAATGAGGTGGTTTCTTTCCGGCACGGCCATGCTTTTACTGGCGGCCTGCTCCCCACAGGCGGATAAGATTTACACCGTCGATGAGCTCATGGCGGACGATGCTCTGCTCGCTAGGATTATCGGCGAATGCCGTAACAATCCCGGAGAACTCCGCGATACGCCCAATTGCCGCAACGCCGAGGCAGCCGACGGCAAGCTGCGGCTGGAGCGGATGGGCAAATCGTTGGGAGGCTGACGATGTATCAGGTCTTCAGCTTCGTCGACGGACAGTTCAAGACACCGCTCGAAAATTTCATTTCCTCCGGCACCTCAAATATCGCCAGCTGGGTCAGCGGCCCGCTGACGGCGGCACTCACCCTCTATGTCGTGCTCTACGGTTATCTCGTTCTGCGCGGCTCCGTGCAGGAACCGATCCTCGAATTCGCCTTCCGGGCGATGAAGCTCGCCATCATCGTCATGCTGGTGAGGAACGCCGGCGACTATCAGACCTACGTCACCAATATCTTTTTCGATGCGCTGCCGCGCGAAATCTCGCAGGCGCTGAATTCGGGCACGGCGCCGAGCGCGTCGACCTTCGACAGCCTGCTCGATAAGGGCCAGAAATGCGCCAAAGAGATATGGTCGCGGGGCTCCTGGCCTATCGATATCGTCACCGGCGTGGGCGGCCTACTGGTTATCGGCGCAAGCTTTCTTGTCGCGGCGATCGGTTATATAGTTTCGCTCTATGCCCGGCTGGCGCTTGCCATCGTGCTGGCAATAGGTCCGATCTTCATCGCGCTCGCCATGTTCCAGTCGACCCGCCGATTCACGGAATCCTGGATCGGCCAGCTCGTCAATTTCGTCATCCTTCAGGTCTTGGTCGTTGCCATCGGCTCGCTGCTGATCACCTGCATCGATACGACGTTTACGGCGATCGAAAGCTATAGCGACGTGCTGATGCGGCCGATCGCGCTCTGCGCCATTTGCGTTGCCGCCCTCTACGTCTTCTACCAACTGCCCGGCATTGCTTCGGCTCTTGCGGCGGGCGGGGCGTCGCTCACCTACGGCTACGGCGCCGCCCGCGATGCGCATGAAAGCACGCTCGCCTGGGCGACATCCCGCACAGTGAGAGCGGCCGGCCGCGGCGCGCGTTCCGTCGGCCGCCGCCTGACTCCAGGCCGGACCGAATGACGGTCACCAACGCTTCAGACAATTGAACAGGTTTTTTGGATGCTCCGAATCGTTTTGTCGTTTTTGCTGACCGCCGGTCTCGTAGGCTGCGGTTCGATGTCCCACCCGCTACCCAAATGTGATGGTTATTCCCGCCGGCCGTTGAACCGCGCCATGTGGCAATGGCAGGACAGTGGAGGCGAGCAGCCGGCGACCCGGGCCGTTCCCGCTGAGCCGACCAGTCACGCCGCTGCCTATGTGCAGGAGCCGTCCTCAGTTACGCCGGCCGCTTTCGCGCATTTCGATGTCGCGGGCTCCTACCGTCCATGCGAGGGCGAGTGACATGGTGACCACGGATAACCTCAAAAGTTACTTCGACAAGGCCCGCCGGTTCGATCAGGACCGGATGATCCAGGTCGAGCGTTCCGCCCGCATTGCCTGGTTCGTCGCTGTTTGCGCGAGCATCCTTGCTGCCGTTTCAGTCTTTGCTGTTGCCGGCCTCACGCCTTTGAAAACCGTCGAGCCCTTCGTCGTGCGGGTCGACAATTCCACCGGCATCGTCGATGTGGTCTCGGCGCTGACATCCACCGCCGGCACCTACGACGAGGCCGTCACCAAATATTTCGCGGCCAAATATGTCCGCGCCCGCGAAGGCTATGTCTGGAGTGAAGGCGAGGAGAACTTTCGCACTGTCGCGTTGCTATCGACGCAGCCGGAGCAGACTCGATTTGCCACAGTCTACCGCGGCAGCAATCCCGATTCCCCGCAGAACATTTATGGCCGCAGCGCCACGTCGCGGATCAACATTGTTTCCATCTCGCTGATCAACGCCAATGTGGCATCCGTCCGCTATATGAGGACCGTGACCCGCGGTGACGAGGTGCGCACCACGCACTGGGTTGCGACCCTGACCTTCTCCTATGCCAACGCTCCGATGTCCTCGACCGACCGGCTGACCAATCCGCTCGGCTTCGTCGTCAGCGAATATCGCGCCGATCCGGAGGCCATCAATTGAGACCGCACTTTCTCCTTCCGCTCATCCTGGCCACCGGGTTTTCGTCTGCAGCGCTCGCCCTCGAGACGCCGCGCGGCGCCGCGCAGGACAGCCGCATCCGTTTCGTCGACTACCAGCCCTATAACATCACCAAAGTCGTCGGCACGCTGCGGTCTTCGGTGCAAATCGAATTCGCCGCCGACGAGGAAATCGCTCATGTGGCGCTTGGCAACAGCGTTGCTTGGGAAGTGGCGCCGGCCGGCAACATCCTGTTCCTGAAGCCCAGGGAAAATCAGCCGGTGACGAATATCTCGGTCGTGACGACACGACGGGACGGCTCGACCCGCAGCTATCAGATGGAACTCACCGTCCGCGACGGCAGCGTCGAAGCCGGTCAGAACACCTATTTCTATGTAAAATACCGCTATCCCGCTGATGAGGCGGAGCGGCGCCGGCAGGAAGCAGCTGCGCGCGCGCAGGCGGCACAGGCCGGCGAGGCAGATCGCGTGCTTGCCCTTCACGAAGCTTATGGACCGCGCAACTGGCGTTATTCGGCGCAAGGGTCCCAGGCGCTCGAACCGCAAGCGGTCTATGACAACGGCAAGGTCACCACCTTCGCCTTTGCCGGCAACCAGGAAATGCCGGCGATCTATATGGAAAACTCCGACGGCAGCGAAAGCCTGGTTCCGAAGTCAGTCGACGGCAATCTCGTCCTCGTTCACGCGATCAGCCGCAAGTTCATACTGCGCCGTGGCGGCGACGTGCTTTGCGTCTTCAACGAAGCCTACGATCGCGTCGGCACCAATCCCGAGACCAACACGACGTCACCATCGGTCGAGCGCGTCGTCAAAGTGCCGCCCGGCGCGGCGCAATAGGAGGTAACATGGCCGAGGAAGAGATTACCCAGATTCCGGGCGAGCGCGCCGAGACGTCGGCCGGCGGCCGGCTCGACAATAACCCGATCCTCAAACGCGGCGCTGTCGCCTTGGCGATCGTCGTCTTTGTCGCGTTCGCTCTCTGGTCGATGCGAGGGCAGGACAAGCCGTCAGACGGTGCCGAGCAGCAGCGCGTTGTCATCCGGCAGACATCGGATTTCGAACCGGCGAAGGAGCCACAGCCGGTGGCGACACCGCCGCAGGTCCAGCTCCCGACGCCTGTCGCCGCCGAGCAGGCGCCGACCGACGGCGACAAGCTGCTCGATGCGGCCCGCCGTGCGCCGGTCATCGCCTATGGCGGCGAGAAATCGCCGGCAACGCGGCGGCAGGATCAGGGCGAGGCGTCGGATCAGGCCTCGAATTATGTGCCGCTCGGCAACAATCAAGCAGACCTCGGCTCGCAGGGCGAAAACGAGGACCAGCACTTCAACCGCTTGCTGACGCCGACGCAACTGCAGGGATCGCGTGCCGGCACGTTGGGCAATCGTGATTTCATCGTCGCCATGGGGACATCCATTCCCTGCGTTCTCGAGACCGCGCTCTCCTCCGATCAGCCGGGGTTCACGAGCTGCGTCATCAACCGGGACGTTCTTTCAGATAACGGCCGCGTTGTGCTGATGGAAAAAGGCACGCAGATTGTCGGTGAATATCGCGGCGGAATTCGGCGTGGACAAAAGCGTCTGTTCGTCCTCTGGAGCCGGGCGAAGACACCGAAAGGCGTGATCATCACTTTGGCGTCGCCTGCAACCGATGCGCTCGGCCGCGCCGGCATCGACGGCTATGTCGACACCCATTGGTGGGAGCGGTTTGGCAGCGCAATGCTCCTGTCGATTGTCGGCGATGCCAGCTCCTACGCAAGCAGCCGGCTGCAGGACGGTGATGTCAACGCGCAAAACACCGCCAGCGCCGGTCAGCAGGCAGCGGCGATCGCCGTCGAGCAGTCGATCAACATTCCGCCGACGCTCATGAAACATCAGGGCGAGCTCGTTTCGATCTTCGTGGCGCGCGATCTCGATTTCTCCAGCGTCTATCGGCTTCGCGTGACGGAGCCCCGCAATCGCGTCTATGACCGCGCCGTGCTTGGGGATTTCGGCCCCTCCTCGAAGCTCGTGACAAAATAGGTTCGGCAATGACTGAAGCTGCCGACTCCGGCGTCGTGCGAGAACTGCTTTCGCCGCTATCACGCTTCCTGCGCGACAAGACGCTCTATGAGGTCATCGTCAACCGGCCGGGGCAGGTCGTCACGGAGGGTAGGGAGGGATGGCAGACTTATGAGATGCCCGAACTCTCTTTCGACAGGTTGATGCGTCTCGCCCGCTCGGTCGCGAGCTTCTCCAATCAGTCGATCGACGAGACGCGACCGATCCTGTCGGCGACCTTGCCGGATGATGAGCGAATTCAGATCGTCATCCCGCCGGCAACGACGAAGGGAACCGTCAGCATCACCATCCGTAAGCCATCCTCCGTGTCGTTGACCCTGGAGGATCTCGATCATGGGGGATTGTTCGCCGATGTTGTGCCGGCCCAAGACGACGGGCGACGATCAGACCATAGGCTGTTGGAATACTATCGCATCGGTGCCTACAAGGCGTTTCTCCGGGAGGCGGTGTTTGCAAGAAAGAACATCATCATCTCCGGCGCCACCGGGTCGGGAAAAACAACTCTATCGAAAGCGCTGATCCGCCACATTCCGCAAAGCGAGCGGATTATTTCGATCGAAGACACTCCCGAGCTGGTGGTCCCGCAGCCCAACCATGTTCGGCTCCTTTACTCCAAAGGCGGGCAGGGGCTCGCCAAGGTCGGCGCGAAGGACCTGCTCGAATCCTGCCTGCGCATGCGGCCCGACCGCATTTTGCTGCAGGAGCTGCGGGACGGGACGGCATTCTACTACATCCGCAATGTCAACTCCGGCCATCCTGGCTCCATCACCACGGTCCATGCCGACTCGGCCCGCCTCGCTTTTGAGCAGCTGACTTTGCTGGTCAAGGAGTCGGAGGGTGGTGGGGACCTCGAACGGCACGACATCCGCGAGATGCTGACGATCGCGGTCGACATCATCATCCAATGCAAGCGGATCGACGGCCGGTTTCGGGTGAGCGAGATCTACTATCGAGACGTCGCGACTGACCTCGGCCGCTCTTCGTCGGATCGAGCTTAACGGGTTGCGTCCGGGCCTCTAACAATTCTGTCGGTCTCGACCGTCAGTCCAATTGTGCGGCCTTGTCATGCAGGACCACTGAAAACGCGCGGAGCCCCTGATGGTCCAGTGCATCAATGAATTCGTGAACCGCCGGCACCGTCTTGCGTAAATTCAAACGGGCGCGCCTGATGCTGTCGATCAATGCGCTCGAAAAGGTGGAATGGAGGCCCACGAGGAAATTGTCTGGCGATACGCAGGTCACCCCATGAGGCCGAAGGTCCGCGGCTGGGAAATCCTTGAGATTCCCCGTGACAATCACAGAAGCCTTTCCGGCGATGGCTACAGCCAAACCATGACGATCATCCGGACCCGGTAGCGAGAGGTCGGGGATGAGAATTCGATGGTTGCCGACATCGGCATCGGGCAAAACGTCCTTGATCCGATCACGGGTCGCTTCCAGAAGGGTATCTCGGGTGAGCCGAATGGCCAGATTGCGAATCCACTCGGCGTGGATGTCGTCGGTCCGGCGTGCGTCGACGAGACCGTCGAAAGCACACTGGACCAAGACATTACGCAAATGGAAAGGGTAGAGGACGCAGGCATCATAGACCGCAACAGGCGGCTTAGAGGCCATGATTGACGATCAGATCCTCTGTGTCCTCGGCCAGCGCGTCGAGGCTTTCCTGGCGAGCATCGAGCTTGGCCTTGAGCGCGAGAACATCCTTCAACTTGGCTCGGCGGTGCTTGCCGACATAGCGGAAGGGCAGATCGCCGCGATCCATGCGCAGCACCACGAGAGGACGTGAGATGCCGAGGATGGTGGAGGCGTCGGTCGGACTCAATTCCTGATCTTCCGTGAGCACGGCAACGCGCTTACCGCGCAACAGATGATCGAGGAGTGCCTCGACAGGCGCGAGAGCCGAGGCAGGGAGAAAAAGGGTTTGAAGTTGTCCACCTTCACGGCGAATCCGTAGTTCCAGTTGGTCGCCCTCCGCCAGATTTGGCATAGGCGCGACGGCCTTGCGGTCGCGATCAGACAACTTGGTAAATTGAAGAACATGGCTGGTCATGGCGAACACCTCTGACCATGAATATAGGGCAAGTCGCTCATAACTGCAATAACTGAAATGTCTTCCCCTTTCCATCTCCGATTTCCGGGTGCCATAGGAGCGCGCGGCGAACGAGCTCGACCCGCCAACTTGAAGCGTGGGTTACCGCCAACGGCAAGCGCTCCGCTTCCGATGTGATCGTGCAATGCAAAGGGGCCGCCTCACCAACTATGCAGAAAAATAGGGCCGCTGGAAAACCAGGGCCCTTTAAGGTGTGAAGGTCAATAACCTCCAGAGGGGAACAGCTGATACGATGGCACTGGGAGGAAAACCATCGACTGCATCAACTGGAGACAATATGCTCATATTTTGACCGCTTGGTAAAACATTTTTTGTGCAGTGCAGCTATGCAGAAATGGCAGAGAGTTCTCTGGGCCGATTTGACCGGGATATAGCTTCACGCATTCGAAATCGCCCGGGCGATGGCTTCCTTTTAGGGCGCCTACGTCGCTGACCAAGGAGGCTGGTGTGGATCATGGCAGCCGCGGCATTTCGCCGTCGGCCACACGCCAGATCCACGGCGTCATCTCGGCTCTCGCGGCGATCATCTCATTCAGTGCAACGTCATAGTCTTCGTCGGCCTTCGTCGGAACGATGAACATGGCGATCGGCGCTGGCTTTGCCTCCGGTAAGGTCACGGAGGCAATCGGCTGGTCGCGCGAAAGATCGAACCGGAGTCCTTTCACGCTTCTTCGCTTCAGGCTTGAGAGCCGCTCCAGGAGACGCTGTTCATGGATGGTTTCGAACGGGATCCAGTTCTCGTTGACCACCATCAGCGCCACTTCCTCGACCGAAGCTATCCCCGCTCCCGAAATGCCGAACGTGGCGATGACGATGAGATGAAACCCCTCGTTGGATCGCCACAGTTCCAGTTCGGTTTCATATCGGGCATTCAACCGTTTCCACGCACCCTCATCGAGCATGAAGGGGAAAGGCAGGTGGCGCACCAGCATCTTCTGGCCATCGCGCGCTGAGGAAAATTCCTTTACCTCTCCGACGGTCATCATCAGTTTCCGCGGACCGGGACCGGTTAACTGGGCACCGGCCAACATAGCCGCACGCCGCGCTGAAATCCCCTCTTTGTCGTCCTGATGAAACACTTCCGGGACAAACAAGATATCGCTGAGAGGGCCGCCGCGGACGATCATCTGCTTTGCCGCGTTCACCAGACTGCTGCGCACGCGCCCCCAGCCGCGTTTCCCGGCCCATAGCGAGGTCCATTCCGTCAGCTCCCCCATGTCCCAGAGATAATGGAGCATCGCCCTGAGCGAGAGCTTCTTGGGCTCGCTTCGCACAGTCTCCGACGGCTCCGAAGGCGATGTCGACGTCGATCGGCCCCCTCGTTTCGACAGCGAAAAATCGAGTTTCAGCGTTGCCGCACCGGTCGCCGCGTCGATTTGGATGGCGTTGCCGATCAACGGCCCGAGGCCGGATAGCTCATACGGCGGGTCGTAAGACGAGCAGCCGGGATCATGCTGCCGGCCTGAGAGCGGCATGCGTTTGATCAGGAATTGGCCATCCATCCGGGCAATGTACATCGGCACCGGCGGTTGCCGACACGGGCAAAATGGCCTGAGCTTCTGTTCGTAAGCGCGTTCGAGCTGCGGCAGAAACTCTGGAGAACTGTCGTCGAACGCCTGGTTGCCGATCAAAAACTGTCGCACGTCGTTCCTCCCTTGCCTGACCAAAGGCTGATCGAGCCGTAAAAGGAAGGCGTAGCATGAGCTTCGCGGACTTTACTAGCGCAAATTAGTTAGTATGTAAATGTTACGGCCGCTGGGGCCGATTTCAACGCCATAGGCAGGAAAGAAGATACGTGCATTCCAGCCTCCAAAAATTAAAATTAACGATCATGATAATTAGAAGTCAACGGTGCGTTGATTAGACGTCAGCCCGTCAAAATGTAGAGGCTGCGCCAGCATAAAGTGAGTTCTAATCGCGGGCTACCCAGCCCTTCGAGCCGGCCGGCGCTGAACCGCCAATCACCTTGCCGCCTTCCGACTGCCCGATGGCTGCCGGCGTCTCTACATCGCAGCTGACGTCGATGCGGCCGGCCGGCACGTATCGAGGGATTGAGCTGCCGCGCCCAGGCGCTGGGGATCCTGCCGCTAGTGCTTGCCCCGGAGCTCGGCGACTTCAACGAGGATCTGCGCCGGCTCAGCCCGGAACGGCTCATCGCTAATCTCAGGGCGCAGCTCGTTCTGGAAAACGCTCTGGCCTTTCTGCCCGCATGATCGAGCCGGACGGGGAAGGTGAGGGCGTGAGGGCCTACAGGATGGCCGGTCTCTGCCGGTCGCCGCACGGGTAGGCGCCCGCCCCGCGGGCCTGCCGAGAGGCGACCCTTACCATGCGGCGGGCGGGCCTTCAGCGGGTCGCTCAGGTTTCTTCCCCTGGCTTCCCGCCGCAATGACGACATGCTCTCGGTCATGCCGGCTGGCGTCGTCATCTTCCCCGGCTCCGGCATTACCGGCAATCTGGCCGACAAGGCTCGCCGACTTGGCATCTCCGTTTGGCAAGCGGCGGGAGATGGCGCGTAAGCGCCATCTGTCCATACGGCTGAAGGAGATGCTTGCATTTCGTAAAAATTGTGTACACATTTGCCGTTGAAACGGAGCTTCGCCATGACCCAATCTCGGCAGCAGATACCATCTCCCCGCCGTGTCGGCGTGCGGGAATTTCGCGGCAACCTGACGTCTTTCCTCAAGCAGGTCGAAGACGGCCAGCGGTTCGTCCTGACGTCCCATCACAAGGTTGTCGCCGAAATCGGCCCGCCGTCAGCCGGCGTCGTCATGCGGAAACCAGGCGCGTTGCGCGGAAAGATCAAAGTTGCCGATGACTTCGATGGTCTGCCGGCGGATGTTCTGAAGTCCATGGAAGACGGGACGTGAGGCTGCTGCTCGATACACATGCCTTGCTGTGGTGGCTGAACGACGACGAGAAGCTAGGGAACCATGCGCGTCGCCTTATCGGCGATCCCGAGAATGATGTCCTCGTCAGTGCTGTCTCCCTTTGGGAAATCACTGTGAAGCTGCGCATCGGCAAACTTGATGCCGATATCGAAGAGATTGTTGCGATTTTGCCGGATCAAGGTTTCGACCGGCTGGATATCTCGGACGCGCATCTTATCGCTCTCGCTGCTCTTCCACTTCATCACCGCGATCCTTTCGATCATCTGCTCATGGCGCAAGCCGTGGCGGAGGGAGCGTATTTGGTTTCGGACGATCAAAATGTCGCGCTTTATGGCATTCCGTTTGTGACTTGCTCCGATCCTGTTGCCTTGTGATCTCACCGAGCTTGGCTCCGCGGATGAAGCCGGCTCAGATTGTTCCGGGTGCGTGTTTGCCAATGGCGATGTACCTGGCGACCCATCGGCGGCTCAGGTGCTTGGGAGCGGGCACGTTTGGGGAAGATCACTCATTCGACACCCGCGTGAACAGCTTCACCCGGGATTGGAGCACGGTCTGCAGACGGCAATGCGGTGCCGCGGCGACCTCGCCGATCAGCAGAAATGCTATCGAGGTGCTCACAGCCTGCCGCAGCCGGGAGTGGGCGAGGGATTATGTTGATCGACATGCGGGCGAAGCGTCCGTGGAGTGCGCGGCAATATCCCCCAGTGCTTGGACCAGGGGGCCATGATGGTTTGTCGCAGCCTTCGATTGCCCCGAACCATTCCCGTTTTATGTCGCTCATATAGACGACCGCCTGCTTTTGCGGCCAACCCCTGAAGGGGTAAGACTCGCCCGAAATTTTTGCAAAATTCGATTTCGGTTCGCTTGTCCTGGTGGAAAATAGAATTTTGCAAAATTTTCAGGCGAGCTGACCGCAGCAGGTCGGCCGTCTCTTCGTGCGCCATCGGGAATGGTCCCGAGCAACCGGAGACAACAACCATGGCCACCACGATCGCAACGCTCACGCAGAAGACCGACGGCATCCTCGAAGGCGTCTTCGCCACGATCCGGGTCAACGCCCCGATCGCCATCGTCCCAAATGCCAGCAAGGCAAGCGAAGAAGCGCCCGACTACCGCGTCATTCACCGCAAGACGGGCTTCGAGATCGGCGCCGCCTGGAACCGCATCGCGCGGCAGACCGGCGAGGAATACCTCTCAGTGAAGCTTGAGGCCCCCGAGATCGGTGTGATCTTCGGCAATCTCGCACCGGCACCCGGCGGCGATCCGAGCAAGAAGGTGATCCTCTGGAACAGCCCGAACTGAAGAACAAAGCGAGCGGCCCCGAGCAATCGGGGCCGGCTTCGTCGTATCTCAAGTTTTGCGCGCAATAGCGGGATTGAAAGCGGGCATCGAGCCCGCTTTCAATCCTCCTGTCGTGCCACACGAGACCAAGGACCCTGTCTGCCCAGATACTTGAAGTCTGCCGTGAGGCTCGTGCCGCCTCAAGGACTTCGCGGCCCCTCCAATTTTCAGCCGGCGCCCTGAAGGGCACCGTCAGAAAATCGGTTCCTCCGCTCGCCGGCTCCGCCGGTCGCTGACGCGATCCTTGACCCGGCCCGATCCTCACGACCCCGGGCGTCATCTTTCACATTTCAGGAGATGACGACGATGACGATTGCACTCGAAATTCAGGTTGAGGAACTGCGGGCCGAGCTCAGGAACGCCGATCCGGCTGAGCGCCGCCAGATCGAAGCGGAGCTGGAGATCGCTCGGGCCGAACTGAGGGTGGCTATCGCCGAGCAGGAGGGCGCCATCGACGCCGCGCCACCCTTCTGAGGCGCGGCGTTTGCCTCCTCGCCTGGGCCGGCGCGCCGGATCGACCGGCGCGTCGACCCGAAGCTGCGCTTCACGCCGATAATCACCGGCAAGGACCAGGAAGACTTCCGCGGACAGCCCGGACCATGGGTTCCCGTCCGGCATTTGTGTTCGGCCTATAGCCGCGCGCCCGTTTTGATCGGAGAAGTTCGAGGAACATACGGACTGCATCCTCCTCTCTGTCGAAGTGATGCACCATGGCTTGTCCGATCGTTCCGATGCGTCCCCATCGCCGCGTCAGGCAAGGTGTGCCGAACAACGTCGGTTCGATTGCGAGCGCGTAGAAGCGCGCCATGTTTTTCGTCGCGTCCGTGCGTTCGATGTAGAGCTGATAGGGTTGAGTGAGCATGACGGAGAGTCGCCTCTTCCAGCTTTTGCGTCTAACGACACTTATGAATCGATCGGCCCACACCGATTCATTTTTGTGATGATCGTCGAAGCCGAAGATCATGGATTTGGGCGAGCCGGCCAATCGCCTGCCGGGTGCTATTCGCTCCGCTCACGGAGCCCGAACACCGTCTGCGCCTCCGGTCACGCCCCCTCTCGCGGAATGACGTGAGCGAATTGCCTAGCCGCAGGGCGGGGTTCTATCCTCGACACCTGCTGCCGGCTCACGCCGGAAACGGTCGCGTCCCCTTCGGGTCCGCGGGTCTCTTCTCTCTCTGACGTCCAATTTTACTCCAGCAAATCCGGCGTCAAGGACGGCGCGTCTCCCCCAATTTTTCCGCTGCTGCGTTTCACTGCGCTCTGGAAAAATCGGTTCCCCCGCTTGCGAGCCGCGTTCCGCGGTCCTTGACCCCTCTTTGCAACAGAGTGGCCGATCTCCGTCATCAAGATGAAGGAAATCACATTGTGACAACCGATCAGAACCTCATGCTCTACACCAAGCTTGCCGGCTTCCGGCTCGTCGTCCTGGCAAACCGCTTCGGCTGCGACAGCGATTTTTCACGAGAGCTTCACGATCGCCTGGTTGAGGGGCTCGACGCGGCAATCGATCGGATCCGCGTCATCATGGAATTGGAAAGAAGTGTTCTCATCGGGGAGGATGAATTCGCCGAATATCAGCTGGAGGGCGAGATCGAGATTTTCGGGCGCTTCACTATCAATCTGCTGGACGAACTCGAATTTGATTACGACACGCGTGAATTCCGCGTCAACGGCGGCGATTGGATGAGCGCTTGGGCTGCCGACGACACTGGCGTCGATATCAACTATCCTGAGCTCGTTGCGCTGATTGCGGACGAACTCGGCTCGCTGGCGCCGATCATCAAGGATATCACGTTGGCAACTCGCATCCCGGTCTATGCGGGGCGCGCCGTTTGGTCATGGTGGTAGCAGCACCATCTCACATATTGAGAGGCGACAGACGAGGTTGCCTCTCAGTTGCCGATGGCCCTCAAGTGAGCCGAGGAAGGACGGCTGCGAAGTTTCACAACAATCACAGTAATGTTGTAAATGCTGTAAATCCCAGCGATAGCAACAAGGAAGCCCATATGCCGAAGCCAAGCGGGACGTATTCAACCAGTGACCTCTCACGTAAATCCGGCGACATCATCGTCGAGGCGCTGCGCCATCCGGTGACGATCACCCAGCGGAACAAACCCCGGCTGGTTCTCCTCAATATCGAAGATTATCAGCAACTGATCAGGCAGGCAGACCGACGCACCGTCGGCACTATCGAAACGATGCCCGACGAGCTTTTTGCCGAACTCGAAAACGCCGTCGACGCCTATGCCGGCGAGGACGAGGTGGGCCGCTCATAAAACCACGATCATAGCACCGGTTTGACGAAACGATTGACCTTAGCTGCCTGATCCATCTCCTTTCGCCGGAAGTAGATCGCCCGGCCGCAGCGGATCGGACTATGCCCCTGGACGATGATGATCTGCTCGTCCTTCCTCATAGACTGGGTGATCTCGTGCGGCATGATCAGCGGCCGGCGCTGGAAGTTGACGTTCTCGGATCTCCTGGATGCATTGTTCTTCGTGTCCCAGCCGATGTTGCGGGAACTGCCCTTCACTTCCACCGTCATCTCGCCACATTGCGCAGAGACGTTGCGCGCCGTGTCGAGCGCCTTGATCGCTGCGTAAGAGGCGAAAGCGCAGCCATCGATCCATGACGTCGCGCCATCCTTCCCGAAATGCCGCTCCAACTGCCCGACCGACTGGTACATCAACATCATCGAGATGCCGTACTTGCGGCCGCGGTCGCGCGCCTCCTCGAGCACCCTCATGTAGCCGAGCAGATCGACCTCATCGAGCATGAACAGCGCCCGGCGCTGGAAGGCGCCGTCGGCCTGCACCATGGCGTTGATGAGCGAGCCGATGATCACACGAGCGATGCCCGGATAGGAGCGCAGGATCGATGCGGAGATGTTGAGGAAGACGTCCTTCTTGCCCGAAACGATATCACTCGATTTGAAGGCATTGCCGCAGACGAGCGCGGCATAGCTGTCGAGCGACAGCCACTGGGTATCCTTCGATGCTGTGGAATAGACGCCCGAAAACGTCTGCTCGGTCATGTTGGTGAAGACGCCGAGCGTTTCGCGGATGAAGGCCGAACCGGAATGCTCCTGAATGTCGCGCAGCATAGCGAGCACCGAGGGCTCCGGTTCGGAAACGATCTGGCGGAGACTGCGCAAGCTTCGCCGGCCCTCATATTCGGGCGAGAGCATCACATGGGCGAGCAGACCGGTCAGGAGGTTGTGCGCCTGGTTCTGGAAGTAGGATCCCGTCGAGCTTTCGAAGCGAAGGCTTTCCGACAGCAGCATATGGGCAATGCCGACGATGTCCTCTTCCTTTTGCTTGGATGCTTCGATCCCGTCGAGCACGTTGAAGCCCATGATCGGGTTCGTCGGATCGAGCACCATGACCTCGCGCTTGAGGGCGCGGGCTCGGTGTCCGGCCACCATTGGTGCGACCTCGGTGGAGGGATCGAGGCAGATCAACGGCCCGCTATAGCGCAGCGCCGTCGGGACGACGTTGCTGGTGGTCTTGTATCCGCCCGATCCCGCGAAAAACAGCATATGGGTGGAATCGAAGTCCTGTCTGTAGGTGAGCAATGGCGCCTTCCCGCCCTGTCCCCAGGTGCTACGATCGTTTGCATCGAAGGGAAGCGCATGGACGATTTCCTTGTCGACCCGATAGCGCTCACCGACGACGATTTCCCCTTCCGGCGGAAACAGTTTTCCTGCTGCCGTCATGGGCAGCCAATCGGCATCTCCAAATATTCCACGCCGGGCACGTTTTATTTCATCTGGGACGACGACGGAGATGCGGGCCGACATCGCCACTGCCATGAAGCCGGCGACGGCGGCGATGACTGCGACCATATCAAGATAGGACAGCGCTCGATCCCATGTGATCACTTCGGCCTGCACAGCAGGTGCAAGCCGGCCGAATTCGCGCAGCGCATAGAACGCGGCAACACCGAGAAAATACAAAAGGCTTGCCATGGCGACCGGCCTTCGCCGATGCAGCGGCAAGGCCCAAACTGTCAGAAGTCCGGCAAGAGGTCCGAACAGTAGAGGCGGCACAGGTGCTGCGCGCAGGAACCAGTGTTCTATCTTCCCGGACATGCCGGCGGCGAGTCCCGGCCATCGCCAGCCAACAATGTAGATTGTGATCGTGGTGACGGCGATCGGTACCAAAACGAGTAACAGGCTCGGATGCGGTTTCCCTCTTAGGCCCATCTTACTTTCTCCTCGAGATGCGATGAACCGTTCCTCAGAGAGGAGACCTTGAAAGCCTCTTCGCCGATATCGCGCAGCCGCCGATGCTCGATGGAGCCTGGGACGAGCCTTGCCATTTCTATGAGGCCGCCGAGCAGGAACGCCCGATCCGCCTTCGATAGCCCGGCTTTGACGACGATCCCGCCGAGCAGGATCTTTTCGCGCGTGTCGCGCTTGCGGTCAGCCGTCATTTGGAACCTGCCCCTGCGCTCCAGCGCCGCTATCTGCTGGTCGACGCGTTTGAGGAGTGGGGCCAGCGGCGCCTTTCCTTTCCCCCTTCCGAAATCGCGCGGCGATTTCCTCGATGATCCGATCGATCTCCTCGTCGGCGATCTCCATCTCCGCCAGCCCGGTTCTGGTCGCGGCGCGGGCAAACCGCTCGGCCGATTTAACTATCAACAATCGTTTGCGTTCGCGCAGCTTTTCGATCTGGGCGTCGAGATCGGAAATCGATGATTTTGTCGCCATTCCTGGTTCCTTTTCTGCTTTGATGTCGAAGGGGCGATTATACTAACTAGAATAAAACAGTAAAATGCGCTACCGTGCAACCAGAAAAGCGGCATCGGCCCTTCGGTCCGATCTGTTTGAGGGCGCAATATACGTCGCTGTCGCGACGTGCTTGGGCCAGTCTGGAGACGCCAGTGGCGATCATGTTCGTCAGAGCGCAGGTGATCAGCAGGGGATCGGGACGCAGCATCGTCTCGGCTGCCGCCTATCGCCACCGCGCCCGGATGATGGACGAGCAGGCGGGAACGTCGTTCAGCTATCGCGGTGGGGCGGGCGAACTGATGTATGAGGAACTGGCGCTGCCGGATGAGATCCCGGATTGGCTGCGGTCGGCGATATCAGGTCAGTCCGTCAGCAAGGCCAGCGAAGTGTTTTGGAATGCCGTTGACGCCTTCGAGACGCGGGCAGATGCGCAGCTCGCCCGCGAACTGATCATCGCGCTGCCGGAGGAGCTGACGCGGGCCGAGAATATCACGCTGGTGCGCGAATTCGTCCGCGACAATCTCACCTCGAAAGGAATGATCGCCGACTGGGTCTATCACGACAAGGACGGCAACCCGCACATCCACCTGATGACGACGCTCCGGCCGGCGACGGAGGAGGGGTTCGGGGCAAAGAAGGTTCCAGTGCTTGGTGAGGGTGGCAAGCCGCTGCGTGTCGTCACGCCGGACCGCCCGAACGGCAAGATCGTCTACAAAGTCTGGGCGGGCGACAAGGAAACGATGAGAGCGTGGAAGATCGCCTGGGCGGAAACGGCCAACCGGCATCTGGCGCTGGCCGGACATGACATCCGCCTCGACGGTCGCTCCTATGCCGAACAGGGCCTCGACGGGATCGCGCAAAAACATCTCGGGCCGGAGAAGGCGGCGCTGGCGAGGAAGGGCAGGGAGCTCCACTTCGCGCCGGCCGATCTCGCCCGCCGCCAGGAGATGGCCGATCGGCTGCTTTCAGAGCCGGAGCTTTTGCTGAAGCAGCTCGGCAATGAACGCTCTACCTTCGACGAGAGGGATATCGCCAGGGCGCTGCACCGTTACGTCGACGATCCCACCGATTTTGCCAACATCCGCGCCAGGCTGATGGCGTCGGACCAATTGGTCATACTGAAGCCGCAGGAGATCGAGGCAGAGACAGGAAAGGTGTCGGAGCCCGCGGTGTTTACGACGCGGGAGATGCTGCGCATCGAATACGACATGGCGCAGTCGGCGCGGGTTTTGTCGGAGCGTCGCGGCTTCGGTGTTTCCGAGCGGAATGTGACGGTGGCGATCGAACGCGTGGAGAGCGGCGATCCAAAGAATCCGTTTCGGCTCGATGCAGAGCAGGTCGATGCTGTCCGTCATGTCACCGGTGATGGTGGCATTGCCGCTATTGTAGGCCTTGCCGGCGCCGGCAAATCGACGCTGCTTGCTGCCGCACGTCTTGCCTGGGAGAGCGAGGGACACCGGGTGATCGGTGCAGCCCTTGCCGGCAAGGCCGCGGAAGGGCTGCAAGACAGTTCCGGCATCAAGTCGCGGACGCTTGCCTCCTGGGAACTGGCCTGGGGCAATGGGCGCGATACGCTCCATCGCGGTGATGTGCTGGTGATCGACGAGGCCGGCATGGTGGCCTCGCAGCAGATGGCCCGTGTGCTGAAGATTGCCGAGGAGGCTGAGGTAAAGGTCGTGCTGGTCGGCGATGCGATGCAGCTGCAGCCGATCCAGGCCGGTGCTGCCTTCCGGGCAATTACCGAACGCATCGGCTTTGCAGAGCTTGTCGGCGTGCGCCGCCAGCGTGAGGCCTGGGCACGTAATGCCTCGCGGCTGTTTGCCCGCGGCGAGGTCGAGAAGGGCCTCGACGCCTATGCCCGGCATGGCCATCTGGTCGAGGCAGGGTCACGCGAGGAAACGATCGATCGCATCGTCTCCGACTGGGCTGCTGCGCGCAGAGAGGCAATAGAGCGATCAACGTCTGAGGGCGGGGATGGCCGCCTTCGCGGTGATGAACTGCTGGTGCTCGCCCACACCAACGACGATGTTCGCAAGTTGAACGAGGCGCTGCGATCGGTGATGACGCAGGAGGGAGCGCTCAGTGAAAGCCGCAGCTTCCGGAGCGAGCGGGGCGTACGGGAATTTGCCGCCGGCGATCGGATCATCTTCCTGGAGAACGCTCGCTTCCTTGAGCCGCGCGCCAAGCACTCCGGGCCACAGTATGTGAAGAACGGCATGCTCGGCACCGTCGTCTCCACCGGCGACAAGCGTGGAGATCCGCTGCTTTCGGTTCTGCTCGACAACGGCCGCAAGCTCGTCTTCAGCGAAGACAGCTATCGACATGTCGATCACGGCTATGCCGCAACGATCCACAAATCGCAGGGCGCTACCGTCGATCGCACCTTCGTGCTGGCAACCGGGATGATGGACCAGCATCTGACCTATGTGTCGATGACGAGGCATCGCGACCGCGTCGATCTTTATGCGGCCAAAGAAGATTTTGCGGCAAAACCTGAATGGGGACGCAAGCCGCGTGTCGATCATGCCACGGGTGTGACCGGCGAGCTTGTCGAAACCGGCGAAGCCAAATTCCGGCCTGATGACGAGGATGCCGACGACAGCCCTTATGCCGACGTCAGGGCGGACGACGGAACCGTCCATCGGCTTTGGGGCGTGAGCCTGCCGAAGGCACTCGAGGAGGCCGGCATCCAGGAAGGCGACACCGTGACGCTCAGAAAGGATGGTGTCGAGCGGGTCAAGGTCCAGATTGCCGTAGTCGACGAGAAGACAGGTCACAAGCATTACGAGGAGAGGGAGGTCGATCGCAACGTCTGGACGGCCAGCCAGGTCGAGACCGCTAGCGCACGACAGGAGCGCATCGAGCGGGAAAGTCATCGGCCGGAACTCTTCAATCCGCTCGTCGAACGCTTGTCGCGCTCCGGTGCCAAGACGACGACGCTCGATTTTGAGAGCGAGGCCAGTTACCGCGCACACGCTAACGACTTCGCCCGGCGCCGCGGGCTTGATCATCTCTCGCTTGCCGCCGCCGAGATGGAGCAAAGCCTTACCCGGCGCTGGGCGTGGATTGCCGCAAAGCGGGAGCAGGTGGAAAAGCTCTGGGAGAGGGCAAGCGTGGCGCTCGGCTTTGCCATCGAGCGGGAACGGCGGGTCGCCTACAATGAAGAGCGGAGCCAGACGATGGTCGAAGCGACGTCCAGTGACGCGCGAACTGCATCCCACTCCGTCTCGGGCGCAAGTGCTGCTGAAACACGCTATCTGATCCCGCCGGCCACGTCCTTTGTCAGCAGCGTCGAGGAGGATGCGCGGTTGGCGCAGCTTGCGTCGCCGGCCTGGACGGAGCGGGAGGTGATCCTGCGGCCGCTGCTGCAGAAGATCTACCGGGATCCGGATGCAGCGCTCGTCTCCCTGAATGCACTGGCGTCGGATATCGGGGTCGCACCCCGCAGGCTCGCCGACGACCTTGCGGCAGCCCCTGGTCGGCTTGGCCGGCTGCGTGGCTCCGAGCTGATCGTCGACGGACGCGCGGCGCGTGAAGAGCGCAATCTCGCTGTCGCGGCCGTGAAGGAACTGCTTCCGATGGCCCGTGCCCATGCGACCGAGTTCCGCAGGAACGCCGAACGGTTCGAACTGCGCGAGCAGACGCGCCGCGCGCATATGTCATTGTCGATCCCGGCGCTCTCCGAACGCGCCATGGCACGTCTGATGGAAATCGAGGCGGTGCGCAGCCAGGGCGGGGACGATGCTTATAAGACGGCCTTTGCGCTCGCCGCCAAAGATCGATCGGTGGTGCGGGAGATCAAGGCGGTGAGCGAAGCTTTGACGGCCCGCTTTGGCTGGAGCGCATTTAGCGCGAAGGCGGATGCGATCGCTGAACGCAACATTGTCGAGCGCATGCCGGAGGACCTGACGGATGAATGGCGCGGAAAGCTGACCCGCTTGTTCGACGCCGTGCGACGCTTTGCCGACGAGCAGCACCTCGCCGAACGTCGGGATCGTTCGAAGGTCGTCGCCGGCGCGAGTGCCGATTTGAGCAAAGAGCCAGGGACGGAGAAAATCATCATGCCGCCCATGTTTGCCGCCGTCACCGAGTTCAAGGTTCCGATCGACGACGAGGCGCGATCTCGGGCTCTTGCTTCGCCTGTCTATCGCCAGCAGCGTGCGGCACTGGCGAACGCGGCAACGACAATCTGGCGCGATCCGGCTGAAGTCGTCGGCAAGATCGAGGAACTTCTCCAGAAAGGTTTTGCCGCCGAGCGCATTGGAGCCGCGGTGACCAACAATCCTGCCGCCTATGGTGCCTTGCGTGGTTCGGATCGCCTGATGGACCGGATGCTGACCTCTGGCCGAGAGCGGAAAGAGGCTGTGGCGGCCGTGCCGGAAGCTGCAGCGCGCCTGCGCGCGCTCGGTGCGGCCCACCTCAATGCCCTCGATGCACAACGCCAGGCTATCACGGACGAACGGCGGCGCATGGCGGTTGCCATTCCAGCTCTTTCGAAAGCTGCGGAAGAGGCGTTGGCGCACCTGACGGTCGAGGTGAGCAAGGACAGCAGGAAGCTGAGTGTTTCCGCCGCTTCCCTCGATCCGGGCATTGGCCGGGAGTTTGCCGCTGTCAGCCGAGCGCTCGACGAGCGCTTTGGTCGCAATGCCCTCGTCCGAGGCGATAAGGATATCGCCAACGTAGTGCCACCGGCGCAGCGCGGAGCTTTCGCGGCGATGCAGGAGCGGCTGAAGGTCCTGCAGCAGACTGTCCGCCTGCAGAGCAGCGAGCAGATCATAGTGGAGCGGCGCCAACAGACCGCCAACCGCAGTCGCGGCATCAACCTCTGAGGGTCGGGAAAAAGAGAGCGGACAAATGTATGGTTGATTGAAAAAGCACTATCACCCGATTGTCCGAAGATCGATCTTTCTTTGGGTGGCGAAGCGGACGAAATTATTGTGCATCCGTTCCGCAACGGTCGTTGTAGAGGCGATTGCAGGTTTCACCAGATCGCGTGCTGTCTGCGTGAAGCCACTCTATAGCCCCCTCGGACACGGACGTGGCCAGAAACAAGCCTGCTTCCAGCAGCGCGCGGATGCCACAGAAAGTGACGAGGTCTCGCGCTGAAACTGTGAAGAACAGGCTTTCACTGGTCGGCCTTATGATCGCGCCTCCACCTTCGAAAGCTAGAAGTCTGTCAGGTCCCACGGAGACGAGGGATTGGTAGAAGTCCTCGATTTGCGTGCAGATCTTGTCGGCAACGTGCTGCGTGCGCGAGATTGCGACACACGCCTCGGCGACGTGCACGCACTTTGGAACATCTTCCTCACCCGCGAATGATGGCGCTCGTGGCAGGACCAGATGCGCGTTGCACGGCGGGCTCAGCTCAACGAAGTGACGGACTTCGCCAATTGATTTCTTCATGCTGTTCCTGCCTGTTCGTGAAGACGTGACGCAGTTGCGCTCACGCGACGGTGAAGATGAGGAATCGCTAAAGGGTCCAGGATCGCCCCGATAGCCGCCTTGCCTCGGATTCCGGATAAAGGCGGTAGGGAAGGTCCGCATAGACATATTCTGCCGGAATCGCGGGTGGGGACAGCTTCGATAGGAATAGGTCGAGATTCTGCTGACTGTTGCTGGAGACAAGCGTGTAGAAATTGCCGCTGTTCCAGGTGACGAATGAGTGTCCAAAGAACCGGCGTAGTGTTTCGCTCATCTCCGAAAGGGTGACTTCGTTTCGATCCATTCGCGTCAGCACCGTCTCTTCCTTCGCGCGAATATCTGACGCGCTGAAGAAGCGAGCTTTGAAGCTATGGTCCTTCTGGCGTTCCCGCCGCCGATATTCCTCGTCGTCTTCATGCCTGAACTTCTCGACGAACATGAAGAGCCCGTTGGTCTTGAGATGCTGCGAGACGAAACGGATCTGATCGAAGCGATTTGGCGAATACATCTGGAAAGTCGTGTCCTCGAGGATGATATCGAAACCGCTGCCAAACTTTCGGAGCTTCACGTCTTCTTGGACCCTTTGCGATGTCAAATGATGAAATGGTCCGTGAAAAAACATGGCATGAGGAGGAACGCCATAGGCATAGAAGCTTCTAAGGTTTTCGACGTTGGGACTGCATGACAGCGTTTCTATCCTGCCCTTGCCAAGTTCGCCGATCACACGAGCCATCGTCCCCTCGGCTGTACCTAGCGTGTAGAGTTGCAGTTGACCCTTTCTGGCCCGCGCGTATTTGAGGATCGTGCCGCCTATGCGGCACTCCTCTTCGAGGCGGTAGGGTATGCTGCTCAAGTAGTGCTTATCGAATGGACCTCGGCGCAGCGGATGAAGGGCTGAAAAGCGCCTGAACGTCATGTCCACTGGAAACAAGCGGCGATCGAGCTCGGGCGGACGGATAGGCATTCCGGCCTCACCGGATGCGGTGGTCGAAAAAAACTCAGAAAGCTCGTTAAGGCGAGGGGCGCGGTCGCACTCCTCAATGAAGTCGGCAAATTCACGCATGCGAAAGCCTGCCTTTCTCTCGCACCATCGCGTTTTTGGGATTCAGGAGGGAAATCGCGCATCCCGAAAAGATTGTGCCGTCAGCGATGATGTCGGCAGAAGATGATCGCGAACGTCATGTTTTCGCATCCACGATTTTGATTGGTTTTCATGAAATTGACATGAAATTCGACCTGAGGTTAAAGCCTGGCTTGTTGACAACTTGGGGTGAGGTAGGGTCGCTACCACACCGGTTTTTCAGGGGAGCAGCTTTCGAGTGGGGATCATTCCATCAATTCACCCCGAGAGGATGAAAAAGTCACAAGGGGAGATCATTCTTCACCAGCAAGGCCTTTGGAGCCATGCCCGCGCAGATGTCGTTCGCCGGCGCAGTCTCGGGCGACAGGTTATCGACGTTGTCGCGGATGACCACCTGATCTTCCTCAACATAAGGGGTACGGCGGCATCCGGCGAAAATTTTGTGGACGGACGAAGAGTCGAGTTCAGTCCGCGTCCAGACGGCTCGCTTGTTTACATTCCGCCCGGTTGCCATTGGAGCGGTTGGGATGAAGGCGATGCTGAGGGTTGTTATCTTATGATAACCGTGACGCAGGATTTTTTTTCCAACCTCACGACCAAGCTCCCGCGCGTAGGCACCTTACGTCCGGAGCTTGGATTTAGAGATCTGCCAATCCAATGCTTGGCGCGGCAGATTGCCGGAGAACTTTCACACGACGATTCCGTAGGGAGTCTGATCGTTGAAGGGCACCTAGCGGCTATCTTCGGACTTCTGCAGCGCCGCTCCGGCACATCTGGCAGATTGTCTCGAGGAGGATTGTCTCCTACGGTTCTCAAGCGGGTGATAGGGCGAATTGAAGCTCACATCGATCGACCTCCGAGCGTGCGCGCTCTGGCTGAAGAGGCGGGATTGACCTACGAGCATTTTTCCCGCGCTTTCAAGCAGTCGCAAGGCTCGACGCCCTATGGCTTCTATAACCAGCGCCGGCTTGAACGCGTGACCGACCTTCTCCGCACAACTGCGATCAGCGTGACCGAGATCGCAATCGCCTGTGGCTACTCCAGCGGGAGCCACCTCTCGACCAGATTTCGCCGAGAGACGGGATTTTCCCCTGCCGAGTACCGGGCGCTCTGGAAAGAATAGCTGGTTCTGGACGAGAGATAATATCAAATTCATGAAAGCCGCCAGCTATTCAGAAGAATAGCATGTCCCCATGAACCTGCCAGTAGGGAGTGTGGATGAAGTGGGCGCGACAGAAAGCAGCGGCATGGGGTATTATGCCTCTCGCGGCATCTATCTCTTCTGTGTTCTGGCGTCGGCCACCGGCCGCAATGTCTACTTCGTGCTGGCGGCATGGGTTGCGACAGATGTCAGCAAGAGCACGAGCGCTCTCGCCATCCTTTTGGCGCTCGGCAGTGCCGCCGAGTTGCTCACCAGCAATGTTGGTGGGGTTCTAGTTGATCGATTTGATCGTCGCTTCGTCTGTATCGCTTGCGATTTATCCAGGTTGATCCTCATATTTTCAACGGGCATTGGTCTCTCGTTCGGTCACCCACTTGATGTTCTTTGCCTATCGTGGACCATCTTCGCGTTCCTCGACAGAACCTATTCGACTGCGCTGCAGGCCATCATTCCAGACATCGTTCGTCCTAAAAACCTCACTTCATTCAATTCGGCGTCTTATATTGCGATGCAGGCGGGCAATCTCATCGCCGCCATCGTCACCGGGTACAGCTTAACCGCCATCGGGATGAATCTGACGTCGATCCTCCCTGGCGCCTTTTTCGGCCTATCACTGTTGGGGCTGCTGGCACTCGGCCGACTGCCGCTTTCTCGTTCTCGATCGGATTTGCAGGCAAAGAGCATTCGTCGGATGGATCTGTTGCCGATGACCTTCGTCGTTCACTCACTGAAGACCACCGCCGTCATGTATGCGTTGACCTATGCGATGGGCATGCTTGTGAGTGTATTGGGCGCCGCATATGTCACCCGTGAACTCATGGGGTCGGCGCTAGAGTTCGGTTATCTCGAGGCAGGTTGGGCCCTCGGTTCGATTGCGGGCTGTTCAACCCTTCTTCTCAGAAGGGCGCGTTCGCGACGACAAAGCATCCTCTTCCAGTCGGCGCTCGCTGGCATTGTTCTGTTGGGCTTTCCTGTTTTCCAGAGCTTTTTGTCCGCGCTCGTTCAACTGGTGTTGCTTGGCTTCTGCTACAATGTCACGCGAATCCTGATCGATGTACGGGTTCAATCGACTGTTTCGATTGACATGTTGGGGCGGGCGCGAAGCCAGATCCACACGATCTGTGTTTCGATAGGGCTTCTTGCGTATGGCATCATCGGGACGATCGGAGACGCAATTCCACCTTCGGGGATTTTCGGCCTCTTCGGGGCGCTGATGGTGACCGTCGCGCTCTTCTTTCACTTTAACATGGATCGGGGAGCGCCGGTGGAAAGGCGGTTCGTCTGAGGATGGAGACGTCGCCCAATAGTGACCTGGTTTCAAAAGGTGAGGTGTTGGCCCTCATTTTTGAATTATTCCCTTGGTTGCGTCAGTTTGAGCAGGCATCGCTGAACGACTACGCAAAGGCGGCTTTCTCGGTTGGATCGGATCAATCGGGGTGCGTCGCGCGAAGCCAGGCAATGTCTCTATTGCGGTCACGCGTGGCGGCCGTCGCGCAACGTCAGGGTTATTCAGCAGGGGCCGTGACGCGCTTTCAAGCCGAAATCGAAGTCGCTCCGGTGCTGCAGTGTGGCCCCCACCTCCACCTGTTGATCGAGCCTGACGCATTTTACACCCATCTGTTCTCCCTGATGGGACTTCGCGCGCATGGCAGGACATCCTATATCTCCTACGCTTGCTCGACAGTGAAGTTCGTAGAACGCGGTCGCAAGGGTCCGGCCTGGCTCCACGTCGATGGCGATGCAGTCAATGTCTTCGGCCTGTCGCGCAGCAAAATGATCCCCTACAGCATTCTTGGCAGAAACGGCTGCTACAGATTCCATCTTCAAAACGTCGACAGGCCCGGTGATGACTCGGAGGCAATTTCCTACTTGCGAGACCTTTTGCCTCTTGGCGAATTCCAGTCGGCGGCAGAGGCGATCAAAGCGGCAAATCTTTGCCTCTGGAAGCGGTATTCTGAGAGCCAGGTGGACTTTCTTCAGCTTGATGATAGCGACGTTGCCGATCTGGTCGCGGACCACCTTTCCGATGGCCGGTCCTGGCTGCGAGCCTCGTTGATCGAGGACCGAGCATTCGCGATGCGCCTCATCCATTTCATCGATCAACTCGCTGACACGGCTTGGCGAGGCTGGCTGAAAAACTCGACGCATTTTTTCTGGGGCTGCATTGAAGGGCGGCTTTTTCCACTTTGGCTGGATGGCAGGGTCCTCCGGTCGAAGGAGACAGATGATGTCTGTGTTGAATTCTCGCCGCCAAGTCTTGTGGAGGCCCTGAGAACTGGCCGGATCGTTCCGAACCTTCTGCTGATGTTCATCGTAACGTCGATCCTGCCTGGCGTGCGTGTCCTGGGTGGAAGTCGGCATACGATCTATTATCCGTTGATGCGCTGGGCATTCTGCGAGGCGTTGAGGAACAACCATCGTGACACACAGCTTCTCAACGCACTGTCAAAGGACGAACGGCCGGGGGTTTGGGGCCATCGCATCATCTCCTCGCCGTGCGAGCCATTTTCGCTGTTGAATGCTTTTAGCCGTGGGGGAATTGAAACGCTTCTCGGGCAGTTCGGCAAGATGAGCATTATCGACGCTTGCGGGCCCCTTTCCAGCTTCACCCAGGACCCCCTATGGGCGGAGCTTGCGGTAGCCTATTCCTCCGGGAGAGTGGGCAGACAATCCTCGCAATGGGCGTTCCGCTGATCGCACCTCCTTTGGTTTTCTGACCACTTTACCGCCCGAAGCGTGACCTCTCGCTTTTGAGACAAGTGTCCGCGCGTAAAGCGAAGCTATTGAATCTTGTAAAGAATTCGGTTGCGCGGCGGGCGGATTTCAACTAACTTTGGCAGCGAGGCAGTACGCGCTGCCTTGGGGATTAGAACCCCCTGTTAGCGGTTGGTGTCGGCCGATTCGGCACCACACTCCTTGACCTTCGGTCGAGGAGCCTGTGGCGTATGTCCAGGTTCCTCGGAACTAAAGGCCACAGGGCCGTCTAGCACGGTGTTCTAACTCCCCGATCAGTGGGTTGAGCGAGTTATTCCGCGGGGGCGCACCGCGTGAAACTCTCCATCGGGGTGTCCACCATGAAGCGCTATGCAGCAGCACAGGTCCGGACTTCGAGGCCTGCGCAAGCCGAACAGTCGAATGTAGCGCGCGAGTTGGTGCATCCAGTTGATCGGCATGTCGGACAGCAAATCCGTATCCGCCGAATGCAGTCGAATGTATCCCTAGGGGATCTCGGCGCCGGCATCGGGGTCAGTTTGCAGCAGGTACAAAAATATGAAAGCGGTAAGAACCGCGTCAGCGCTTCGATGCTCTACGAGCTTGCCAATTGCCTCAAGATCCCTGTTTCGAGGTTTTTCGAAGGTCTTCCAGATCCCGAAACCACTCAGGGCCAGCAAATCATAACAGAGATCGATGAGAAGATTGCCTACATTTCCACGGCGGAGGGACGGCGTCTGATAGACGACGTTTTGCTCCTTTCTCCGCGTGTGCGCAGCCGGGTCGTTGCCCTCGTCAGCTCGATTGTCGATGAAGAGATGGAAGAACACAAGGACGTTTCCCCATGAAAAGACCAACAAGAGCGCGGCCGCAAATTGGTCAGCGGTTCGTAAAGTTCTCGTCGCGCACTGCAGGTTTATTCCGCATCTAAAAAACGATCTGGCCGACGTTCTTCTCTCGGTCAAGCACAGTGCCAAAACCGGTACTGCGGTCGGCAAGATCGTCAAGGATATCTGCCGCCGTTCTGCCATCGGCAAGCACAGGGAAGGGGAGGCGATCGCGTGCAGGATTGGATAATGCCTCGGTTCCCCCGATCACAATCGGGCGCAAGCGGATATTCTCCAGCCGTCCGCTAGATTCAAAATTGCAGGTCGCGATGACGCTTCTCCACACCTCCGGCGGGCTCCATTCCTGTTCGTCCTTTTCCGTATGGAAGAGGAAGTTGCCAAGGCCGTAGAAAATTGGCGTATTCCGATATATCTCGACCGCTTGAAGGACCGGAGCGCCATGGCTGACAAAGAGGCCTGCGCCCGCGTTCACGCAATCGTGCGCAAATTCTCGCACCCAGGCGGGGACTTGCTGCCAGTTCGGCTCCCAATGGTGATGATGCAAATACACGATGACGAGTGTGTCGCGGCCCGCTTCTTCCGCGATCGCCGAAAGGTGAGCCCAGGCGCTGTGCCGGTCCACGACGATGCGGCGAGCCGTCTCATCTGATCTGCGAAACACGGTTCCATAGAAATCAATTTCGTCTTGGCCATGAAGATCAGGCGGATTCTCCGGCTGGGCATAGTTCGCGCGCTCCAAGGGCGAACTTAGAAGACGCTCTTGAATGGAGCGAAGCAGGTTGAATGTTCCCGTTTCCAGGTCGAATACCCTGGAGACCTTCAGCCTATTGATGCCGGGCCTTGCTATCCTGCCCTCAGTTGCGTCCTCAGCGTACATGAAAGACGGGCCTGGCCCAGCGTCCATGGCAATCAGCGCAACATTTCGGGATCCGAACGTCATTTTCTGTGCCGTGGAAGCGTGATGCTTGTTGTGGCCGATGCCGGCATGCAGGAAATTGTGTGCCGCAACCTCCTCCAGCGTCGAGAGGATCCCCGGCGGTCCAAGATCGAAAGCATGGTTGTTCGCCAGAGCCAGGCTATTGAAACCGAGCTCCTTCAACGCGGCCAAGACATCCGGCGCTGCAGCGCCGAAATAGCTGCCTTTGAGCGGCCATCCACCATGACGACCATAGATAGTCGTCTCGAGATTGGTGAAGGCAACATCGCTTGCTTTGAGGATCTCGGCGATCTCAGCGAGCCGTGGATCGCCGATCGCTCGAAGATCATGACGGATGAGCGACTGGCCGGTGACAGCAATGGAAAAGGGTGCGGACATATGGTTTACCTTCGATCTTTGGGACTGCCGACTGCTCACGCGCTATGGCTTCGGGGGAAATGCGTGTCGTAGAGCCAGTGTCTAGTTCGATGTCTGCGGCGAAACATCGATCTTGAACCATTGCTCGCTCAGCCGCTTCAGGGTTCCGTCGCTCGTGGCGGCCTCGATGGCGCTATCGAATGCCGCAACCAGTTCGCCGTCGTCTTGCCGAAGCCCGACGCCGACACCCGGGCCCCACAGGCCACCGGAGAGCCGCGGGCCGTAGAGCGTTGCAATCCCGCCATCCGTGCTGTCGAGGAAGGCTTTCCAGGTGAAATAGTCGGCAAGGCCGCCATCGATGCGCTCAGCTACGAGATCGAGATGCATGTTGTCCTGGGAATCGTAGCTCCTGATCGTCGCGACCTTTCCGAACAGTTCATTGAGCACCGCTTCCGAATTCGATGATCGCAATACGCCTAGAGTTCTGCCGTTGAGAGCGGCTCGAAGCTCCTCAATCTTTGCCTGCTTTTCAGGGTCGATAGTTGTGAGGTCGAGCTCGGCCGACGTATCCGTGGGCGGAAGATCGAGATCTTTGCGTATGACGAGTTGGTTGAAACCTCCGGCGTAGGGCTTGGAAAAAGCGATCGATTTCTTCCGCTTCTCAGTTATCGCCATCCCCGACATGATGGCATCGAACTTTCCAACGGTGAGCGCCGGTATGATTCCGTCCCAGTCCTGAGGCACGAAAGTGCACTCGAACTTCATCCTCCGGCAAAGATCGCGGCCGACGTCGATGTCAAAGCCGGCGAGCTCCCCTTGGGGGGTGATGGCATTCCAGGGCGGCGAAGCACCTTCAGAGGCGATTGTCAGTGTCTTCCTGTCCATTGCTCCCGCGTTGTTGGCGCAGACGACAAGAGACAGGGCAAGCAGAAGTGTTCGTTTCACGACGATGTTCCTTTCATTGCTGAGTTTGATTGTTGGCGTCCGGGATGTGGGCTGGCGTCAAGTTTCAGCCGAGGCGAGAGGCGGCTTTCCGTTCGCTCTTCGAGGTACAGGTTGCGTCGGCGGTGGACGGTTTGCCGTCGGCGTCCAACGCGTCTCCAGCATCTGGAAACCTTGCGTGATCAAGAGGGTAAGCAGCAGATAGAAAGCCCCCGCGGCAATGAAGACCTCGTATGGGGCGAATGTCTCCGACACCAGCTGTCGGGCGAGCCCGGTCACCTCAAGCAGCGTGATGGTGCTTGCAAGGGAGCTTGCCTTCAGCATTCCAACCACCTCATTTGCATAGGCGGGAAGAGCGATCCTGAGGGTCAAAGGGAACACGATAAGACGGGCAGTGTGGAAACGGGAAAGGCCCAAGGCTTTGGCCGCTTCAATCTGCCCACGCGGGACCGCCTGGATCCCGCCGCGCAGAACTTCTGTCGTATGGGCGGCGCTGTTCAGGGTGAAAGCAATGAAGGCGCACCAGAACGGCTCTCGCATCACGGCCCATAGAAAGCTTTGGCGGACGAGGGGAAGCTGGCCAATCCCATAGTAAATCAGGAAAAGCTGAACCAGAAGTGGCGTGCCGCGGAACGCATAGGTATATGCCAGCACGGGCGCGGAAGCCCACGGATTTGATGATGCCCGTAGGAAGGCGAGCGGGACCGAGACGGCGAAGCCTGCGGCAAGCGATGCGAATGTCAGAACCAGAGTGAGAAGAAGGCCGCGGGGAAGGGTGAGAAACGCTTCAAGCGCGATGGTCATGCTCATTGCCTCAACCTTTCATCGCCGGGAGCGAATAGCGGCGCTCCAATAACCGGAACGAAAGAAGGGACAGGCTTGTGAGGGCGAGGTAGATTGCAGACGCTGCGAGATAGAAGGGGAGTGGAGCGCGCAGTGAGCCTGCGCCTATATAGGCGACGCGCATGACATCCGTCAGCCCGACGACGGAAATCAGCGATGTATCCTTTATCAAGGAGATGCAGAGGTTACAGAATGCCGGCAGAGCGATCGGGATCATCTGGGGAATGATGATCAGAAACCAAATCTGCGAGTTCGAAAGCCCGAGCGCTGCTGCAGCCTCTCGTTGGCCTGGTGCAACCGCGTTGATCGCACCACGGAATATTTCCGCGGCGTACCCACTGAACACGACGGTCAGTGCCGCGACACCGGCCGCAAATGCATTAATCTCGATGTAGCCACCGGCAATCGCGCTCAAAAGGGCGGTTCCGCCGAAATACGTTAGGAGGATGATCAGAAGTTCCGGAACACCCCGGATGATGCCCGTGTAGGCCCGCATGCACGATGAAACCGACTTGCGGGTCGAGTTGCGGAGAACGGCAATAAGCAAACCTAATAGGGTCCCGAAAGCGCAGCTCAAGGCAAACACTAAAAGTGTGTTCTTCAATCCAGATAAAAATTGATCTACAAATGCGTACAATGCAAGTCTCCAATATCTTGCGAGCGCACCGAAATCGGAAAGGTATTCTCCCGACATATACTAAGAGCTTGCCGAGATTTAACCGAGGGTAGATTGGATTTATTAGCTTAACCAGCGCTCTAAGTTTGGCGTACGTCAAAAATATACTTTGACTTGCCGCCGTCAATTTATAAGATTCAGGAAGTTTTAATAAGCGCAACTTATGAGGCGCGTCGCTCGACCACGATTGAGATTCCCGGCCATGGAAATCACCGACTCCGGAGTGAAGATCCGCCACCTTCAAATATTGCGGGAGGTTATGCGCGCCGGCTCGGAAAGGCTCGCAGCGCAGATGTTGCGAATAACCCAGCCGGCGGTCAGCCAAAACATCAAGCAGCTAGAGGAGACTGTCGGCTTCGCGCTCTTCCGCCGGGAAAACAACAGGTTGATCCCCACCGTCAAGGCATGGGAATTTCTACGCACAATCGACGCGGCGTTTGCCGGACTTGATCGGATCGGACCGTCAATCGACTTCCTGCGGAACAACGATACGCGAATGATCGGCATCGCGGCGCCAAGCACTTTTTCCTTCGCGACCTTGCCGAAAGTGGTCAAAAGGATTCGGGAGAGAAGCCGCTCTTACGCCGTTCAGGTGAAAACAGGCACGTATGAGCAGATTGCAGATCATGTGTTAAACGGCCGCTCGGATCTTGGCATCTCCCGATTGCCTATTGATGAGCGCATTCTTGATTGGGTGCCGGTCGGCTCGGCCACCAACGTATGTCTTTTTCCGGTCAACCACCGATTTGCGGCACAGCAGCTTGTCACTGCCGAAGATCTTGCCGGTGAGGCGATCATTGATATCGACCCGCAATTTGCCTCTCACCAAATGAGCGTCAATGCCCTTCGATATATGGGAACCGCTCCTGACATCGCCGTGGAATATGACGCCAATGGCCACGACATTGGCTATGTTATGGCAGGGATCGGCGTTTCGATTACGAACGAGATCATCGCGAGAGAATATGCTGACTTCGGCGTCGCGTTCCGCCGATTTCATCCAGGGGCAATATATCACTACGTCGTCGTTTGGTCAAAAGATCGAAAGCTGAGTGATAGCCTAAGATTTGCATTGGAAGAGATAGTCGCGGCTTTGACAGATCGGGCTGCTTGACGATCGCATCGAGGTATGACCCTCGCACCGTAAAACAGATGTTGCGAGTTCATGCTGAACCGCGAGTTGTGCGCGTAAGCTTAGAGCGGGATGATTTTAGGTAGACCCGTGAGAAGGATTCCCTATGACGCAAATCAGATTCATCCTTCTGGCCGGTCAGGAGGCTGAGCTGGATGGCGAGACCTGTTTCGAATAACCGCGAGAAGTTGTAGAAGCGGTGATACAGGAGGGGTGTGGTGCCGGGCGGCGTCCAAGCGCTTCCGCATTGGCATCAGCATCGCGATCGATTGGGTGCGGCGCGTGACGCGACGGACAGCGCAGCCCGGCAGGATGAGTAGCCACAAGCCGCGAACGGCGGTGGCTTACCTAAGCCACCGAGCAGATAGTTGCGCCATATCGTAGAAGAACATCGCGACAATCGGAACTGCGTCGGTTGGCAGAAGCGGACCGGTTGTTTGTGCGATCATTGGTGCCATGTTCTCTTTAAGTGATTCTGCAGTTATCTTAAAATGGCGGATGACACTTCAATTGGACGCAATATCGACTAGAGCAAATCCTGTTCAATCCGGCTCATATCCAGCAGCCCTGAAGTAGTTTGCGCATTCTGTCGGCGTGAAGCGGAGCATCAATGCGCCTAGGACGTCCCATAGAGCATCGATCTTTCGTTCCGCGCCCTCCGTGGTTGACTGCGGCCCCTAAACCGGGACCGCGTGCCGGTGGCGACGGAAGCTATGAGATCACATGCTCAATGCGCTCGAGGTGGTGCTGAGGCACGATCTGAAGGGGTTCCTCGGCCGCTGCGATTTCCTCGACCGTAAGTCCGGTGGCGATGGCCAGGTCCTCAAGGCTGTAGCCCTTCGCAATCCTGGCTTCGCGGCGACGAGCGGCTGCGGAGGTGTTGTCGGCGGTAGCAAATTGATCCATTCCAAACTCCAAATCACGTTGATGTAGCGGCTGAGGGGGATCTGTCCCCGATGGGTTGGCTCCTTCGTGGTGCCGACTCGGTCAGAGGTTAGCCGCAACCTGCCGAGCCGCTTGGTTTCTCTTCGCAGACGACGCTCTTGCGTGGCTTCCGCCGCGATCTTGTTCTGCGTTCGGATGCCGAGCGCTCCTGCATTAGCGCTGTTGTTCTAGTCCTGCTTTCTATGACAATCAATCCATGGGTTTGCTCATAGGCACACGATGAGCCGTACCAACTGCCTGGGAAGAATTGTCCGCTACTGATTAACTGCGGTCGCAGATATGCCTTGCGCGATCTCATCGTCGAAGTGAACCATCTCGCCCGAGGCCATGTGCAGCGCGTCCGCGACATCGCCGAAGCGCGCCTCACCATAACGGAGGCCGGAACTTATTGAATCGGCGCCCGTTCGTAAGGACCGACATTAGGAGGATCTCACCATGGCAACCACATCCAAAGCCCGCAGCCAGGATCGTGCTCGCGTCGCAGGTGGTCAGGATCACGAGGTGAAGTACGAAGCCCGGAAGGAAGGCATTTCCAAGGAAGCGGTGAAGAAGACCGTGAAGAACGTAGGCAACAGTCGCAAGAAGGTCGAAGCCGAACTCGACCGGCACTAATCCGGGTTGGAGAGTTCAACCGTGAGGGTCCGCAGCCATAAAGTCAGCGGCGGAAACAGCCGCTGAAAGTCTGGCTCCGACGGATCATAACGCAGCGGCGGAAGGCGCCTGACTGCAGGAGTTGACGACCCCGCAGGAAGCGTTTCGGAGCAAGGCTATCGAAGCTGCGGGATACAGCGCCGTCGAGCAAAGCCAAAAGTATTGGGACGCCGGAGCGTTTCTTGCAAGGGGCGGAGCCGCATCGCATGAGGAAGGGGCTGGCGAGCGAACCCAACGAGCTCCAAAGTCGCGATACGCGACGGCGTCGGCTGACTTTACCTGCAGAACAGAATTCAGAGGCCCACAGACCGTGGGGCACCGCGTGCGGACGCCGGTCCCGACCGGTCCGTTCAATCGACTTCTAGAAGCTGCCATCCCGTTTTTGGGACCGGCCAGCATCGTCGATCTTCTCGTGCTCACTGCGCTGAATAGGAAGCGCGGTCGGTATTAGCCATTCTCCCGTAACGCCAAAGGCGAGCGGCGGAGCGCCGATCAATCGCCCGAGTCGGGTCTCCAGTGTTTGAAACGATGCTCAGGGAAGCGGTCGACCTGAACCTCGCTTAAATCCTGCGGAGTATTCCATTGCCGACATGCCAGTCGATCAGATCCCGAAACAGGCTTAGCGAGTGCCACGTGCATCGTCGTCCCGATGTGGACTGTAGACTAGCTTCCTGCATAGGGCGATGCGATCCTGAGTTGCGTTCATGTGTCCTCTCCTTGGCGACGGAGAGACCCTAAGCTATGCCGACTAGGCGGCTGCTATGGTGCCGGAAACGTTGGCAAAGTCGGTTAATCGGCATAGTTTGCTGGTCAGTATAAACGTGCTTTTGCCGCGCGCGGCAAAATGCAGTTTGAAGCAGCGTCGCGATCGTCGCCCAAGTCCTGCCGCCGCCTTCCGAGCCGGGTTCATAATGCCGGATTTCCGACGTTTGAAGCAAGGGTCACCTATCCCTTCCATCCACTGGTTGACCAAACCGTCTTGGTAACCGGCAGCCATGAGCACGAAGGCGTTCACTATCTGCTCATTCTGGCACACGGTGGTTCATTTCAAATTCCGGCATGGATGTTTGATCCTGCGGCAAGTTCGATCGAGATCGTAGCTGCGCCGCGCCTTTCGGCAACCAAACTCGTTGAACTGCGCGCCAAGCTTTGTTGCCTGACTATTCCGTTGCGGTCGCTGCGGTCGCCGATTGCACATTCAATACTCCGGGAAAGGCGGCAATACGCAGCGATATGTTTGTCGCGGCACGTTCGGCGCCATGGCGGTCGGCAACTGTATCGGGTTCGGCGGCATGCGGGTCGATCGGGCCGTGGCGCAGGAGGTGCTCGAGCGATTGCAACCTCTGGGAATCGAGGCGGCCTTGCGGGCAATGGAGGCGCACACGCAGCGTCATAGCGACAATCAACAGCAACTCGAGAACTTAATCAAGCAAGCACAATACGAGGCTGCCAGGGCGCCCCGCCAGTATGATGCTGTCGATCCGGGCAATCGGTTGGTCGCCGGCGAACTGGAGCGGCGCTGGAATGAGAAGCTGATCCTATTGCGTGATCTCGAGGTCCAGTTCGAGATGCTCTCGACCGACCGTAACACGCCTGCTTTATCGGCCGACGACCGTACAAGATTGATGATGCTCGGTAGCGATCTATAGTAAGGCATGGGACAGGTCCCGACGCGTCTATCGAGACACGCGAAAAGATCATTCGGCTGCTGATCAAAGAAATCATTGTCGATACCGTTGACGACACATTGGCGCTCGTCATTCATTGGCAGGGTGGCGATCACACCCGGATGACGGGGAAGAAAAACAAGATCGGCCAGACCCGCTGGGCAGTTAAGGCTGATGTTGTCGATCTCGTTCGCAACTTGGCGAGGCAGTTGCCCGATTTGTCGATCGCAGCGATCTTGAATCGATCCGGCAAGCGGACAGGGCATGGCGCCAGCTGGACGCGAAGCCACGTCTGCAGTCTTCGCAACATCCACGGCATCTCCGTCTATCGAGAAGGTGAACGGGCCGAACGCGGTGAGAGAACCCTCGACGAGGCCGCCGACATTCTAAAGGTGAGTCGAGCTACCGCCTACCGGATGGTCAGCAGCGGTGTCCTTCCCGCTCGCCAGTTATGCACCGGAGCGCCGTGGATCATCCAGCTTTCCGACCTTCAACACGAAACCGTGCGCCGCGAAGCCGATGCCAGGCGATCCCGGCGTCCGATATCTCAGGATCCGGTTCAAAATCCTCTTTTATAGACATCATCAGATGAGGAGTATGTCGCGCCCTCGTCACCTTCAGCAAACAGGCTATTTTTTCTTAACGCCTGGGGCTTGATTGCCCGCTCAACATGTGGAGTCCACTTCGACGCGGCCGTCTTTCAGGAAGCGCTCGAAGATATCGCGGCGCGATATGGAATAGCGGAGAGCTCCGCGAGTTTTGATTTTCCGGGTAACGCCCCTTAGCCACGAACAGGCACATGATCCTTGGCGCGATTTGAAGTCCACGTGAATTCCCTTGTCCCCAGCGCAACCGTCGACATTTCTCGCAAATGTCGGGCATCCGCCACTTTTGTCAGGTTTGTCGTGATTGGAACGTTTTGTTCGCCGGTCTCTCCGTCAAATACACATCAACCTGCCCTCAACCCGCCCATTGATAAAAGAAAATGATCTTCTTGGCGCGTCGGAGCAGTTGGCATGGTGTTTGCTGATCCCTGGTTACAAGCGGCAGAAAGCAGTCTGCATTATGCCGGTTCATGAAACGAACGGAACGGAGGCCACCTGACCGTTCGTCATCGGATCCGCGTTCTACCAAGCGGCCATGCATCCGCCGGCGGAAGGGTCAATCCCGATGTCACAGCTTGCAACCAACTCAAAGAGAAGGAAAATGCAATGACCAAGATTTCCGAAAGATCCTTTGAAACGATCGAAAACCCGGGGTCATCGTCGCTCAAGGTGCCAGATCAGTTCGGCGCATCTGTTGAAAAGGGGAACAAGAAGGTGACAGAGGCTTTTTTGAAATTTGCGTCCGGCGCTGAAGCGACACAGAAAATGCTGCCTCCGATCCTCGAAACGACAAGTCTGTTCGGCAACGAATTGTGGGGGAAGACGATTGCTGCACTGCAGGCCGACGCCGAAGCCAGCTTCTCACATTTGCAAGCTTTGCTGGGCGCGAATTCGCCGTCGCAGATCCTCGAACTGCAGTCGACCTTCCTTAGCAAGCGGGTTCGCCGGTCTCTCCGTCAAATACACATCAACCTGCCCTCAACCCGCCCATTGATAAAAGAAAATGATCTTCTTGGCGCGTCGGAGCAGTTGGCATGGTGTTTGCTGATCCCTGGTTACAAGCGGCAGAAAGCAGTCTGCATTATGCCGGTTCATGAAACGAACGGAACGGAGGCCACCTGACCGTTCGTCATCGGATCCGCGTTCTACCAAGCGGCCATGCATCCGCCGGCGGAAGGGTCAATCCCGATGTCACAGCTTGCAACCAACTCAAAGAGAAGGAAAATGCAATGACCAAGATTTCCGAAAGATCCTTTGAAACGATCGAAAACCCGGGGTCATCGTCGCTCAAGGTGCCAGATCAGTTCGGCGCATCTGTTGAAAAGGGGAACAAGAAGGTGACAGAGGCTTTTTTGAAATTTGCGTCCGGCGCTGAAGCGACACAGAAAATGCTGCCTCCGATCCTCGAAACGACAAGTCTGTTCGGCAACGAATTGTGGGGGAAGACGATTGCTGCACTGCAGGCCGACGCCGAAGCCAGCTTCTCACATTTGCAAGCTTTGCTGGGCGCGAATTCGCCGTCGCAGATCCTCGAACTGCAGTCGACCTTCCTTAGCAAGCGGGTTGAGACAAGTTTGCAGCACGCCAAGGAAGTCCGGGTGCTCTCAAGCAGGGCGGTGGAGGAAATCTCAAAGCCGGTCAAGGATGCTTTTGACAAGGTGCTGACGGACCTCAAGGCGACGTAAAAGCGGACTCGCACTTAAATCGCCTGGACTGATCGGGGGCGGCCTACCTTATTCATGGACGGAAAAGATGGTGACGGGGACCATCAGGTCGGGAGAGAGCTGGAAAGTGTGTCCTGCGATCTCGATAGCTCCAGCTAACAAGCTCCTGAAAACGGATCGCGGGCGGCCGGCGTGACATATTGGACGGTTTGAACTGGCGAAGAACCCACCATCTTGGTATCTAACCGCGTAGGCGGCAGGGGGCAGGGGGCAGGGAAGTGGTAATGGATTCACGCAGGGACATAGCCGAGCGGGTCATCGCGCGTTGGAAGGCGCGAGGAATCCGGATCGATGAAGACCCGGGTTTCATGGAACTGGTCGCTCTTTGGACGGCAGGGTCGATTGCGTCCGGTGAAATGCGCCGCCGGTATTCGGCGCTCCAGCGCGAGCGGTCGCTGTCCAGGTCAATGCCACTTGATGTGTATCCCTGCGACGAAGGGGCGGAGGTCGATCATCGATCGATTGCGATTCCAGACGACGAACCAGATGAACGGGGAGGTCTCGGACTGCCGGCGCAAGGGTGACTCTTACAAAGGGCTCATCACGCACCATTTCCTGGCGAGCGCGAACTTCACGAAACAGCGGGTCGACAAGCGCTGCGTCGCGTTGTGCATATTCTCGGGAAGAGTCCGAAAAATCCTTGCCACGAGCCGCAATGGCTGGCGGCTCAGCAAGGTAGAAGGTGAGGAGCGGCCGGCGGTACTGAGTCGACATCTTTATCAACTGTGGGCGTGTCGGCTCAGGGCATCTTCAAGCATGGCAAGGCGGTCGCTGCCCGCTATACAGGGTGCATCGCTAATGCCGAGCTTGTCGGCACATCTTCAACGCTGAGTCCCTCAGTCTCGTGCGCCCAGCGTCCGACAAGTTATTGTCTTCCATGGGAGTCCGGCTTGCGCAAATTGCCCCCGATGAAGGTTGGTCCGCCCGGGTCTTCCGCATGGAAAACGCGCGTTGCCTCAAAAACGCCGGTGCGCCATGCATAGGTCGTATCGTCGATCATCTGCGGCAAGACCTCCTGGTTTGTCGGACGACCGTACCATTTGGTGACGATGCGGGCGACTTTGGCGACGAGCGCGGTACTCATGCGAAGGTTCGAGTGTGCATCGAACATCTCCGGCGCCAAATAGCATCGAGACCTCGTTTGGGCGAAAGGTTATTCCTTTGCTGCAAAGCCTAGCTCAACGCGGCTGACATCTAAGATCGCCCGAAGGACGTCGATGCCGAATTTGAGGCTTTCCACCTCGACATCCAGCGAGATGCCCTCGGTGACTGTGCCTTTTGCGTTAGCGATTACCACCTCCTCCAGGTCTTCGAACCACTGAGGACTGTTCCCTTTGTGAAGCTTCGATAGTTCCGCAATCGCGACACTAAATGCCGATTGGACCGCGATTAGAGCGGCGCCGAGCTTTCGTTCGTCTACACCCGAGATGCAAACAATGGGGCTGTTTTTCTCATCCATGGGCTGTTCCTCTGCTGGCTCGCCACGAAACCCTATTTCAACTAATAGGCGACAGAGTCGTCGATCGCCGACGAATGCAAATAGGCCCGTAGGCTGGAGTCTCGGGTAGTTAGATCAACGAATACGCGATGCTGGGGGTGGACCATGTGGAAATGGTGGATGCGCTTGAGGCCTGTTGAAATCTGGGTCCAGCTTCCGAACGTTCCAACCGGCGGCAATGCCTCTAGGCCGTAAGCGTCGCACCTCCTGGTACGCGATAGCGGGTAATCCTTTGTACGAACTGGCTCGCATGCAAGGTCGCCCGAAGGACACAAGTGCCGAGCCTGGGCTTTCCGGCCATAGTCTTCAGTGAGACGTCTGTTGCTTCCACAACTCAACACATTCCGGCGAGCGGCATAAACCTGCAAACTCATTGTTTTTGATCCGCACGCGTCATACCTGGCCTGCACCCCACCGCCATGGCTTCGGCAAAAGGCCTTTTACTCAAAACGCAGGGACCTAGTTTGGCCCGTTTGTCAGGCAGCATCACAAAAAGATCTGCGGAAGGCTCGTCCCGCTTTGCGCGCTCAGGTGCGCCCGCAGTCGATCTGGCAGCGGATTGTTATTCAGGTACACTTTGCAATGAGGCGGAAGCTGCGACAGAATGTACGGCAGTGCAGTTCGCCCGTCGCCAAGTCCTCTCAGGTTGTTTCCACGAACGCTAAGCTCCTCCAGCCCCCTCGGCAGGTTAGGGGGCAGGTGGGTCAGTTCATTACTGTCGGTGCTGAGCCACTTTAGGGTGGCCGGGAGGTCCTCGGGTAGGCTAGTCAGTTCATTGTGAGGGACTTCGAGCCTCGTGAGCTTTGCAGGAAGGCGCTCGGGCAGGCGAATTATATTATTGAGTTCGGCGCGGAGATCCGTCAATTCGAGGGGGAGATTCTCCGGCAGGTGCGCGATTTCGTTGCGGGTGACATGAAGCTCCCTGAGCTCAGGCGGCAGGTTATCGGGCAAACTGGTCAGCCGGTTGTGGTTGACGTAGAGATACTTTAGTCCGGAAGGAAGCTCGTTCGGCAATCTGGTCAGCCGGTTGCCGTCGACGTAGAGCGTCTCGAGCATGTCCGGAAGAACCTCAGGCAGCGTGGTCAGCTGGTTGTCGCAGGCAGAGAGCTTTCGCAGACCGGGCGGGAGGTTGTTGGGCAGCCTGCCCAACCGGTTGTCATTGGCGTTGAGCCGCTGGAGGCCGGCCGGTAAGGTGGGGGGCAGTGCCGTTAGGGACAGCGATGTTAAGTTCAGGGGGGCACGAAAATTGCGGGTTTCCGTCCAGGCCTCGATCCGTGCCATTGCCTCGTGCCGGTCCTCGTCCTGCTCCTGCTGCCCGTCTTCCGCCCAGGCCAGTAAAATTTCTTTCAGTGCCGCTTCGCCGGACGAGGAGCCAGTCAAGCCTTCAACCCAGTTAAAGGTGTCTTCACCGCCTTGTTCGGAACTATTGCCAACACCCCCCTGCCTTCTGCCGTACATTGCGTCGTTCCTTAGGTCATTGCGTCACTGCTGATGTTACTTCCGTCGCGACCTTTCCTTCCAATACCAAATTCGTATCCCGTTATGCTTCGGGGGCATGGCCAGCGTCCTCCCTCGAGCTGGACAGCGCATGATTTTTATCGCGACGTTGAACAATCCCACCATTGACATGCTGCGCAAACTCGGCCTGACAGGCATGGCCAGCGCCTATCAGGAACTCGAAACGCAAATAGAAGCGAGACACCTTCGAGCATGGTGAAAGGCTTCGACTGCTGCTCGAGGCGGCCACGCTCCGCCAGAAGCGCTTCGAGGCGAGAGCCCGCCCTGCAAAGCAGCGCTGTAACGCCCAGATCGAGAACGCTGATTTTTGCGCCGCCCGCGCCCTGATCGCAATTTCGTGACGCCGAGTGATAAAGGTATTTCATCCACCAGTTCCAGCTTGGTGGAGACCTAAACCAGACGCATTTGGAGCCGCTTGCGGCCGATTTCGCGTGGCAACTCCATCTAACTGAGGCGCAAGTTCCCGGAACAAACGCTCACGCGCGATAACCTTTCCTCATTTTCGGGCAATCTCGCAGTGTCACGTTGATTTGGTAGGTCAGCTTACGACGCCGAAGCCGTTACGCTTTTTCTCTACGCCTGCAGGGCCCTGCCGACTTAAAGGCAACGACTTCCGGACAGCCGAGGCCCAGAACCAGTTCACCTTGACATCGTGTCACTCGGGCGTAACAGGCGGCAGCCCGAGTGTCGCAATAAGCTTCATTATCGACGGCGTGGGTGGACCCGGTGTCGGCGGCGGCATGGAGACGATGGACCCGAGCCGCGGAGGTGTTGCCATAACGCCAATCATCGTGCCGATAATGGCGATCCCATCGCCGCTGATTTCGATGGCCTGCGGGCCGGTTCTGCCCGATACTACAAGGCGGATCTTGTCGGGTGTTACCTCGACGCGGCTACCTAAGGCCGCTGCGGCAGGGGAGTCGGGCGCGGCGCCGCCCGAGGTCAGGAGGAAGTGTCTCTTGACGTCGATGCTGTAGATATTCCCGACCTCGACGGTATGATTCTTCTGGGCCTTCAAATAGACCTCCTCACGGCCCTGCTTGTCCTCAAAGCGCAGTTCATTGTAGGCATTAGCGGCGCCGCCATCGGTATGCGTCCGGAAGGTCGACCGCGTTTTGTCGGTCGGCAGGGTTTCAGGCGGCAGATTTGAGCCATTGTATACGACGCCGGTCACCAGGGGCGTGTCGGGATTGCCGTGGATGAAATCAACCACGACCTCATGGCCGATCCGTGGGACGACCAGGTTGCCAAAACCCTTACCAGCGAAGTTCTGGGCCACCCGAATCCAGCAGGAGCTGTTCTCGTTCTTTCCGCCTTCTCGGTCCCAGAAGAACTGAACCTTCACACGGCCGTACTTATCCGTCGCGATCGACTCGCCCTCGGGGCCCACGACGACGGCCGTCTGCGGTCCGTGAATCAACCGCGCCGGTGTGCGGCGCCTCGGTCGGTACTGGGTTGTCGCGGGGATAATCTCTACGTTGCTGTGATAGAGGAACCGCTCGCCCTTCCCCCCCACGGTGTCCGCAGTGAGATCGTCCCCCACCTCACCGATGACAGTGAAGTCCTGTCCGACTGCCAGAAAGCGATCGGTGGGTTTCGGGCGGGAACCGACCTGGCCGTAGTAGAAGGGATTTGCCGCCTTGAATAATGACCCGGTCGTTATCTGGCGCGCAGTGCTTTCGATCCGCGCGCGATAAGCGTTGCAGGCGAGTTCCTCGGCACGGATGGTGGCGTAGAAATCGCCATCGCTTTTTTTTGTATACTGGCCTGGATACTCGAAGACCTCCCGCATTGCCGTGCAGCCGCTGCTTGCCGACGAGGTCTCGCCCGTTCTGACCGCCACGCTCTCCCGCGGTCGGGTGATGGCGCTTCCCGTGAGCTTGCATGGCGGAATGCCGCCTGTCCTCACGGGAGGAACACGCGCGACAGACGTCAGTTCTGCCATCGGCTTCTCATGGTCATAGTCCCTGAGAACGACCTTGTTCGGCTGTAGCGATACGACCTCGTCCCAATGCAGGATGACATCTTCTTGGTAAAGACTTCGGGCAGGCCTGAGATTGTGGTGGGTCTCTACGATCTCAGGCGTGCAGGCCATGTGACTCGCGGCGTTGTCGACCAGCACCAGGTCATGTTGGTCCTCAGCATGTTCAAAATAGTAGTAGATGCCGTCCTGCTCCATGAGGCGGCTGACGAAGGCCAGATCCGTTTCATCGTACTGGACGCAATATGGGCGCTGTGGGAACCGTCGGGCGGTCTGATTCTTGAAATTGCCTTTATGTTCTCGAAAAATCGTGGTGATGATCTCGATGCTCGTCTTGTTCTGAAAGACCCGACTGTTAGAGCGATGCTCGAGCAATGAAATCCACGGCCGCACCTGCGCCACGTAGTTGAGGTGCTCGGTATCGTCGAGGCCGAGATATTGGAAGCGCGTAACAACACCGTTGAAGAAGCGCGTTTGCGAGTCCTTGAGCTTAAGGCCGATTGTCAGGTTTTGACCGGGGATCGTAGCAAAGTTCTGAACTGGATTGCGGCTGGCGAGCTTCACCTCGTAGAGGAAAGGTTCCCCCAGCCGCTCGGTGCCACTGAGCCGCCGGAGAGAGATTTCATTCAACTCGGACGCGGCCGAAGTGACCGCAACAAAACGATTGTGCCTTAAGAGACTCTCGATTCTTGACTCGACCATGGTGGTGTGTGTTCCGCAGATTTGATGAGAAGGCGCGGTTGCGCCCGATGGCGTGAGTAGGATGCTGCCGAAGCCATCGGCGAAGATGCCGAAAAGCGTTTATTTCGTGCATCGAAATCGCCGACCGTTGCTCAGCCAAGATGTCTTGCTGGCCCGCATCGTCAGAGCCAAGCGGGGGAGGGCGGGGTGAAGAAAGCGTGTGGGTCTCTTGGAACTCACCCACGCTAAGTCCCACCCAAATCTCGCCATGCGGCCTTGTAACATCGATGAGTTGGCGGATTCCGGCGGTGCTAGCGACGACGTGTCTCCTGGAAGATTCAACCAGGCCCAGGGCGCAGCGCCCGAGCGGACAACCACGGTGGTCGAGTTTCGCCGCGATCGTCGGCTCGATAGGCCTCTCCGCTGCTGAAGCCTCAAGGGCGTCAAAATGGCGATAACGTTCCAAAGAGGCGTCACGGCGAATTTTGCAAAGGGCCTTGGCGGTCCCATTGCAGTTTGCGTTGAGCTTACTGAAGAGAGTCGAGCTTCCGATGCTTGTCATAACGGGCCTTCCAAGCCGCCGCCCGCCGTGCCGCCGCACTTGGTATCGAGGTTACGTGGGCCATTCACCCGTTCCAGATCGATCTCGCCAAGGAGATCTTCTCCCCGCCCGAAAAGAAGGTCGAGCGGGCCCGCCGCATCATGGATGTCCGTTTCAGGAGAGCGCCATGCGGCAGCCGGTGGGTCCCGGTCAGTCGGGGTAGTTGTCAAGTCATCGGCGTGCTGGCGCGTTTTCCTCTTGCCCATCCAACTGGACCATCCGAGTCTGCCGCAGCGACCCAACTGCACTTCCGGGACCTGCTCCTGACGGAGAACGAGGTTAATCTCCCAGTCAAGTTCATCTCCAAGGTAGTTGCAGATGATCTCCGCTATCGACTTAAGGCCGGGAGCTGCGGGCAGAAGCGATTCGTAATGAGCCAGGCTGAGGGGACCCACAATGAGTCGGAACCGATGGTGCCACACTCTGACCCTCGCACCTGCAATAGCGTTGCTGTTCAGCGTGCCCGTGGCCGGGTCGCGGCCCAGGAGGCAGAGCGATATGCGGGGCAGATCCACCCACTTTGGGACAAATTCACGGATATCAACCGGCGCCTCGACGAAGCTGGCGAGGATGGCAGCGAGCCCCTCGGCGTTGCGGGTGTGTGAGGCGAGACGGCCGGTGAAGTGGAGTTTGGCCAGATCAGGCATAGCATCCCGCGCGCGCAGGGAGGTCATCCCGAAGCCGGCTAGCGCGCCGAGCTGAAGGGCAAATCGATCTTCTTGTGGCCTGTCATAGCTCACGGTCGGTTCGCCCTCCGCCCATGCGCGGAAGAAGAACGAGGCCATTCGATGATGAAAGGTATCAGCAAATCGGATCAGCGTCTCATCCGCGGCGTTGTGCTGCCGGAGAAGGGCGTACTCCGTCAGATGCAATGGGAGGGGACCGTGGGGTCCAAACAAGCCGAAGGCGTAGGTGGAGATTACGGGGTCGTTCTCCTCGTGCGCAGTCACGCCCGCGATCGATCGAGTCGGAAATGCAAGGGAGGGCTGCTGGGCGATCCGCACGCGATCCAGGCTGGGACCGCTCGATTCTCCCAGCCGAGGCCGATCTGAGCAGATTGCATCGATCCGCCGCAGAGCCTGGAAGAAGTCGCAGGCATGCGGTTCGGCCCTGAGCGAGCTTAGGAAGTCGCCGAGTGCCCCCGAAATCAAAGGATCGCCCGGCGGCCGGCCATCGTCGGCCATCGCATTACCTCCCCGCGCTGTAGCGTCGAGACGACCATCTCGGTGAAGCTGTTGATGGATACGTATTTCGCGAAGAACTGGTTGAGCACGGAGGCGAGCGGAAAGATGCCAACGCCTTCGAAGGCCGCTTCGTCCAGGATGATACCAACCTCAATCCCACGTGCTACGGCGGCTTGTCCACCGCTGGACAATCGCCTGACCGCAGGCCTGGACCGAATCTCCCGGATCCCGTCGATCTGCCGTGAGGCGAAGGCATTGACTGGATCGACGTAGAGGCGGAGGAGTTCACGTAGCGCTTCTGCGCCCCGGTGGTCGTTCCTATCGGAATTGCTGATCGAGAGGTAGTTCAGTGAAAGATGGCTAATTAATCGCCAAGTGATATCGCCATTGGCGAAGGAGTGGCGCGGTCGGCTCGGGGGCGATACGCACCGGGTGGCGGTAACTGGAGCGCCGATTTCCAGGGTGAAGTCTGTCTCGTCCCGGCCGATCGGCAGCAGCAGCGCCAGATCCCGGTTCGAGCACAGGCAGTTTACAGACAAATGCCGGAGTTCCGCCGAATAGGGAGCCGCCTGGCGATCAACTAGAGAAACGAACGTTTCGCTGCCGATGTAGCCAGTCCGCGCGCCATTTAGACGCTGGTGCTCCGACATGAGGCGCTGCTCCCGGCGGATCGCGTAGTATCTGGAATGCTGCTCCTCCTGACCGTGCGCGCTGATGCTATAGAACGGGTAGAACCTCACGGGAGCCGCTTCGTTTTTCGCCCCGTCTCCGCTCATCTCGAGGATCGAGTGGACCTCAAAGTCGAGCGGCCTCATCCTGTCAACAATCACATGATGCTCGGTGTTCTTGTCGCTCACGTGGACGAGATCTGCCTGGCGTTCGAAGAGATTAATCGCGGGCGTTGCGAAGAGAACGATATTTTGGGGCCCGAGCTGTCGTTCCAGCCGTGGCTCGACACGTCTGAGTGCGAAGACGATCTCAAGGGTCTCGGCAGTTGACAGGGCTACTGCGTCTGCCAGCCCGCTAACCTCGACGAACAACGTCCGCTCCGCGAGGGCGAAATACTCCTGTAGGAGACGGTACCCGTCGAAAGAGCGTGGCACCTCGGGCAGGAGAGCACAGCTCGGCTCCAAACCGCGTTGCTGCAGCGCATGAACCGGAATCTTTTCCTGCCAAGGGATAGGCCGGCCGACCGGACGGGCTATGATATTGCATGCGTCACCGAGAAGCTGTTCGGCGAGTGCGGCGCCGATGCCACCGGGGCCTGTTAGGTGCAGTGTGAGAGCCTCTAGTCCGAGTTTATTGAACGGCATGCCATTGGTGGTGCGAAGGCGTAGTCGCAAAGCAGCCTTCGCATCTTGCCGGGCCGGAAGATCCAGTGCGGCGATCTGCCCCGGCGTCGAAAAATAATCGGCAGCGCTCACCACAATTGGCCAGAGATGCACATCATGGGCCGTGCGGAACTCGCAATGTGTGACGGCGCCCGGAGCAAGACGGCCCAAAAGCTTGGTTCCCCGCGGCACGAGGTATCCATTTTCAAGTCGTCCGGCATCCTGGTCGGGCTCGAAACGGACGATCGTCATCGAGGGGAGCGGCGGTAGAAAATGCGGATAGACCATCTCCAGGAGGTGCTGGGTGAATTCCGGAAAGCGAGACTGAAGCTTCAATTGCACCCGCGCCGCCATGAAAGCGAAGCCTTCCAGAAGCCGCTCGACGTAGGGGTCGGCGACCTCCGCTGATTCCATCCCGAGCCGGGCGGCGACCTTCGGGAATGCACGGGCGAACTCGGCCCCCATCTCGCGCATATAAGCAAGTTCGTCGTTGTACAGTCGCAGGAGCCGGGGATCCATCAGCTTATCTCTGTACCGAGATGAACGCGGGCGGATTCGAGCTCGGAATCTACCTCCGTACGCATCACCATTCGCACCGGCAATGGCTGCGCCCACAGATCGGCTTCGATCCTAAAGCGAAAAGTGCCGCAACCCTGACCATCGTCCAGGACCGTGACCTTCAGGGTGTCCGGTAAGAGACGCGGCTCAAAGCGCTGAAGGCTCTCGATTATCGCTTCGCGCAATGCGCTCTTATCCATGCCTTCGCGAATTTGTCCGCTGAGAGGCCAGGCACCATAATTAAGTGCACTGGCCGCTACGTGAGGGTACGCTTGTAGATCTACGGTTGCACCCAATTGATTGGTGTTCAACAACCAGGAAACATCGCGTAGAATCACCTCTTCCAGTTGGCGAACAGAGAAGCTGCGCTTGTCCTGCGCTTCACACGAGCTGCGCGGCTCATCGTCCGTAAGCCGGTCCAGGAGGGATGGTTGCACGAGATCCCGCTTAACATCTCTGCCCATGTTACAATCTCCAGGTGCAATGGCGACGAGTCGATCTGTCGTTTTCGCGCGCAGCCCCGAATATTCCCGGGTTGCCGATGGCCCCATCAGCCGACGAGCCTATTGAAGTCGGTGCTGTTCGCGATTTGGTTCCAGATGCCCTCGCCAGCTTTGGTAAGAGCGCCTTTTTCATCCTGCCTGTAATAAATGACCTTGCAGGCGCCGAACCGGAATGTGATCGTCTCCTCGGGGGCCTCTTCCGCATAGGACCACTCGACCTTCTCGACTACCAGCATGTTGAAACTCCAGTGCAAGAACAGGTTCGATTCTGATGTAGCTTGTCCGCTCCCCGTCGCTTTGAAAAGTTTCAGTTCGACGCTATTGAAGTGGGCGCCGCGACCACAGGCAACGTACAGAGAGGGCGATGACGTATCCACCTGCTTCTTGATAGTGAAGACCTCGAATTCGGCCTTGCCCGCGCCCGCCCCGGCGGTATGAGGCCCAATGTTCAGCTTGTTTTCGAGTGAAAAGCTCCATTCGTCCGCTAGGGTGATACCGTCCTTTAGAATGATAGATTCGCCCTTGGGCAAAATGCCGTCCTTGGACGCTTGCGTGAATTTTATAACCGCGTCGAACGCCATGATGGACTTTCCTTTTCTCGTTGATCTGATTGGGCCTGGATTGCATCGGCCAGCCCGGGGCAGCTATTCCGGAGTTTTGGCGCCGAGAACGGAGCACAATCATCTGCGGGTTTTCTCAGTCCTTGCGGGCGGATGGCAGGCGCGAGACAAGTCTCAAAGAGATGGTTAGGCCTTCGAGCTGGTAGTGTGGCCGCATGTAAAATCTCGCAACGTAATATCCGGGATTATCTTCGACCTCTTCCACCTTGACCTCGGCTGAGGAGAGCGGCTGCTGTGCCTTACTCTCTTCGCTCCCAAGCTCGGGCGAGGGGTGGACATAGCCCTGAATCCATTGGTTGAGCCACTCCTCGACCTCGTGGCGCTCCTTGAACGTGCCAATCTTGTCCCGGACCATACACTTCAAATAATGTGCGAAGCGGCAGGTTGCGAAGATGTAGGGTAGCCGGGCACTGAGTTCGGCGTTCGCTGACGCGTCGGGGTCTTCGTATTTGACCGGCTTGTTAATAGTTTGAGCGCCAATAAATACGCCGAGGTCCGTGTTTTTGCGGTGCAACAGCGGTAGAAGACCGTTTTTGGACAGTTCGGCCTCACGGCGGTCGCTGATCGCGATCTCAGTGGGGCATTTTAGGTCGACGCCACCGTCGTCGCTGCGGAAGGTATGTACCGGCAGACCCTCGACCAGGCCGCCGGATTCGACGCCACGAATTCTGGAGAGCCAGCCATAGAGCTTGAACGAGCGCGTGATATTTACGCCCATGGCGTAGGCTGCGTTCGTCCAAAGGTATTTCTCGCTGTCGCCGCCGTCTGTGTCCTCCTCGAAGGCGAATTCATCGACCGGGTTGGTTTTGGCCCCGTAGGGCAGCCGGCCAAGGGTGCGTGGTAAGGTCAGGGCCACGTACCGAGAGTTCTCGCTCTCGCGGAACGCCCGCCAAGGGGCATGTTCGGGCGTGAGGAAGATTTTTGTGATGTCACGCGGGTTCGCAAGCTCACGCCAAGAATCCATCTGCAGCAGATGTGGTGAGACGGCAGATATAAGCGGTGAGTGGCTCGCCGCCGCGATCTGCGCCAGTCCCGAAAGCAACTCTACGTCCGGTGGGGTATGGTCGAAATAGTAGTCGGCAATCAGGCAGCCATAGGGTTCACCGCCGATTTGGCCGTATTCGTCTTCGTAAATTTTTTTGAATAGCGGACTCTGATCCCAGGTGACACCCTTATATTTCCGCAGAGTTCGGGACATCTCCACCTTTGAAACTGGGAGAACGCGAATCTTCAACGTTTCATCGGTTTCGGTGTTGATGGCAAGGTGATGCAAGCCCCGCCAAGCTGATTCCACGCGCTGGAAATTTTCGTGATGGAGGATCTCGTTGAGTTGTGCAGAAAGCTTCTGGTCGATCGAAGCAATCATTGCTTGGATAGTCGTGACGACATCGTCGCTGATCAGCGACGTGTTTTGAAGTGCCTGCTCGGCCAGTGTTCGGACGGCACTCTCCACCAAGTCACGGGAGTGGTCCGAGCGGATCTTGAACTCGAATCGAAGCATGCGGGTGAAATCGCCGAGATCAACGGTGGCGACCTGTACATCTGTGGCATCTGCAGGCATCATGATCAGTTCTCCTCTGTGTCTGGGGATGCCAATGGCGGAGCGGCAACCACTGCATCAGGCTTCTCAGTCTCGATGCCATTGCCGAGGGCGCTTAGCAGTGCCGAATCCGCGAGGAAGTGGGTGAGCAACTCTTCGGCACCGTTCTTCCCGTCCATATAGGCCAGCAGATTGGAGAGCTCCGTTCGCGCCTCGAGCAGCCTGCTAAGGCTGTCGACCTTGCGCGCCACGGCCGCCGGCGAGAAATCTTCGAGCCGCTCGAACGTCAAGTCGACAGCGAGTTGGCCTTCTCCGGTCAATAGGTTCGGCACCCGCATCACCACCCTGGGCCTCAGCGATCTGAGCCGATCATCGAAATTGTCGATATCGATCTCCATCATCTTGCGCTCCGCGACAGGGGCAAGCGGCTCGGCAGCATTGCCGGCGAGGTCGGACATCACGCCGACCACGAAGGGAAGCTGAACCTTCTTCTGAGAGCCATAGGTCTCGACGTCGTATTCGATCTGTACGCGAGGCGGACGAACCCGCGCGATGAACTTTTGACTACTCGCCTTTGTCATGTGTTCCACTCTCCTGATAGGGAAGATTGCGCACGTCACGTGCCCTCGCCGACCGCCAGACCGGCAATCGAACGGTATTGGGCAACCCCTTCTGGCGCCAACTCTTTGATAAGAGCCATGAAGTCCTTCGAGACAAGTCGCTGCGCGCGCTCCAGGAGGGCTGGCAGTGGGCTCGCGGGCTCATTCACCTGGTACCAGTGGCAAATGCGGCCAAGAATTTCGACAACGTCATCGCGGTTGCGGATCACTTCGGGGTAAGAGGCCTTGCTAGAGTCTGGCAATGGAGATGCCGGGGCTGCAGGCTGGGCCCTTTTCCGATGGGCGTCGACCAGATCCTTGGCCTGGGTGAGTAGCACTATCAGAGGGTCGAATCGAACGGCCTCGTCACTCGCGACGTGCTGCCGAACACTCGCGTCTAGATGGGTGGCGGCTGCCAGGCTGGCGTGGAGACCAGTGCTGATCTGCTCGAGCTGCAGTGGGTCGGTGTCGATGAAGGCGTGCTCGATGGTCGAACGATCAATTTCCGTAGATTGGGACCGTAGCGCACCAGCCCAATCGCGGAGCGTAAAAGTCCCGAATTGCCTGGAGGAGGTGAGTGGGACTTGGCGTATTTCTGCCAAGAGCCCGGAGAGATCGCAGAGGCTCGCTAGAGCGTTGAGGCGAACGGTCTGATCTTCGTCATCTTCTGGATCCGGTCGCGGATGTAGCTCTGACCAGTAGAGCTCGACATAGGCCGCGAGCAGCTCAAGCCCCCGACTTAGACCAGAGAAGCCGAACTGACTGAGGGCGGATCGTGTGAGCAAGATGCCGACTCTTAGATCCTTAGTGCGGGCAGAAAGGTCGAGGCCAAGCCGCCACACCTCTGTCCAATCGGGAGCCTCCTCGGTGGCGATGGAGTCGCCTATCTGCTGGTGCGGCTTGCCATGCGACGCTATCTCCAGCTCCAGGAAGCTCAAATCGTAATCGAGAGCATCCCCGCATGCGTTGCCGTCGCTGATCGGTTTTAATAGATGATCTGCATCGAGCATGACCCAAATCCCAGTTTTCCCGACATAAAAGATCGTCGCGCCTCTGTTTCTCAATGTTTAGCAATGAGCAGACGCGATTGCTCATGCACAATCGACATTCGTATATGTCGTGAATGCTTGGGGCGTGAATGCCGCCGCTTCGGATCTTGACGCAGCTATGTGCTGCTCAGGCGCGAGGGACACCCTTGTGAACAACAAGAAGCTCTTCCGGGTCCATCGGGAGGAGAAGCTCACGATGCGCAAGCGCCGTGGCCGGAAACGAGCGAAAGGCAAGCGTTGGTGTTGATCCCGCTGGCTGCCAATGATCGTTGGCGCGGGTTCAGGCTTCTGATGGTCGTGAGGAAAGCCGGACTCTCGTCGCCGATACTTCGCTCTCCGGCCTGCGGTCGCCTGTGGACTGGATCGGGTTATCGAGGAGCGTGGCAAGCCAAGCACTCTGGCCTCGGCTGACTAACCCTGCAGAGTTCGCCCAGATCGGCAACCCGCGACGTGATGCAGTGCTGCGCAGCCGGAATGGTCTCCGCACCTAAACCCGCCGATGCCGCCGCGGATGCGCAACCCACCGCTGGAGCGAACCCCAAACTGGATAAACTTGACGGTACAAGCTCAGCCAGATTGAATTGACATCGTCGGGCAGTCGTTGCAAAGGGCAACCTGCGGAGTACCGTTGCAAACGTGAGCCTGAAGGCCTCCAACTACGAAGTCTTCGCGCGGCCGCCTCCGCGCCAGTTGCTGCATAAGGTGGATGGCGTCCTCGGCGATCGCTCTTGGGGGTGTCGGCGCGCGGACCCTCATCGAACGAGCGGCCAGCCGGCGGGTCCATCGCGCGTGCAGCGACCCGGCGTCAGTGGTAGAACGGCTCGAGCACTTCAACGGCATTATATCTCCTGCGCTCCGCCGGACCGCCGCACGAGGCATATAGGGCGACAATCTGGATGAGATCCGTATTGACCGCATGTAACGATGCTCCCCGAGATTCGCACGTTGCCTCATTCATTTTGCTCCCAGTTGGAGCGAAGGAGTGGGGTGCGGAGATGGCGGGGTTTCGCAGCGGCCGGCCTCCTTCGTGAGCGCCATTGCCGTTTTCGACGGAAGTCGAAGTTTAATAACCATCGTCGCGGTATTTACTTTTGACAATGGGTGTGATGCGGCTTTGCGTGATCTTCTAAAAAGAATCGAGTCCCGCCGCCAATCCCCCGTTCTATCGCGCACCTACCGCATCCCAACGTGACTGTCGACCCTGCTTCCTTTAGTCGTGCAGGGCAACCACGCGGTCTCTCGTGCAGATCCCTGCGATTTCGAATTGACGGACACCGACCCCGTTTGACGGTCGTGGAGTGCACGCACTTAGTCACCCTAGCCGCCCGCGCACTGCAACCCCGCTGTAGCGATCCTTCTACCTCTATGCTAAAGAAAGTTTTGGAAAAACTTGCCTCGTCGCCATCGTTCGACGGCGGCCTTGGCGCCAATCTTGCGAGGAGCGGGCTGATGGTCGCAGCGGCATGCGAGCCGACATTCTGCGCTCCCGACCGTCGAAGACGAGGTCGCTCTCGGCGTGTTAGTCAGCCGGAATGCGCCGGCCGTCGTGCCCCTAAATATCGATCTCGAGCCAGGTATTGGCCTCCAGACTGAAGAAAAATTCGGCGCTCTCACATGCTCATGCAATCCCGTGGTGGACAACCAACGCACATGATGGTGCAGTTCCTAGGGAATGTGGTGATGAGTCATGAGCCGTCCTATATCACCTTGAACGCTGCCCTCCTGGCTATCCGTTTCTTCGAGGCACCCACGATTATGGCGGCATCGGCGGCGCTGAGATCGGGATGGGCCGCCTTCAGTGCGTCTGCCCACGCCCCCTTACTCTGCCCCGGCAGCTGCGGTGTCTGCCTAGCGATTTCGTCCAGCCTCGCCTGGTCCTGGGCCGACACCGTCTGGAACGCCGTCCTCACGGCGATATCGCGCCTTACGGCACCCACGACTATGGCGGCATCGGCGGCGCTGAGATCGGGATGGGCCGCCTTCAGCGCGTCCGCCCACGCCCCCTTGCTCTGCCCCGGCAGCTGCGGTGTCGCCGCCTTGATCTCGTCCAGCCTCGCCTGATCCTGGGCCGACACCGTCCGGAACGCCGCCCTCCTGGCGATATCGTCCCTAAAGGTGCCCAGGATGGTGGCGGCATCGGCGGCGCTGAGATCGGGATGGGCCGCCTTCAGCGCATCGGCCCAGGCCGCATTGCTCCCCCCCTGCCGCGGTGTTGCCGCCGCGATTTCGTCCAGCCTCGCCTGGTCCTGGGCCGACACCGTCCGGAACGCCGCCCTTTTAGCAATATCCTGCTTTATGGCACCCACGATTACGGCGGCATCGGCGGCGCTGAGATCGGGATGGGCCGCCTTCAGCGCGTCCGCCCAGGCCGCATTGCTCTGCCCCGGCAGCTGCGGTGTCTGCCTAGCGAGTTCGTCCAGCCTCGCCTGGTCCTGGGCCGACACCGTCCGGAACGCCGCCCTCCTGGCGATTTCGTCCTTTGCGGCGCCCACGATGGTGGCGGCATCGGCGGCGCTGAGATCGGGATGGGCCGCCTTCAGCGCGTCCGCCCAGGCCGCATTGCTCCGCCCCTGCCGCGGTGTCACCGCCGCGATTTCGTCCAGCCTCGCCTGGTCCTGGGCCGACACCGTCCGGAACGCTGCCCTCACGGCGATATCGTCCTTTAAGGCGCCCACGATTGTGGCGGCATCGGCGACGCTGAGATCGGGATGGGCCGCCTTCAGCGCGTCCGCCCACGCCCCCTTGCTCTGCCTCGACTGTCGCGGTGTTTGCCTGGCGATTTCGTCCAGCCTCGCCTGGTCCTGAGCCGACACCGTCCGGAACGCCGCCCTTTTTACAATATTATGCTTTACGGAACCCACAATTATGGCGGCATCGGAGGCGCTGAGATCGGGATGGGCCGCCTTCAGCGCGTCCGCCCACGCCCCCTTGCTCTGCCCCGGCAGCCGCGGTGTCTGCCTAGCGATTTCGTCCAGCCTCGCCTGATCCTGGGCCGACACCGTCTGAAAAGCCGCCCTCCTGGCGATAACTCGCTTTACGGCGCCCACGATGGCGGCGGCATCGGCGGCGCTGAGATCGGGATGGGCCGCCTTCAGTGCGTCCGCCCACGCCCCCTTGCTCTGCCCCTGTAGCTGCGGTGTCTGCCTGGCGATTTCGTCCAGCCTCGCGTGGTCCTGGGCCGACACCGTCTGGAACGCTGTCCTTTTAGCAATATCCTGCTTTACGGCATTCACGATTATGGCGGCATCGGCGGCGCTGAGATCGGGATGGGCCGCCTTCAGCGCGTCCGCCCACGCCCCCTTGCTCTGCCCCGGCAGCCGCGGTGTCACCGCCGCGATTTCGTCCAGTCTCGCCTGGTCCTGGGCCGACACCGTCTGGAACGCGGCCCTTTTAGCAATATCCTGCTTTACGGCACCCACGATTATGGCGGCATCGGCGGCGCTGAGATCGGGATGGGCCGCCTTCAGCGCGTCCGCCCACGCCCCCTTGCTCTGCCCCGGTAGCTGCGGTGTCTGCCTGGCGATTTCGTCCAGCCTCGCCTGGTCCTGGGCCGACACCGTCCGGAACGCCGTCCTCCTTGCAATATCGTCCTTAAAAGAGCCCACGGTTATGGCGGCATCGGCGGCGCTGAGATCGGGATGGGCCGCCTTCAGCGCGTCCGCCCACGCCCCCTTGCTCTGCCCCGACAGCTGCGGTGTCGCCGCCTTGATCTCGTCAAGCCTCGCCCGGTCCTGGGCCGACACCGTTCGATACGCCGCCCTCCTGGCGATAACCCGCTTTACGACGCCCACGATTACGGCGGCATCGGCGGCGCTGAGATTGGGATGGGCCGCCTTCAGCGCGTCCGCCCACGCCCCCTTGCTCTGCCTCGACTGCCGCGGTGTCTGCCTGGCGATTTCGTCCAGCCTCGCCTGGTCCTGGGCCGACACCGTCCGGAACGCCGCTCGATTGACGAGATCGCCCGTTGAGGCCCCCACGATTATGCCGGCATTCGCGGCGCTGAGATCAGGCGCCAACGCCAGCGGCCTTTGAGCATATAACGTCTGCCTGCGGCTGGGCCTGGGATCTGCGTCCTTCTCAGTAGTCCGCCTCTTGCGCCCGCCACCGGTCGGATCGCTGGGCTCCGCGGGCACCTCGGACATGGCCGAATGCTCCTCTCTTCCACCCGGCACCTCGGTGGGCCCGGCAACCGCTGAGGCTTCTAAATTCCCAAGGCCATGCAGCCCCCCGCGCTGAGGGCCAGTCTCCAGCGGCTGGCCCTCGACGAGGTGAATAGTGCGATCGGCATTATTGTATTCATCTGTTGTCCTCGTGAGGTTGAACGCGGTCTCTGCCGGGACGACCGGAACTCTCGTCAGTTCCGTCATGTCAGCCATCATTTGCGGGGTTTGTTCTTCAGGGCTTTGAAGCTCGGTCGGCGGGCTTGGCTGGTCGACGCTTAGCCTTTCCACGTAACGCAATACCGAATTCTCTTGCCAGATGTCGTCCGAATTGAAGTTGTCGGCCACTTGATCGACACGCGCCACTGAAGACTGCGCTCTTTGATCCGCTGGGTGCCGGCCCTCATCCGGCCGCGAAGAGCCCTGCCCCTTAGTCCGAGGGTCCCTGTCAACCATGCTCACCCCCCTGGGATATGGCCTTCAGGAAACAAGGGGTCAGCTGTCGGGCACCGACTGCTGACGGAAGGTCAGAATTTATCAGGGGCTCAAGCGACTTAACCAGAGTGCAAGGGGCGCGACTGCGACCATCGACCGCTCCAGCTTGCCGAGCCTCGTTCGGACGCCGCTCAATCACCGTGGGTCCCGTTTTTTGCTGTTGTGGCATGGGGCGGCTCTGCGGAATCGAGCTCAGGTGACGGGAGGCCGGCAGATCCCGAAGACATGGCCAGGCCGTTGATAACTGGTAGCGTAAACGCATCATTGCAGCAGAACCTCAAAAACCACGGAGAAGAGCCCGCGATTCAAACTAGCGCAGTCCCGGTATTGGATTGCATGCACAGGTGATATGCTCGCATCCGGTTAGTGAGCGGCTATGGCGCAGCTCCTGCGTGAACCCATAACGACAGCGGCGATCCTTCGAGAGATGCAGCGACGACCCGTTCTCCAGACCGGAGGTCCGTGCTTGATGTGGCGATCGGCACGGATTGCTATCAACGCTGACGGCCGCCGGTGCCGCGCAAGCCGGTTACGACGAAACATCGACATGATCTCTTCTATGGTGGGATTGGCCCAACGATACCAGGGTAGTGGCAACTGTCGCCAATTGCGGCGCCAGTGAGGTCGGCCTTCGTCTTCGAACTCCTTGCTGGCTTCCGCTAAACAACGCGGCCTTATCACAAAAGGCTGGGAGATTTAACGATGATCCCGGCATCCGGACTTCTGCGCATTGCCGGCCGGTAATAGCGCGAAAGACTTGCAGCAATCGCAGCGCCGGCGGCACCCGTGACTAGTATCCGCACTGCCTGGCCCGTAACAATGCGCTGTGACCAGCGGAAGCCGATCTCGTGGAAAGACAAGGCATGCTGCGGGCTGATATGATGAAAGACGCCGGCAATGGTGCGGCGGACCCGGGACTTGAAACCTCCCACCGAGTGGACGGCGACTTGGACGAATTCGCGGCTCGAATGCTTTACGTTCTCATGCGTAGCAAAGCTCTTGCCAATCGCCATGAACGCCTCACCGCCCATCAGGCAGGTTGCGGTTCGATCCCTTTCGCCGTCGCGCGCCCTGCATGTATCGAAAGGCCTTTTCGGCCCCGTCCAGGCGGTAGACCGTCCGGATCCATTCTCGGTCGCTCACCGAGATGAAAACGGTCGATCTCCACCGTGCCATCTTGCATGTGCTCGCGCGCCAACATGAGGCGCAGCGCATATCCCATTCGCTAGCTATTGGGCATCACCAAATGTGGAAATGCCTATCTTCGCCGCATGAATGATCCATGCCGCCAGGGCTGCTATCCCGCACCTGGCGCGAACCGGGACTGCAACCGGTTCGTGGATCGTGTCCAGGAGGTGGTTGTCTAATCGCTAAACTGGTCGTCAAGGTGCTTTAGGGGCGGCGGCGCGTGAAGACGATGTTGGCGGCGGCACTGCCTCAGCGTATTCAGGAACATTTTCGACGAGGCAATGCGCATCACGTGTCACCTTGCCTGTTGCGCTGCTCTTTTGGCCCCGTACTTGCGGCGCCGGGTCTCAAGGCTTCCGGGCGGTCATTTGCGAGATTCATCCCGTACGAGTGACAGGACAGGCGAATTGGCGCGTTGTAGGTCAGTGTGAACATGAACGACCAATAAGGCTCTGAGGGCAACGGGCTACTGAGCGACAGTCTAGATGAGACCCCTTGCTTGTCGCGCTGCAAGGGGGCTCATGACCAATCCTGATGAGCTTCGGCGCTTGCATATCTGAGCTGTCCCGACACGCGATGCCCTTCTACCAGCGCATTGTTGGATATCAGATGTGCATGCAAGGGGGCAGTGAAGCTCTGCTACTTTTACGGAGAAAGCCGTTCTGTCAGGTGGACGCGAGGCGAGTCTTGAATGTCGTGGAATAATAGGGTCGTCTGGTCGGAGGGCTTGTTCCTCCGCCCGCAGCATTTTCAGCAGGCCGATCGTCACGTCGAACAGCTGGTGCGCAGCAGGACGGCGGTTTTGCATGGGTACGGGTGGGGTATCAGCGAGCTGCGGCTCAATCGAGAGCTGCTTGGTCTCGGTAAGATCGCCATCGAAGCGGCTCGCGGCGTCTTGGAGGACGGGATGCCCTTCAGTATTCCTGACGAAGCCAACCAGCCAACTCCCTACGACGTTCCGCCGGATTTTCGAGATTCGCTTATTCACTTGGCGGTACCGTTTTATCAACCCGGCGCTCTTGAAACCGACGCGCAAGCGGGAATTGACGTACCTATCCGCTTCGCAGTCTCCACTGAGGATGTTGTCGACACCAACGCTGGCGAGCGAGGCAGCGCCTCCATCGACGTAGCGAGGCTGGATTTTCGACTGCTGCCGGACGCGGCAGACCGGTCTGGCTACACTTGCATCCCAATCGCCCGTATCATAGAGGTCCGGGCCGACCGACAGATCATTCTGGACGAAACGCACGTGCCGCCAACCCCCGACTGCGCCAGCTCCCGGGTCCTCTCGAACTACATCACTGAGATCACCGGCCTGCTTCACCATCGTGGTGAAGCTCTGGCCACTCGGGTCTCCCAGTCGGGAACGAACCGGGTTGCAGAGCTCGCGGACTTCCTTCTGCTGCAGGCGATCAATCGGTACGAGCCGTACTTCTGCCACCTATCCAAGGCCGCCGTTGTAAATCCGGAATCGCTGTATGTTCTCATGCTCCAGTTGGCGGGTGAACTAGCCACGTTCGCCCGCGTCGATAAACGTGCCCCGACCCTTGGTGTTTACAAGCACGACTCTCTCGCGGAGGCGTTTTTGCCAGTGATGCAGTCGATCCGGGCTTCGCTGGGTGCAGTGATTGAGCAGACTGCGGTCCCCGTACCGCTGCAGCGGCAAAAATACGGTGTCCATGTGGCCGAGGTGGCCGACCGCTCTCTCTTTACGACCTCGAGCTTCGTGCTGGCTGCTCGGGCTGATATTGAGGTCGAGCGCCTCCGGCGCGAGTTCCCGTCTCAGATTAAGATCGGCCCGGCGGAGAAAATCACGGAACTCGTCAATGTCGCACTGCCCGGCATTATCATCAATCCCCTACCGGTCGCGCCGCGTCAGATCCCGTTCCATGTTGGATTCAGCTATTTCGAGATCGATCAAAATAGCCGCTTCTGGAAGGATATGCCCCAATCCGCCGGCTTGGCGCTGCACGTTGCTGGCGACTTCCCAAATCTCGAAATGGCTCTCTGGGCCATCCGAGCCGGACAGAACCCACATTTGAGTTAGCCCACCAATGCCCCTCACGCTACGTGTACACAGCAATAGATGTAGTTTTCCGGAATATCTCGTGCCGGGCGACGCGGCTGGTGGACTGACTACCAGCCGAGCAGGCAACAGCCTGGTTCTGCCGGATGATCAGCAGATGGTCTCGAAATCCCACTGCTCAATCGAGTGCATGGCACGGCGATACGTACTGATCGACCGAGGCCGCGACGACACATGTCAAAATGACGAGGCGATGCCGCTTCCGTCAGAGGCGCCGGTCGCCCGGAAAACCAGCGATGTTATTCAGATCGGCGCCTATATGACCGATGTCGTCGCGGTGTCGCCTTCGATATCCATTGCGGAGAGTGCCGCCGAACCGGAGGGACAACTTGCAGCGACAAGTGAGGAGTTGAGTCTTCTTGGCCCCCTCGAAACGGCCTCGTCGCTCCTGGCGGGCAATTGCACCCGGGGTGAAGAAGCGCTGCTGGACCTGAGGGACGGCGAGTTCCTACCATTGCCGTTCTTAGGCACTCGTTTAGACGCGCTGGCGGGCATGATGAGAAGTCCGTGGGATATCTACGCAGACAGTGTGCCAGATCGGGCCCCCATCTTGACGCAACCCAAGGTGGAGCAATCATCTCGCCAAGAATCATCGAGCGGCGGTCACGGCTTTCCTTGCCGCCTGCGGCTTATCATTGGCAGATGTCCGGAATGCCGGCATCGTAAGCGTGCTGGATCGTGCAGGGAAAATGCTTCTGTATTCCGCCGCGCTGCACAGCATACTCTCCGAGCGAGAGCTGGCGAACAATTATTCAGAAATAAGAGTTCCGACGAAAAAACCCTGAGTCTCGTTCCCGATGTCGGTGAGGCGTTGCGCGCAGTTCTGTGCAATGACTCCAGCGGGTCCCTCCGCGGAGACCCGGCCGTTGAGCAAGCCTTCACCGACCGTGGGACGCATGACGTGTCATTCGCGGCTGTGCAGAAGGCTCTGTCCAGCGTCCGTGCACGCTTGTCCCTAGCAGGGATCGAGAAGGCGATGGGGCGGCCCCGTTCCCTTTTGCACCGCAACCATAAGGCGCGAAACCGGAGTGCGTACGTGCGCGTCTTCAATGACGTCGTATCGAGCATCGAAACCGATTTGCTCCGGAGCTTCGGCGCCGACTTCGCGCGCCCAGTGCGAGAGCGTAGTCGACCCGCCCGCCGATCCCACGATGAGAGCGTCCGCTCCGAAGGGAAGTGGGCGGGTTGATGATGGTGATTGAGGAAACGATGCCAAAATCCCAGCCACTCGTCCTCCTTCACGCCGAGGAGCAGTTGGCTGTCCCTTCGCCGTCATCGCCAGTGGCGGACGAACTTACCTGGGAGATGCTTGCGCTCGACCGACTTAATCCACTGGTCGCGGCCGCGGCGGCGCTGCTGGGTCTCAGCGCTCAGCTCAAGAGCAGTGCTAGCCATATCGACGTTGAAGCACTGCGCCTTAGGGTGCTGCGGGAGATCGATGCTTTTGAGCGTCGGATCACGCCGCTCGGATTGCCCTCGCGAGCGATCAAGGTCTGCAAATACGCCCTCTGCGCGACCATCGATGACATCGTTCTGAACACAGCCTGGGGCAGCAACAGCGTCTGGACGACGCGCAGCTTGGTGGGATCGCTGTTCAGCGATACCTGGGGCGGCGAGCGCTTCTTCGATCTGCTGACGCAATTGAAAAATGAACCGGCCATCAATATAGAACTGCTGGAGCTGCTCTACTACTGCATGAGGTTGGGCTTCGAAGGCCGCTACCGCGTCACTGCGGGAGGAGCCGCAGAGCTCAGTGTGCTGTGCGAAGACGTCTACCGCCTGATCCGAGCAGCCCGTGGTGACTTCGAGCGCGAACTATCCCCGCACTGGCGGAGGAACTCAAATAATCCGAAGCCACGCCGCACAATCGTTCCAATCTGGGCCGTCGTAGCGTTTGGGGCAGGATTACTCCTCTCGATCTATACCGGACTCCTGCATGCATTAAATGCCCGCGCCGACGCTGTCTTCAACGATATCGCGACATTGCCGCCGAACGGCGTTGTCAGATCGGCGAGAATCGCATTGCCACCAAAGGTTGTTATGAGCAGCGACCGACTGCGTAACTTCCTCGAGCCCGAAATCCGCGAAGGGCTTGTCACTGTGTCCGAGGACCCACAGCAGATCGTCGTTATCATTCGCGCCTCCGGGATGTTCGATTCTGCTAGTCCGGAAGTGAAGAAAATGTTCCTGCCGCTTCTTTTACGAATTGGTCGTTCTCTGAACGGTGAGTCGGGATCGGTCCTCCTGACCGGGCACACCGACGCCATTCCGGTGCAATCACTCGCCTTCCCTTCAAACGATTCCCTTTCGCTCGCGCGTGCGCGCGCAGCTGCCGAGATTATCAAATCCATGATGGATGACCCAGGCCGCGTGCGAGAAGAGGGCAGAGGGAGCGGAGAACCGGTCGCTTCGAACCACACGCCCGAGGGCCGCGCGCGGAACCGTCGGATTCAAATCATCATCACAAAGACACAATGAAGACAAGCCATGCAGTCAATCAAGAAAGCGCTTAGGTGGCAATGGCTCCGTGTCGGCGGGGCGGCGATCGTATGTGCCTTAATCTTCACGCTCGGACCGCATATCTCGGTCGGAGGATTTGCGCCGCTTGACAGCCTTCGCAGCCAGATCGCGGCATCGATGCTGATTCCGGTCGGATACACCGTGATCTACTTGATCCAGTCCCAGCTTTACAAGGTTCAGGCCTATTTTGAAGACCTCGTCCAATCACGAGTGTCGGGAGCGCTGGACGCGGGTGGGGCCGAGCAGAAGAAGGGAGACCCAAGGCCTTCCGACCGAAGTGTGGGGCAAGCCAGCACGCTTGCTGAAAGAGAGCTGGAGGCGATTCGTCATCGTTTCCGCGAGACCCTTACCACACTCAAGGGGCGCCGCTACGCAGGAGGTATCAGCAGGCGGTGGCTCTATCAGCGGCCCTGGTATGTGATGATCGGTCCGCCCAACTCGGGGAAGACCACAGCAATAGTCAATTCCGGGCTCAGCTTTCCGATGGCGGCGAGGTCCGGTCTGAGAGCCGCCGGTGGGTTAGCGGGTACGGAAAACTGCGACTGGTGGATCACCGATGACGCGGTGTTCGTCGACACTGCTGGGCGCTACACGGTACAGGAGGGTGATGCAGACCGGGACAAAGCGGTTTGGCGTGGCTTGCTTCGTATGCTCAGACGCTCCCGGCCACGGCAGCCGCTGAACGGTGTCTTAGTCACGATCGCAATCAGCGAGCTGAATTCTACATCCGAGGAAGTGCTCGCCGATCGCGCGCGCTGTATCCGTGAGCGGCTCCTCGAAGTGTACAGGGAGCTTCGCCTGCAACTGCCGATTTATGTGCTTTTCACTAAGAGCGATCTGCTGGCGGGATTTGTTGAATTCTTCGACGATCTGGGTCGCGAGGGGCGGGAGGCGGTGTGGGGGTTCACCTTTGCGCAAGAGGCGTCGGAGGACGAAGGCGATCCGATGGCGTTTGCCGCAGCATACGATGCGCTTGTTGGCCGCCTAAACGAAAGGCTGCTTGAACGAATGCAGCACGAAAGCAACCTCCAGCGTCGTGCGCTCATGTTCGGCTTCCCACAGCAGGTCGCTAGCCTCAAGCACCTGACGCAACAGTTCTTGAAGGAAGCCTTTGGCGGGAATTCGTTCCAGGAACCGCTTATGCTCCGCGGCGTCTACTTCTTAAGCGGCACGCAAATTGGCATGCCCTTCGATCGAGTTGCGAACGCCAGATCTCAGACCTTCGAGATCGCTCAGCCGCCCTGTACAGCGCTTCGTGGCCCGGGCCGTAATTATTTCATCAGCCGGCTGCTGCGCGAAGTCGTTTTCGCCGAAGCTGGGCTCGTCGATGCCAATCACCGCTTCGATCGGCGCCAGCGGCGGATCCGGTATGGCGCCTACACGATGATAGCGGCGGTCATTGTTACCGCCAGCGTCTTATGGACGTTCAGCTATATTCGGAATGTTCAGCTGATCGAGAGCGTTCGCCTAATGGCTGGCAGCTATGCCAGAGGGGCTGAAAAGCTGAAGCTCGACCGGGTTGAGAGTGGCGATCTTCGACCCATCCTGCCACTGCTTCAGCGGCTGCGTGATGCCAACGGCGACAGCGCGGGCGGCCGCCTATCAAGTTCGGGTCTCGACCAAAGTAAGAAAATCAAGGTTCAGACGCTCGCGGCGTACCGCCGCGCCGTGAACACCATCCTGCTGCCGCGGCTGATGTTCCGGTTGGAAACCTTATTGGTCGAGCGGCACGACGATGATCAGTTCGTCTACCAGGCGTTAAAGGTTTACCTGATGCTGGGTCAGCAGGGTCCGCTCCAGCGCGCGGTCGTCAAAAACTGGATGGCTGCCGACTGGCGAGTGATGTTTCCGGCCGAAGCCGATGCCGGCCTGCGCAGCGCGCTCGCTGATCACCTGGATGCACTCATGGAAGGGCCGCTGCCCCATAGTGAGCTTAATGGCGAACTGATCGAGAGGAGCCGCGCGAAGCTCCAGACCGTCTCGATGGCGCGCCGCGTCCTCGACATCATCGCGACCAGTCCCGAAGCCTCGCGGGCGCCAACCTGGCGTCTGGCCGACCATGCCGGGCCGCTGGCGCAGGGCGTCCTGGCTCGCAAATCGGGACAGCCGCTCAGCGAGGGGGTTCCTGGCATCTACACGAGGGCGGGGTTTTACGGAACCTTCCTGCGATTGCTGCCGCAAGTGGCTGACGCTGTCGCTGCAGAAGGCTGGGTTCTCGACTCACAGGTAGTCGCGCCGATTGCAGCCGGTGATGTGAGCCAGAAGCTGCGGCGTTCGGCGGCGGATCTCTACGCTCAGGAGTTCGCGTTGCGCTGGGACCAGCTCATTGGCGATATGTCCATCCGCCCGTCTGGGGGTATCGATGACGCGCTGCGCACCTTGAACACGCTGTCCGCGCCGACGTCACCAATGCGCCTGTTCCTTTTCGCGGCGGCGCAGGAGCTAAAGCTCAAGCAACCACCGGCTCCCGAGGACGGCTTGACGAAAGGTGACAGTGTCCCCCAGGGCGAGGTGTTGCCAAGCGAGCTCGAGGCACTGTTCCGGTCTCAACCGGCCGCGGACACGCCTGAAGCTCACGTCCAGCTCTATATGGGCGATCATTTCCGGTGGCTGCACCAGCTGGTCGAAGTGCCGTCGAACAGCCAAGCGGGCGCGCAGGCGCCGATCGACAGTGCTCTCCGGGATCTCGGCGAACTGTATCGCTCCCTCAGCCAGGCGCAGGGGCTGGCGGGTTCGAACATCTTGGAACACAACGGGCAGGCGGGCGTCGCCATCCAACAGATCGAGGCGGGGGCGGCCGATCTGCCCGAACCCATCCGGCAATGGATCCTCGGCCTCAGCCGCCACAGCTCGGACCTAACCGTCAGCGGCATGAGGCGCGGGTTGGCGAGCGGTTGGGCGGGCGGCCCCGGCGATTTGTGCCGACGGGCTACCGAAGGACGGTATCCCTTCGCGAGCGGATCCCGCCGGGATATCCCTTTGAGCGATTTCGCCCGGCTGTTCGGCCGCAAGGCGGAGATCGACACTTTCTTCGCCGAGAACCTTTCCCCATTCGTCGACAAATCCAAAGGTTCGTGGCAGTTTCGGCCAACGAGCGGTGTCGATTTCCCTATCGGCCGCAATACCTTGGCCCAGTTCCAACGGGCAGCCACGATCCGCGACACCATGTTCGATGATGCCGGCCAGGTGTCAGTTGGATTCCTGCTCACCGTCGCCGAGACCGATCCGTTGACAGACCAGGTGGTGGTAGACATCGACGGCCAGCGCCTCGAACATCGACGAGGAACGGCCGCCGCGGCCATGCATTTCCATTGGCCTACGGCCGGCGGCGTCGGCGGCGCTTCCGTCGCTTTCATCGGTTTTCAAGGCGCCACCCTCTCCAAGAGCGGCCATTGGGCGCTGTTTCGCCTCTTAAATGAGGCGGATAAGCAGCCATTGGGAGGAGGGGACCTTATTCAGGTACGACTGGTGTCCGGTCGCCATTGGGCGGTTTTTAACCTCCAGCCTGACAGCGTGATGAGCCCGTTGTCCCGCAATCTGCTGTCAGAATTCCGATGTCCAGATTTCTTATGAACGCCGGGATAGCATCCGACTGGCGCTGGGAAAGCCCTATGGGGTCACGAGACGCCCACGCAGGTCTGCGGCGGGAGAGGTCGGCATGTCGGTTGCCGGCCGGATCGGAGGCGGTCACGGCTGCGACTGGCGGCGATCGTCGCTTGATCTCGGCGCGCCGCTTTCCCGCTCGACTAGACCGCTGGAGAGCGCGGTCACCTCCATCAGGCAGATCTTCGGGAAGTTGGGTGATCAGATCCTGTCCCACCCTATCAACCGACGTACACTGATCTAGAACAGGAAACTGGAGAGATATAATGGCCGGAATGAAGCACAATAGGACAAGAGCGAAGAAATTTCTGCAGTTGATCGACCAGACGAAGAACAGAGCGGATTTGGAGTTCTGCTTTGCGGTCGGCACGGTTGGCGATCTGCGGAAGCCTGCTGTCCTGGTGAGTAAGAAAAAGCTCAATGGATTGGCACAAACTTTGAAAAACATGCCTTTTGAAGATGATGAGGATAGTAGTAAGGAGAACTTTTCGCTTCTGCGGAGAGGCACGGGCAGGATGAACGAAAACGGCGTTATCCTCGTCAAGTTGGCTGATGGTGGAAAGGCCGGGTTCCCGCAGGTCCAAAAGGTGATGAAGAAGTATTTCGTGAACTTCCGCATGAGGTTGCCTGACATGCAGGAAGCAGGAATCTTAACTGAAGAAGACATTCAGCAGTTTGAGATGAACGCCGAGGAGAACTCCCAATTTCTTCCACCCGACGACTCTGAAGAATTCAATCGGCCGATGACGGCGCTCGATAGCGCGGAAGGGAACTCTGCAGGGAGTGTTGAAGAAACTGAAGAGAGAAGCAAGCGTGAAGGCGGGGCTGAGCTCCTGGAGCAGCTTCTCCCGGAAGTGAAGGAGGGCATTGCCGCCGCGGCCGCGACCATTTCCAATCACGCAGTAAGTCTCAGCGCGCAAATTGGCGCGGGACAGACCGCAGAGTTGTCCCATCTGACCACGAAGATCGCGGATTGGCTGCAACGTGTGCTGGCTGCGACGCCTCCGGAAGAGCAGGAGGCAACGCTGCACAACTTCGCCGGCCGACTTCTGTTGATGCTGGCCTATCCTGAGAATCTGCGAAATCTTCAATATGTGGATGACATGCCCGATGGGGCGGGGCAGGGCGAGACAAACGGCGACCGCCGCGAAGAGGTCGTGGTGAATGGGATCGATCTGAACAGAGTTCCAACGGGCGCTCTCGATCAAGACGAGGTAGTAGAGTCCTTGTTCCGTCTGATCAAGGCAAAGGCTCAGGAGCGACAGCTTTCTTATCCGCTAGAGAACGCGAATTCTGAGAGGATTGCGAAGATAGTGTCGTCGCAATGGCCGAAGGAACTAGGCGATGCAGCCCGTAGGCGCGCGGTTGTGGAGCGTCTGATCGCAGCGGTGGTCCCGCGGCTCGGTAACGATGATCAACTTCTGGTCCTTCTTGGCATCGCAGACCAGCCCGAAAGGACCAAATCCATCGAGAACTCGGTCGAAAGTATCATAGCTATATGGCAGGCTCATCTCGACACTGCCTTGACGCTGCGGGATGAGGTAAAGAGCAAGATCAACCAGATGGTCGATGTGGAAGCCCGCGGCGGAACGTGGAGGTATGTCGACGACATCTTCCTGCAGTTCGGAGGAGAGCTTTCAGATCAGCTCTCCGCCATCACCGAACGCAACGGTGAGGCACTGTCGAGCGCGACCGAGCGTGTCCGAACCACAGTCCAGAAGAAGCTCGATTATCTCAACGGCAGCGACATTGTAGCCATGCTTGACAATCCTCCAATCGACATCGGTCCGGGCACTATAGGGCAGACGCTGCGGGAAGGGCTCGCGGCCATCACCGATGGACTGAAGCGCATCGAAACCTCGCGCGCCGCGCCCGCCGCGTAATAATCGCCTGTCTCGATGCCGGCCGACCCACCGGAAGGCCGGGCGAGCAGGCCATCAACGGCCTCATCAGCGACGGAAGGAGTTCCGCCGCTCAGGTGGGTCAGCGAAGCGGTGAAGGAGCGGCGCACCAACAGAGGCTCTTCTTCATCGGCTGCCGCTTCAACGACCAGATGCTGCGCACCTACGCCCGACGGATCATGACGCGATCCAACGCACCACGTTTTGCGGTGCTGGATGCGGCAGCGCCGACCAACAACCAACGCCGTTTCCTTGCAGCAAGCCCGATCACGCTTATCGACGTGCCGACTGGCGAAGCTGCGGCTAGGTTTATCGGCTGAAAACCAGAGTAGAGAAGGAGTGTTGCGGGTACGACGATACACGAGGATTTCGGAGATCGGTCGTCGGCACCGACGTCGGAGGCGGATTTGCCGTAAACGTTGATCATCACGGCCGCTGTTTGAAAGTGCCGCTCGCCTTGCTATGAATCCACCCATTCCTTTTTGCACGCATTCCATCCACAAAAACGATTTTACTGCTCAAAACGATTGCCCTTAGAAAACGCTGAAGAGCGCTGTGTAGATTATGTGGAGTTCTAAAAAAATGGGTCCTCAGGTGCGGAGACGATGCTGGAAATTCGACCTGGAGCCCTCTGTCAGTTGCCTGGCCTCGATTGTTATCTTACGCTGGTCGTGATCGGGCAGAATCTTCACCGTTGCTTCTCCCGTTTCAGTGCTGATAGGGCTCTCACAAGAAGCACTGTTCCCTGGTCGACTAACCTGTGAGTGCATCTCCCACAATCACTAGAAGCCAGAGCAGGCGCGCTCGCAGCCGCGAGGACTTGGTCTGCGCCTTTTGCAGGGCCACCAAACCTCGTGATGTTTTCTTGCGGCTGTCGGGCCGAAATATGAAGGATTGAGTGATGTGGATAGGTTAGGCAGTTCTGCTGCAAGCGCTTCGGCCCGGGTTTCTGTGCGGCGTCGCAACAATGATCAAGAAGGTTGCGCAGGATCGGTTGTCGGCAATGTCGCCGCGCCGGTCACTAATGGTATCGGCTTCGACCCCGTGAGCTCTAGCTGCACTGTCAAGCGCCACCCTATGAAACTACGAAGGCCGGTGGCCAGGCCAGAGCGACCTACCTTCCGAAACGAACTGGAGAGCAACATGCTGTGTCTAGGGCTCAGTGGCGGTCTAAGCAAAGATTACGAAAATTCGTCCGATCTACCGAGCACCTTTATGCACGATGGGGCTGCGGTTCCCGTTCGCGACGGGCGAGTGATAGCGGCGGTCGAGGAGGAGCGCCTTAACCGGATCAAGCACTCCAACAAGTTACCAATGCGTTCGATTCAATATTGCCTCGCATCTGCAGGTGTTCACCTGAGCGACATCGACCGCATCGCGTATTATGCGACCGAGGCCTATTGCAACGCTGTGCTCGAGCGCGTGCGCCTCTTTCACCCAAGCACCCCAGCATCGGATCCGAGACTGTTGCAACGGGCTCGGGGAAGTCGACACGGGCGCTATATTCCTGTGGGACACCCCGATGTTCCATGTGATCGCCATCGTCACACAGATCTGGCCGCCCCTTGGACGCGTGATGGCACAATGCCATGAGGTTGTCACCCGCGCTCCACCGCCGAGATGAACTCGAAAACGTTGGACCCGGAATTGATTGTTGAGGAATGAACGTCATGAAACGCTATGTAGAAAAAGAGGTGACGGATCAACTCGCTTATAGGCGAAAGATGTTGCAAGATTGGAGAGGAGAGCGCCTCACTGGACACCAGATAAACTTGGCATCAATAGACCTCAACCTCCTGGTCGCGCTCGAGGCTCTGCTCGAATACCGGAACGTGACGCACGCGGGCCAGCACATCGGGCGGAGTCAACCGGCGATGAGCCGGGCACTGGGAAGGCTGCGCGGCATGTTCAATGATGACCTGCTGGTGCGGTCTTCAACGGGTTTGATCCCAACGCCGCAAGGCGAACACTTGGCTCAAAGGCTGCCGTCGGCACTGCGTACGATCCGAGAGATGGTGACAAGCCGCAGCGTAATCTCAAAAGAATGGGGGAGGGGGGCAACGCTGGCGATCCCCGATCATCAAGCTTTGGCTGTACTACCGCGCCTCCTGCCGTGGTTACGCGAGCGTGCCCCTCATCTCGACACACTCGCCTGTTTGCCGTTTGATCGTGCCGTGCGGGGGCTTGAGCAAGGTGATATTGATTTGGCCGTTGGGCATATTGACGTGCAACTGCCTGGCTATTTTCGGCGCAGTCTCTATACAGACCGCTTCGCGTGTTTGTTGCGCCACGACCATCCCGCGCTGGCGCAGGAATGGACGATCGACAACTTCGCGACCTTGCGTCACGCTGCCATCAGTACGGACTCCCCCGACCATTTCGGCCCGATCTACGACCACTTGCCCAACCTGCGAGAGGATCGTAGTCCCATACTTTTTTCCAGCGTTCTCACGGCAGCGGTGGTGGCTTCGGGGACGGATTTGGTATTGCTCGTCCCGCGCCGCGTTGCGACCCAAGTTTCCGCGATGCTGCCGCTTAGGGTTGTTGATCCACCCCTCGAGCCGGCACCGTACAAGGTCATGCTCATCTGGCACGAGCGGTGCCATCACGACCCGCAGCATAAATGGCTGCGCAAGGAGGTCGCCGCAGCGTTGGAGACGGGAGCAGACTGACACAGAAGCGGTGATCGGGATGCTCCCGAAGCATCAAAGAGAGCAAACGGGGATTTTGCGCGGGGAGATGACCAAGAGCTCAGCGCTGCTGCGCCCGAGAGTGCCAGGCATGTTGGACGAATATCGAGACTTGGATGCCTATGTGCTCGCGGGGTCTGCTTGTATCCGGGCTTCTGCTGAGCTGCGGCTCGGCCCTGCAGTGGCGCGGATATCTTCGCGCCGGCTCTCGGATCGACCATTTTGATGGTGATCGTCAAGTGATCAACATTTATGTCAGCAGGCTCGCCGACACGGTCTGGCACTGCCGGACCGTTGGTTGAAAGACACAGCTTGATATCGGGGACCTCTGTGGCTCCGCGTGCAAATGTCGCCTTTGTCTTCTTCCGGTCATAACAGGCATCGCTTGGTCCGGCGATAAAGAGCACGGAAAGCTGAGGGACTTCATTGGCGACCGCAACGACCTTTCGCAGCGCCTGGTCAGGCGTAGGCCGGCTTTCGTTGGCGCAGTATTTACTATTGCAGTAGTTGCACTGGATATTGCAAGCTGGTGCGGCTACGACGTGCATGCGCGCGAAATAGTAGTGCGCTTTTTCTAAATAGCAGGAAAGGTCCGTGATTTTCTCCCAGACAGCCGGCTCGACGTGGTGCGGCTTTGCGGACGAACCGCACAATGACGCGGCGCAAGCAGTGGACTTCGCTGTGGCCAGCAGTTGGTTCATAGTTGTCGTGCTGGTCAGGTTCTTGAGCGAAATCATTGGTGGGGGCATTAAAGGCTCCGTTGCTGCTTAACGTCGCGGTTCAAGAAGCAAGGGCCATGCCAATGAAAATTGCGTTAGTTTTCAATTGGTTAGAGTTTTTTGTCCGGTTCCCTCCATTTGCGACCCGACATAGGGTTGTCAGGCATTCGACAATAGACCTACACCGGTAAAATGGCGGCTCGCCTCGAGTGCTTGAGTTGAGGAGGGCAGGTCGGGCCGCTCGACCACACCAGGCTTAGAACTTTCTTTCACCCCGATTTGATGCCCGCGGATGGCATAACCAGCCTAACGTGGGGTGACGCCGAGAGGCGAGCCGCCTGGCCCCAGATTTCTCCCTCGCGTCGATCAGCCGCTCCCGCTCGGTCAGACGAGCCCGATTGGGAGCCAGGCAGGATCGTTCGGATACAGGCTTTGGAGGAGACTTCGCCGAGACAGGCACCGGCAGCCCCGGCGGCCGCAAACGGGGATCCAGTCGACATTGGGCTCTTTCTGGCGAACTCGTCGATCGCATTGTCGCCGAATGGACCGTTAGCTACCTTCCACACAAGCGCAGAGAGGCCCTGGCTGTTCTTGCAGACAAAATCCAACGCACCAATGGTCCTTGATTGCGCGGGAGTTGCTGTCCTACGCACGCTGTTTGAGTTCACAGACGTTCCCTGGGAAGTGGCATTGCGAGGCCAAGTCAAGCGCCGACGGCGCGAATGTCCGTTCGCAGATGCATAGAACGCCATTTTCAACTCAAGACCAGACTTGCGACGGGCCATGGACCACGAAAATGGGTCGAATTGCATGATCGCGAAACGATCCGCGACTGTCCTATCGGTATTGCCGCGGGATAGACGGGCGGACGAGGCGGGGCTGCGCAGCTCCTTCTGGCCTGATGCGCAGGACGTTCACGGAGCGTACACGGGCTCCGCCGAGGGATTCATTGAGTTCACGCTTGGTGTCTTCAAGACCGAACCGCGCAACATCCACCAGATCACCAACGTTCTGATTGAGTTTATCAGCCCGGCTGAAGCACCTGTCGAGAGCTACTTCACTGCGCTCCAACGAGGGCCGGACTGCGGCCGGATCAAACGTTGCCAGGTTTCTCCTATGTGGTCGATATTGCGACCATTTTCTGAAAAGGGAAGGGGAGTGGAGAATTGCCGACCGCACAGTGGTCTATGATTGGCTCGAGGAGCAGACACAGCAGGCGGCGTCGCCAGAGTTTGAGCGGTTCGGTTTCAGGCAGCCGATCGGAACATCGCATTCTAACGACCCGGTCTATACGCTCGGAAGCGGCAAAGAGCATGAAAAGCCGAGGCGGAATAGCGGCGCGTTCAGCTGGTGCCGAACTCTTCTTTTCCGGGACGTGGTGCTAACTTGCTGTCATCTGGCTCCTTTAGCGTTAGATCGCATACGCCGGAGCAGGAGAAGCTAATCCATGAAGCAAGCAGACACCCGCCGTCATTACACGCGCTGCAGGCGGGATTGGCCGCGCTCTGGTCGATGCCTTTGCGACAAACGGCGACATTGTCGTTGCCGTGGATCTTCCTGGAAGCGGAACGGTGCGGTGCGGCGTTGCCGCGCGGCCCTGCGATCTTCAATGTGGCCTCGCTGGGCGGGTTGCTGGGCGCCCCAGACGCAACGGCTACGCTGCCTGGAAGGGGCCTGATCTTGATCACGAAAAGTTTGGCATGCGAGTTGGCGTCGCGTCGAGTGGGCCTGACGGCCATAAGAGCTCGGCTATGTGCGCACGCCGATGGTCGAGAACTGGAACGCGCCGACGAGACGGATCTCGCCGCTATTCGCCGACGCGTGCCGATGGGGCCCATGGGCGCGTCCCGATGATGTCGACCGGACCTTGCGGTTTCCGGTCAGCTCGCACGTCGATCATTCATCGACATCGTGTCGGACGGTCGCCTTGGGCTTGGCGACGGGTCCGGATACGAGCGATTCGAGTTCAAGCGCTTCGGTGTCGTTATTCATGAGGCGCCTGGGGAGTACCTGGGTGATCTTTTAGGGGCTCAACCAGAAGGTTTTCGAACCCGACGGCCATTATCAGAAGATACCCCCAACGGCGATATCGTTGCGGACCACCCAGAAGCCAGCCCCGCCAATCTGCATCGCGGCAGGATCGGAGTGCAGCATGAGGCGGGCCGTCGCAGAGAGTCGCAGCAATTATTGCAGTCTCTAATCTTCGCCTGCGTCCTCCCGTAATACAAGGGCGTATCAACTCAGCCGGCGGCGCAAAAAGTCCTCACGATGAGGCAAGCTTTTAGCCGCGGTTCAAATTGAGGTGTTCGAAGTACCAAGACGGGTCATCATCGGATGAATCTGTCTCGACACTGGCGTCACTCGAATGCTCCTCGACACCTGCTTCATCGTCGCTAAGATACTCCACGGTTTTAGAGAGATAACTCCAAGGTTTGTCGGCGCGCTGCCATCCACCCTTGCTATTCTTTGTCCACTTGTCGGGATGTTGCGTAGGGTCGAGCACCCAGCGATTTTCACCCACATTAACGAAACCCATCTGCTCTAGACGGGTTCCCATCTCCGGCGTAGCGGGACGTGACATGATCAACGGCTGTTCGCCGTCGAGTTGAAGTTGATGTTCGAGCAGAATATCGCCTGCGTTCTCGACAAGCGGATGAGTAACGCGAAGGTCTACAATCGACGTGATTCTTCTTCGACCGGGAAATAGTTCCCGCCACGGCTCGTTTTCGATGCTAAATCCATCCTCTGTTCTTAAAAGCCCAACGCTTCGTTCTCCCAGATCATAGCTGAAATATCGCGCGCTGGGCGTATCATTGTCGGTGCCGCCGTAGAGTCGAGCGATGGTAGCCGTACGCAGGGCTTTAGAGGACACGAAGGGCGAGTACTCTTGTGGATTGACGGAAATGTGCTTGATTTCATCACCGTAAAATTCCCTTACTTTTCTGGCAAATGTCGATCTGTCGAGCACCTTAATTGGAGGTTCGGAAGAGAGCGAGTATGGTCGCGTTGGCGACGAAGGCGAAAGAGCATGGGGATCTGGCGTTGATCGGGACGGCATGCCCGTAAGCGTTTGTGCCCCGGTCATATTCTCGATCCACCCCGCCATGGCCCGGGTGCGATCATCTTCCTCGGAAATGTTGTAGCGCAGCGATCGTTCTGAGTTATCCATGGCGGTCTCTCCTGAGAGTGAAAGGTGTGATGAAGCGCATTCTTTTCAGTCGCTTCACATGGGAACGGTGCGCTCACATGTCCGGCCTATAAAGCGGATACGTGACTGCTAGACTCGATGAAGCGGGCGGTGCGCGTTGCATGCGCCGCTCCTGATCCCTTTACCTCAGCCCAAGCCTCGAGGATCCGCGAAAGCGTGGCTCCCTTCGCCAGACCATCGTCGAATCGGCTGACAGTCCGTCGGAGGTGTCTGCGCCGCGGCAGGGCTAAGATTAGCTTGAATGTTAGAGGCGTCTCGGAAAATTTACCGCCCCGCGGGCCTGTTCTGTTTTCACCGTTGTTGGTCTCCAATTGCAGATTACGCATATGCTAGTGCAACCGGACTGGTCGCCATCATGCAAAATCGATATTCTAAGATGCTTTGGAAAAGCGGAGCCACGTGACCCCTTAGGTGGTGAAGGTGACCTGCCACTGCGAATTTCCTCCAGAATTGATTAGAGTCCGGCCCATCAAAGGACGGACGAATGAAGAAGCAGAGGTTTACCGAAGAGCAGATAATTGCGGTACTGAAGGAGCAGGAGGCAGGCGCGAAGGCGGCCGACCTCTGCCGTAAGCACGGGATTTCGGAAGCGACGTTTTACAACTGGAAAGCCAAATACGGTGGTATGGAAGTGTCCGAGGCCAAGCGGCTGAAGGCGCTTGAGGACGAGAACGCCAGGCTGAAAAAGCTGCTGGCCGAACAGATGCTGGATGCGGCCGCGCTCCGCGAGCTTCTTGCAAAAAAAAATGGTAGGGCCTGCCGCCAAGCGTGAAGCCGTCACGCATCTGAAGGCCGTGATGGGTCTTTCGGAGCGGCGGGCCTGCCAGATCATATCCGCCGACCGCAAGACGGTGCGTTATCGGTCCTGCCGACCGCCGGAGGTGGCGCTGCGGGCAAAGCTGCGTGACCTTGCAAACGAGCGTCGGCGTTTCGGCTATCGGCGACTGTTCGTCCTGCTTCGACGGGAAGGAGAGCCGTCCGGCGTCAATAGGATCGAGGTTCCAAATTTGATTTCCGGAGGACCGGCATCGATGTACCCAAGACGGAACCAGCCGCGCGATGACGATTCTCGCGAAGTAAGTGAGTGGATCGAAGGCGTGACCGGAGCTTTCGATACGGACGCCTGGATCCGGGAGTACAATTCACAGAGACGAGATGTGGAACAGGATCTGAGCGACTTGCGCCTCGGTTCGCACGACAGTGACGCCGGCGACCGTGTGCCGCGTCGCAGATCCGTGGGCGGTTCGATGCGAGTGACGCCGCAGTCGTTGGCGCCGGAGAACTCGTTGAGCGGCGCCCGCCACAGCATAGACGTCTCTCGGGCGGGCTCCAGCAGCTTGCGATTCGGCGGCTCGGGGAGCAAGACATCGAGCAATATGGCGGAGGCGGGCGAAGTCGCCGCGGCGCCGCAGGGCAAACGCCGCGGATTTACGTCGCGCATGGCGTCAGGGTTCAAGAAGGCGTTCGGATTGAGCAGCGGCAAGACGTCGTCGCGGAGTTCGGGGCAGCAAGACGTCGATGCCGCAACGGAGACTCACGTGGTCTCAACCAAGGCTCGCGTCGGCGCCAAGCGTGGTCGCCCCGCCGACCGGGACATGCATCCCGATGACGAGACCCGCATCAACCAGTTCGCGGAAGCAGTCCGAAACTACGAAATTCTACCCGACGGTAGCGTCGGCCGAGGGGACGGAAGGGTTCCCGAGGCTACCGTCGAGAACAATTTAGGGATTCTTAGGAGGTTCGCTCGTTGGCTCCGAGCAGAAAACAGAGATTCGATGGCTTCTCGGTTTTTAAACGATCCAGATTCGCTAGCCGGTGATATCGCGGATTACTGGGCAAACGGTGGGGACGATCGTAAGCGTCTTAACTCAGCACTGTCTCATTTCAGGAGGCTCTCGCCTGAGGGGCAAGAACTCCAAGCCGTTGGACCTGGGCCGCGCCTGATGGGGCGCCGAATTCATGTTCCCTATCCCGACGACGCCCTCATTATTGATGCCTTGGCCAACGAAGAGCGGAGTAAGCTCCGACCGGTCTCGACTTCCAAGAGGAATGTTGTCTGGAATATGGCCAGCAATCAACGGAGGTTTAGCGATTGGCTCCAAAGGGAGGGCAGGGAGAGCATCGCCAGTCGCCTGACTGGCAGTGATCAGCAGCAACAGTCGTTAAAGGACGATTACAGTAACTTTACCAACGCTGAAGGAAAAAAAATAAGCGTGAGTTTCGATCGGCTGCGGCAGTATCTAGGCGCTGAGTCGCAGTTGAAACAGCATGATCCCCATCCCGACGACGCCCTCATTATTGATGCCTTGGCCAACGAAGAGCGGAGTAAGCTCCGACCGGCCGCGACTTCCCGGAAAAATGCCAGTAACCAACGAAAATTTAGCGCTTGGCTCAAAAGGGAGGGCAGGGAGAGCATAGTCAGCCGACTCACGGGTACTGATGAGCAGCAACGGTCGTTGCAGGAGGATTTTAGGGCCTTTACCAAGGAGGAAGGAAAAAAAGTGGTCGTGAGTTTAGATCGGCTGCGGCAGTATCTAGGCGCCGAGTCCCAGTTGAAACAGCATAATCCTTATCCCGACGACGCCCTCATGATTGATAGCTTCACCAAGGAAGAGCTGAGCAAGCTCGGATCGGACTCGAGTTCCAAGCGGAAAAGCGTTTTGAATCTGGCCAGCAATAAACGGAGGTTTAGTGATTGGCTCCGAAAGAAGGGTCGGGGGAGCATAGCCAGTCGCCTGACTGGCAGTGATCAGCAGCAACGGTCGTTAAAGGACGATTTGAGGGCCTTTACCAAGGCTGAAGGAAAAAGAATAAACGTGAGTCTCGATCGGCTGCGGCAGTATCTAGGCGCTGAGTCGCAGTTGAAACAGCATAATCCTTATCCCGACGACGCCCTCATGATTGATAGCTTCGCCAACGAAGAGCTGAGCAAGCTCGGATCGGACTCGACTTCGCAGAGGATAGTCGTCTCGAAGCTGGTCAGCAATCAGCGAAAGTTTGGTGATTGGCTGCAAACCAGGGGTAGGGAGAGCATAGCGAGCCGGCTCAACGGCAGTGATCAGCAGCAATGGTCGTTGAAAAAAGATTACCAAGACTTCACCGAAGACATGGGAAAACACACTATCTCTTTCAAGCGGCTTCGGCAGTACCAGCAAGTCGTTGAGGCGAACGCAGCGTCGGGGTTGTCCCCTGAGCCGGCAAGTGGCCGCGAACCGGCCGGTCTGGACGGCCGTTCGGATTCACGTGCCGAGTTCAGATCAACTTCGCCGCTGCAGCAGGTTGATCCACCGATCGAAAGCCGCAGCGGATTGTCGCTCGACCATACCGAATGGCTGGGCGACCAGCATATCCAGACGGATTATGAGCTGCTAATGCAGGACTTGCAGCGAAACGATCCGGATCTCGCAGCCAGGACGCGGCTTATCGATCCCCTGATAGCCCATTATCATCTGCGCCTGGGCGATGAGAGCACCGCGCTGAGCGCTTTCCAGCGCATCGTTAATGATCAGAATGGAAGAGATACAGCCGACTTCCTGTTCCTTCCAGTGAGCGATGCCAGTGCTTCGGATCCTGATCACCGCGGCACCCATTGGTCGCTGCTACTCGTTGACCGTCGCAACCGCGAGGGGCCGGCTGCCTATCACTATGACTCCTTCCGGGGCCAGAACAACGAGTTTGCAGCAATGCTCGCACAAAGGTTGGGTACCCGTCTGGAGCCCGTCCGCATGACCCAACAGCGCAACGACTATGATTGCGGAGTCTTCGTGGTTGACGGCACGCGGGCGCTCGTTAGACGACTGGCACGAAGAGGCCGGCCAGCCGTGCTGCACCTCGACAACCTCGTCGCCGATCGGGAGCAACTCCAACGACGTCTGAGCCCCGCGCCCAACAGTGCTCGAGCGGGGGCTGCGGCGGCTGAACCGGAGTCCTCCACACAGATCGCCGATCCCGCAGAGTTTTGGCATGGAGTGGGTCAACCCGGCCAGCTTCCCGATAGCTGGAATACAGCGACCTTCCGGCAGGATTTGCCGTCAGCCGCCTATTCACCGGTGCAAAGCGTCAATCCGCCAGACGCACCATGGGAGCAAAGCTTGGGGGCATCGATCTTCGGCACCCCACAGTACACGCTGCCTGTGGACGACTTGGGAGGAGCTGTCCCTCCGAGCTGGCAACACCGCAATCAACCGGCACAGGCTGGCCTTCGGCTTGCGATGTCCTGGCTTGAGTTGCTGCCGAGCGCGGACAAACCCCAGACCAGCATCACTATCCATGGTGTGCCCTACACGGCCACTCTGGGGCCATCAGGCATGGAGAACGACATTTACCTTTTCCTGCAATAGGGTGGAGATGGATCGAGCAATAGATGCCAGTGGTTCTTGAAAAAGCACCAAACCGTTGAGAGAGAATCCGTTTTTACGCGGCCACGTGCAGCGCGCCAACCCAGATGAGACGATCCCCAGTGCCGGGGCAACATCGAATGTGCACGTCGTCCGTCTTCCTTCAAAACGTGACGTTTGGCCAGCATCCCAAGAGGCGACGGCTGTCGCATCTGAAGTGTAGACAGATACGGATGCGGGAAGAGCCTCGGGTGCGAAGGATGCTGGCGCGGTCGCTGAAGTGCTTAGTGCCGTCGATGACGGCCTATCCTTTGCGGGTTCTACTATGGCTTCAGGCCCGGACGACCCCCCCATGGCGCCGGATGCATTTCATGCGGCGATCATGAGCCAACGTGTGAGTTGGGTACTCGATGCCGACCCCGTATCCTGCAACTAATGCCTGCGGGCGGGTGCCGCGGTGGACCGACTTGTTCATCACGCAACGATCATTCGAAATGAACGTTGAAAGCTATCGACGACGTTCCACCCATGGGGGTCAAACGCCGGCGCGGCAGGCCAGCCTCATTCGCGACAATCAAAGGCACCGCACAGTTTGTCGCGGAGCGGCAATCAGACCACGATGAAGCTCTTGCCAGCGACAATCAACATGATAACTTCATCCCGACCGCGACATAAGAATCTCATCCAGATTGTCGCGCGCGTCTCATCCTGATCGCCGCCCCATAGGTCGCATAACTATCAGGCGCGCAACGGGTTCTGTCAGCAGCTACACCGCAATGGTTCCGTTGCCTGAGGCGGCGAAATCAGAAAGGCCGGCGGAAAGATTGGTTGGAATCGGAAATTCTGACGGCACCCTTCGCGCTGCATGTTCCACACATCACCCGAAACTGCTGGCGAGCCTCTCAAGCCATGTGCCGGCCTGATGGTCGAGTGCAGACGATTGTCGGCAAGCCGTCGCCATATGGTGTTCGGCCATGCCTTGAGGGCATGATTGGATCTGGCTTTAGCATGCTGGGCGGCGGTCGGAAGGCATTAGGATCGAGGTTCCAAATTTGAATTTCCGGAGGACCGGCATCGATGTACCCAAGACGGAACCAGCCGCGCGATGACGATTCTCGCGAAGTAAGTGGGTGGATCGAAGGCGTGACCGGAGCTTTCGATACGGACGCCTGGATCGAGGACTACTATTCAGAGAGCCGAGACATGGAACAGGATCCGAGCGACTTACGCCTCGGTTCGCACGATAGTGACGCCGGCGACCGTGTGCCGCGTCGCAGATCCGTGGGCGGTTCGATGCGAGTGACGCCGCAGTCGCTGGCGCCGGAGAGGGGTTCGGGGCAGCAAGACGTCGATGCCGCAACGGAGACTCACGTGGTCTCAACCAAGGCTCGCGTCGGCGCCAAGCGTGGTCGCCCCGCCGACCGGGACATGCATCCCGATGACGAGACCCGCATCAACCAGTTCGCGGAAGCAGTCCGAAACTACGAAATTCTACCCGACGGTAGCGTCGGCCGAGGGGACGGAAGGGTTCCCGAGGCTACCGTCGAGAACAATTTAGGGATTCTTAGGAGGTTCGCTCGTTGGCTCCGAGCAGAAAACAGAGATTCGATGGCTTCTCGGCTTTTAAACGATCCAGATTCACTAGCCGTTGATATCGCGGATTATTATTTGGCAAGCGGTGGGGATGGTCGGAACCGTCTTAAGTCAGCACTGTCTCATTTCAGGAGGCTCGCGCCTGAGGGGCAAGAACTCCAAGCCGTTGGACCTGGGCCGCGCCTGATGGGGCGCCAGATACATGATCCTTATCCCGACGACGCCCGCGTCATTGATAGCTTGGCCAAGGAAGAGCTGAGTAAGTTCGGACCGGTCTCGACTTCCCGGAATAATACCAGTCACCAACGAAAGTTTAGCGCTTGGCTCAAAAGGGAGGGCAGGGAGAGCATAGTCAGCCGGCTCACCGGCAGTGATGAGCAGCAACAGTCGTTGAAGGAGGATTTTAGGGCCTTTACCAAGGAGGAAGGAAAAAAAGTGGTCGTGAGTTTCGATCGGCTGCGGCAGTATCTAGGCGCCGAGTCGCAGTTGAAACAGCATCATCCTTATCCCGACGACGCCCGCATCATTGATGACCTAGCCAAGGAAGCGCTGAGCAAGCTCGGATCGAACTCGACTTCCAAGAGGAATGTTGTCTGGAATATGGCCAGCAATCAACGAAAGTTTAGCGCTTGGCTCCAAAGGGAGGGCAGGGAGAGCATAGTCAGCCGACTCACCGGTACTGATCAGCAGCAACAGTCGTTGCAAAAAGATTACCAAGACTTCACCGAAGACATGGGAAAACACACTATCTCTTTCAAGCGGCTTCGGCAGTACCAGCAAGTCGTTGAGGCGAACGCAGCGTCGGGGTTGTCCCCTGAGCCGGCAAGTGGCCGCGAACCGGCCGGTCTGGACGGCCGTTCGGATTCACGTGCCGAGTTCAGATCAACTTCGCCGCTGCAGCAGGTTGATCCACCGATCGAAAGCCGCAGCGGATTGTCGCTCGACCATACCGAATGGCTGGGCGACCAGCATATCCAGACGGATTATGAGCTGCTAATGCAGGACTTGCAGCGAAACGATCCGGATCTCGCAGCCAGGACGCGGCTTATCGATCCCCTGATAGCCCATTATCATCTGCGCCTGGGCGATGAGAGCACCGCGCTGAGCGCTTTCCAGCGCATCGTTAATGATCAGAATGGAAGAGATACAGCCGACTTCCTGTTCCTTCCAGTGAGCGATGCCAGTGCTTCGGATCCTGATCACCGCGGCACCCATTGGTCGCTGCTACTCGTTGACCGTCGCAACCGCGAGGGGCCGGCTGCCTATCACTATGACTCCTTCCGGGGCCAGAACAACGAGTTTGCAGCAATGCTCGCACAAAGGTTGGGTACCCGTCTGGAGCCCGTCCGCATGACCCAACAGCGCAACGACTATGATTGCGGAGTCTTCGTGGTTGACGGCACGCGGGCGCTCGTTAGACGACTGGCACGAAGAGGCCGGCCAGCCGTGCTGCACCTCGACAACCTCGTCGCCGATCGGGAGCAACTCCAACGACGTCTGAGCCCCGCGCCCAACAGTGCTCGAGCGGGGGCTGCGGCGGCTGAACCGGAGTCCTCCACACAGATCGCCGATCCCGCAGAGTTTTGGCATGGAGTGGCTCAACCCGGCCAGCTTCCCGATAGCTGGAATACAGCGACCTTCCGGCAGGATTTGCCGTCAGCCGCCTATTCACCGGTGCAAAGCGTCAATCCGCCAGACGCACCATGGGAGCAAAGCTTGGGGGCATCGATCTTCGGCACCCCACAGTACACGCTGCCTGTGGACGACTTGGGAGGATTTGTCCCTCCGAGCTGGCGACACGGCAATCAACCGGTACCAGATGACCTTCTGCCTGCAATGTACTTGTTTGACTTGCTGCCGAGCGCGGACAAACCCACCAACTTCAGTATCCATGGTGTGCCCTACACGGCCACTCTGGGGCCATCAGGCATGCAGAGCGACATTTACCTTTTCCTGCAATAGGGTGGAGATGGATCGAGCAATAGATGCCAGTCGTTCTTGAAAAGCACCAAACCGTTGAGAGAGAATCCGTTTTTACGCGGCCACGTGCAGCGCGCCAACCCAGATGAGACGATCCCCAGTGCCGGGGGCGACATCGAATGTGCACGTCGCCAGTCTTCCTTCAAAACGTGACGTTTGGCCAGCATCCCAAGAGGCGACGGCTGTCGCATCTGAGGTGTAGACAGATACGGATGCGGGAAGAGCCTCGGGTGCGAAGGATGCTGGCGCGGTCGCTGAAGTGCTTAGTGCCGTCTATGACGGCCTACCCTTTGCGGGTTCTACTATGGCTTCAGGCCAGGACGAAACCCGCCCATGGCGCCGGATGCATTTCATACAGCGATCATGAGCCAACGTGTGAGTTGGGTGCTCGATGCCGACCCCGTATCCTGCAACTATCAAACTATGCCTGCTGTCAAGCGAAGTGAAGATTTGACCCCGTAGGCGAAACGAAGAACTGACCCCTTCATTGATTTGCTGTTTCGTTTGTCTCAAGCGCTGTTCCGGCCTTCTGCAGAAGGCCGGAACGGCGCTTTTCGCGAAGCCTGTAGCTATCACCTCGGATGGTGATCACCGTCGAATGGTGCAGCAGGCGGTCCAATATCGCGGTGGCGACGACAGGGTCTCCAAAGACGCTCCCCCACTCTCCGACCGATCGATTGGAGGTAATCAGGATCGATCCCCTTTCATAGCGGCGAGAGACCAGTTGGAAGAACAGGTGGGCGGCGTTAGCTTCGAAGGGCAGATATCCCAGCTCGTCGATGATCAGCAGTTTCGGCCGCGATAGGATTGTCAACTGCTTGTCCAATGAGCCATCGTTATGGGCCTTGGCGAGCATCGCAACCAGAGTGGCCGCCGTGACGAATTGAACGTTGTAGTTCTGGCGGATTGCTTCTCGGCCAAGACTGACAGCAAGGTGCGTCTTACCGGTGCCCGGAGGTCCGAGGAATAGGACGGTGTCGCCGTGAGCAATCCAGCGGCAGGTTGACAGCTCCCTGATCTGTCCTCGATCCAGCGAGGGCTGTGCCTCGAAGTCGAAGCCATCGAGTTCGCGTACGAAGGGGAACTGCGCCAACTTGCTCGACATCGAGATGCGCCGTTCATCGCGCCGGGCAATCTCTCGTGAGACCAGGAACGCCAGAGCTTCGCGCAACGTCATCTTCGAGCGCCTCGTCCAGCAACGTGTCGAGTTGATCGCGGATCGCCGTCAGCTTTAGCCGATCGAGTGTCGCGATGAGTAAATCGTGATCGACGGTCGTCATCACCAGCCACCTCCAACAACGGCCTCGTATTCCGCAAGAGGTCGCAGCAAGGCGGCTGGTGCCAGCTCGACTGGAGCGGTGCGAACCAGTCCTTCGCTACCCGCGAAGCCAACAAAGTGATCCCGGTCGACGATCCGTTGTCGCCGTCCCTGGCAGAGAGGATGATCGGCCACAACCTGGCCAGCGTGACGGATAATTACACGGCCAGCCAATACAACGACTTGGACGCTCTCGCCGATGAGACGCCAGGGTACGGAATAGCTGTTTGTGTCGAGATCGATGGCGCAGTCCGCCTGCACTTTGCGCACGAGGTCGCGTAGTTGTCCAAACGGTACGCGGCCGGATAGCGGCCGAAGGGCTTCGGCCTCCGCAGCAAAGCGTTCAATTGGTGCTTCACCAGTCGTGCCGTGTTCTCGTCGGTCTGCGATCTCTCGTATCCATCGGTCAAGGTGCGCCTCGAACGAAGCCCAGTTCTCAAACCGGCGACCAGCGATAGCATTCTTCTTGACGTACCCGACCCCGCGCTCGTCCTTCCCCTTTGTTCGCGCCCGGTAGGGAGCGCAAGCGCGTGGCGCGAAGCCCCAGTAACGGGCAAACGCCCAGAGTCGCGCATTGAAGCGAACCTCCCGGCTAACCGCGTCGTGATGTTCGACAAGTGCCTTCGCATTATCCAGCAAAACCTCAACGGGAACGCCGCCAAACCGAAGAAACGCGCCTTCCATCCCCTCGAACCAATCTGTCTGCCCTTCTCTCAATGAGGCACGGATATGAATGCGTCTGGAATAGCTTAGCGTGGCGACAAAGACGTTTACCCGAAGCCGCTCGTCACCGATCCAGACACGCGTCTGCCCGAAGTCGATCTGCAACTGACGACCAGGCGGCGTTTCAAACCGCACTGTCGCACGCTTTTGCGCCTTGAGTTCCCGCCGCCATTCCCGGACTCGAAGCTCTACCGAACGCAAACCGATGATAATTCCATGCTCGCTCGCCAGCTCCTGCCGGATCACATCGGCATTGCCATCATGGCGAAAGAAGCGTTCACGAAGCCAATCATCAAGGCCATCAAAAGCACTCCTCCGAACCGGCTTCTTGAAGGGTACCGCTCCACCCTCACGAAGATATCGACGGACAGTGTTGCGAGCACATCCAAATTCCTTCGATAGACGCTTGGCACCCCAACCAAGCTCGTGCAGCCGCAACATTGCCACCACCTCATCTGCCTCAAGCATATCTTCGCCCTGCATCGTTCCCCACGATGCAGGATGCGCTGAAATCGCACTTGTCATCCATCTCTCCTCGTTGTCACACGAGGGGGCAGTTCTTCATTTCGTTAGGGGGTCAGTTTCTCATTTCGCCTGACACCTGCGGGCGGGTGCCGCGGTGGACCGACTTGTTCATCACGCAACGATCATTCGAAATGAACGTCGAAAGCTGTCGACGACGTTCCGCCATGGAGGCCAAACGCCAGCGCGGCAGGCCAGCCTCATTCGCGACAATCAAAGGCACCGCACAGTTTGTCGCGGAGCGGCAATCAGACCACGATGAAGCTCTTGCCAGCGACAATCAACATGATAACTTCATCCCGACCGCGACATAAGAATCTCATCCAGATTGTCGCGCGCGTCTCATCCTGATCGCCGCCCCATAGGTCGCATAACTATCAGGCGCGCAACGGGTTCTGTCAGCAGCTACACCGCAATGGTTCCGTTGCCTGAGGCGGCGAAATCAGAAAGGCCGGCGGAAAGATTGGTTGGAATCGGAAATTCTGACGGCACCCTTCGCGCTGCATGTTCCACACATCACCCGAAACTGCTGGCGAGCCTCTCAAGCCATGTGCCGGCCTGATGGTCGAGTGCAGACGATTGTCGGCAAGCCGTCGCCATATGGTGTTCGGCCATGCCTTGAGGGCATGATTGGATCTGGCTTTAGCATGCTGGGCGGCGGTCGGCAGGCATTAGGATCGAGGTTCCAAATTTGAATTTCCGGAGGACCGGCATCGATGTACCCAAGACGGAACCAGCCGCGCGATGACGATTCTCGCGAAGTAAGTGGGTGGATCGAAGGCGTGACCGGAGCTTTCGATACGGACGCCTGGATCGAGGACTACTATTCAGAGAGCCGAGACATGGAACAGGATCCGAGCGACTTACGCCTCGGTTCGCACGATAGTGACGCCGGCGACCGTGTGCCGCGTCGCAGATCCGTGGGCGGTTCGATGCGAGTGACGCCGCAGTCGCTGGCGCCGGAGAGGGGTTCGGGGCAGCAAGACGTCGATGCCGCAACGGAGACTCACGTGGCCTCAACCAAGGTTCGCGTCGGCGCCAAGCGTGGTCGCCCCGCCGACCGGGACATGCATCCCGATGACGAGACCCGCATCAACCAGTTCGCGGAAGCAGTCCGAGGCTATGAAATTCTACCCGACGGTAGCATCGGCCGAGGGGACGGAAGGGTTCCCGAGGCTACCGTCGAGAACAATTTAGGGATTCTTAGGAGGTTCGCTCGTTGGCTCCGAGCAGCAAACAGAGATTCGATGGCTTCTCGGTTTTTAAACGATCCAGATTCACTAGCCGTTGATATCGCGGATTATTGGGCAAGCGGTGAGGACGATCAGAACCGTCTTAACTCAGCGCTGTCTCATTTCAGGAGGCTCGGACCTGAGGGGCAAGAACTCCAAGCCGTTGGAGCTGGGCCGCGCCTGATGGGCCGCCGAATTCATGATCCCTATCCCGATGACGCCCGCGTCATTGATAGCTTGGCCAAGGAAGAGCTGAGTAAGTTCGGACCGGTCTCGATTTCTCAGAAAAATGCCAGTAACCAACGAAAGTTTAGCGATTGGCTCAAAAGGGAGGGTAGGGGGAGCATAGTCAGCCGACTCACGGGTACTGATCAGCAGCAACGGTCGTTGCAGGAGGATTTTAGGAAATTTACCGAGGCCGAGGGAAAAGTGGTCGTGAGTTTAGATCGGCTGCGGCAGTATCTAGGCGCCGAGTCCCAGTTGAAACAGCATAATCCTTATCCCGACGACGCCCTCATGATTGATGGCTTGGCCAACGAAGAGCTGAGCAAGCTCGGACCGGACTCGACTTCCAAGAGGAAAGTTGTCCAGAATATGGCGATAAATCA